>NZ_JBOZPS010000015.1:0-120610 GCF_050849305.1 Shewanella sp. MF05960 | reverse complement strand
ATATTAAGTATAAAGACAAAGAAAAAGAGCGCTATTTGATCACACTGGCGAGATCAATCAAGCTATTTTTTATCTCTTTGTTTTTAAAAAGGATGTATGAAAAGCGATCGAGTATGATCAGCCCCTGAGTCAGAATGGGTTTCACTGGTATTTTCTGTGAAATGGAATACATGAAAATGAATAAAAGCATCAACTATAATACGCCTTTGTTATCTTTCTGTTACGTCAAAGTCATTTTTGACTAAAAAATCAGGAATGTAATCAGTTTCAACCGTTAACTGGTAACCTTTAATATCATAAGCATGGCTAGCAGCAGCCATCAATGGCAGTGATATCCACCCTTGCCGCTCTCTTTCATCCTTTTTCCAATATTTTTTATGAGCCTCTAGCGCCTCTACCATGGCTTCATTAAATTCATCTTGTGCGTTGGCTGTGTAAATACAGCGGTATACTGGCATCAAAGGCAACAAAATATGTTGTACATAACGGCGACGACCAGACGCTATTGCATTAGGGTCAGCCGCAATTAATGCCGCCTCAAGTAAGTCCCCCATATTGGCTTCAGGCTCAAATAAACCCTTCATTAAATTAATAAGCGCAGTATCAAATGCATCAGCTTTAATGTTTGCATTATCAAACACACTTTGAGGTACTTGAATAAGTTGCTCTATCGCCTTTTTGTCACGCTGTGTTACCGCTGCATAAAATACTTTTTCCCACACATCTGTATGTAAATAAGCACCCGCAGGACCACCTGTTAACGCAAAAGTATCATTATTAATAGTTACATCAAAGGTTTCACCTTGCTTGCAAACAAAAGCAAAATTGGCACAACCAAACTCTTTAATATGTTGTAAATAGCGCACAATTTTTTGATGGGGCACATCAGCCAACACCGCCTCACCAAAGGCATTAATAGCATCTTGAATAGAGCCACCTAAAACGTCTTGAGCATTTTGAGTTTTAATGGTGTTGAGACCTATGTGCAGTAACTCTTCGTATCTATTAATTTTATCAATTATACGCTCTATTTTTTTTGCTTCAAAATGTCTTGATATCATGTATTGTATTCCGTCTTTTTTTAGTGTAAGTATTGCTAAAATCACTGGTTTTTGTTTTGGCTAACGAGCCATCTTTATGTAGTTTTTGACTGACCTTTTTCAATATCGGCTGGGCCAATTCTTTTATAGAAAATAAAGAGGGAACAGCCGTTGGTTTCCTCTTGGTCTGGTGTGGGCGAAGCGCCACGACGTTAGTGGCCGTAGGCCATAAGTACAAAAGTACAAAGTACAAAGTACAAAAACTAACACCTGGATCTCGGCTCAAAAGCATTACCGGGACGACGATTCCCCCCTGCGTAAGTTGACTACTTATGACCTTTGCTCTGGTGGGGAGAAGCGCCACGACGTTAGTGGCCGCAGGCCATATACTAACGGCTATATGAAAACAAAAAAGCCATAAAAAAACCAGCTAATTAGCTGGTTTTTAACGTGATGTCATTACATCATTATTTAAAGTGCGGCTAGCGCGACTTTACATAACTGCGTAATACGATCCCATTCTTCATTGTCTACTGCATCTGTTGGGGCAATCCAGCTGCCGCCGATACAATCAACGTTTGGCAGAGCCAAGTATTCTTTGTATGTCGCTGGGCTGATGCCACCTGTTGGGCAAAAACGAATATCCGCTAATGGGCCAGAGAATGACTTAAGTGCATTCACGCCGCCTGAAGCTTCAGCAGGGAAAAATTTGAAGTGAGTGTAACCTAACTCCATTCCCACCATGATTTCAGAAATACTGGCAATACCTGGGATTAAAGGCACTGTGCCCTTTTTAGCCGCTTTTAATAAATCAACCGTGGCACCAGGAGTGATAATAAACTGCGAACCTGCTGCTACGGCTTGATTAAGCTGAGCTTCATTTAAAACAGTACCTGCACCCACAAGGGCCTCAGGCACTTCTTTAGCAATTTTAGCGATGGCTTCAAGTGCACAAGGAGTACGTAATGTCACTTCTAATACACTGATCCCGCCAGCAACCAATGCTCTGGCTAAAGGCACAGCGTGTTCTAGTTTGTTTATTACCATAACCGGAACTACTGGGCTACGTTTAAACACTTCTTGTGGTTGAAGTAACCAGTTATTAGGCTCAATCATGTTACCGACTTCCTTTATTTTTAATATAATTCATCAATAGCGCTAGTGCTGCGAGCGCCTGTTTCTGGGCTGCTTAAGCTGCGACGTAACGCACCAAACAATTCACGGCCCATGCCGTACGCTGAATGGTGTAAGTCCACAATCCCTGCGGTGCGGTTAGCAAGTGTTTTCTCATCGACTAAAAGCGTTAATTCGCCGGTGGTCGCATCGATACGGATCACATCGCCATCTTGTACTTTGGCAATTAAACCGCCGTCTAATGCTTCTGGTGTTAAATGAATAGCTGCAGGCACTTTACCTGATGCGCCAGACATACGGCCGTCGGTGACTAATGCGACTCTAAAGCCTTTATCTTGTAAGGTACCCAAGAATGGCGTGAGTTTGTGCAGTTCAGGCATACCATTAGCTTTAGGACCCTGGCCTTTCACAACAACAACGCAATCACGGTCTAACGAGCCAGACTTAAATAATTCGTCAATTTCATTTTGATCGTTAATCACAACCGCAGGAGCTTCGATAATACGATTACCTGCTGGGACTGCAGAAACCTTAATCACAGCACGGCCTAAGTTTCCTTTTAGTAAGGTTAAGCCGCCGTTGCTTTGGAAAGGCGTATCAAGATGCGTTAGTACTTCTTTGTCTAACGATTCAGTGACACCATCAACCCACTTTAATTCGCCATCGATTAAACGAGGCTCTTGGGTGTAACGGCGTAAACCGTAACCGGCAACAGTATTAACGTCTTCATGAATTAAGCCGCCATCAAGTAACTCTTTAACCAAGAAAGCCATACCGCCAGCAGCATGAAAATGGTTAATATCAGCATGACCATTTGGATAAACGCGGGCAATAAGCGGTACAGCAGCCGACAATTCTGAGAAGTCATCCCAGTTAACAATAATGCCGGCAGCACGGGCAATAGCCACAATGTGCATGGTTAAGTTAGTTGAACCGCCGGTAGCGAGTAATGCAACGATACCGTTAACCACTGACTTTTCGCTAACCACTTCACCAATTGGGGTGTATTGCGTGCCCAATGAGGTTAAACGGCACACTTGCTTAGCCGCCATTTTGCTTAACTCATCACGTAATGGGTCATCAGGGTTTACAAAAGATGAACCTGGCAACTGTAAGCCCATGACTTCTAGCATTAATTGGTTAGAGTTAGCGGTGCCGTAGAAGGTACACGTACCCGCACTGTGGTAAGACTTAGATTCCGCTTCAAGCAATGCGGCGCGGTCAACCTGCCCTTGGGCAAATTGCTGACGAATACGGGCTTTTTCTTTGTTTGGGATACCGGACTTCATTGGGCCTGCTGGCACAAATAACATCGGTAAATGACCAAAACTCAATGCACCAATCAATAGGCCTGGAACGATTTTGTCGCAAATACCCAGTAGTAAAGCACCGTCAAACATGTTGTGCGATAACCCTACTGCGGTCGACATAGCAATGACTTCGCGGCTCAGTAAACTCAGCTCCATACCGGGTTGACCTTGAGTCACACCGTCACACATGGCTGGTACGCCTGCAGCGACTTGCGCAACACTGCCGACATCCATACACGCTTGCTTAAGCATGTTTGGGTAGGTTTCATACGGTTGGTGGGCAGATAACATGTCGTTAAATGCAGTCACAATACCAATGTTGGCTTTGGTCAGTTGGCGTAAAGAGTCTTTCTCTACTGGCTGACAGGCAGCAAAACCGTGGGCTAAGTTGCCACAGCTTAATGCACTACGGTGAACGCCTTGAGCTTTGGCATCGTTTAGAGCAGATAAATAGCTTGAACGCGACTGTTGGCTGCGAGCAATAATTCTATCGGTAACAGTTTGTACTACTGAATGCATGGTAAAACTCCTTACGCGCTATAGAACACATCAACGGGCGTTTTACGCTGCGCTAATACGGCTCTAATGGGCATTTGGGTAACATCATCGTTTTCAAGTGCTTGATGATATACAGTTAATTTTGACTCTCCAACAAGATGCAAATAAATCTGACGGCTATTTAAAATGGCATCTTTAGATAACGTAATTCGAGCATGTGGTGCTGTAGTTGGATTGACCGCTGCACATAACGCCTTGGTGGTCAGGGCGTTATCTAATTCAGCGCTACACGGGAACCATGAACAGGTATGTCCATCGGTACCCATGCCCAACACGACCACGTCAAACGGACGAGGAAAGTTAGCCAATGATTCGCTGGTCATGTCACAACCCGCTTCTGGGCTGGCAAACATATTTTTAAGCCCACGGAACTTGGCACTGGCGGCACGATTTTGTAACAAATGTGCTCGAACCAGTCTTTCGTTAGAATCTTTTTCATCGGCATTAACCCAGCGCTCATCGGCTAACGTGATGTACACATCACTCCAGTCGACTAACTTATGGCTTAATAACTCAAATAATTTTAACGGCGTTGAACCACCTGATACCACTAAACTGGCTTTGCCACGAGTATCAACCGCATCTTGCAATTGCTGAGCAATTTTGTCGGCTAATTTAGCTTCTAAGTCCGCGGGTGTATCAAACGATTTAAATACAGTTTCTTTAATCATATCTGCTCCCTACTCGTCCCAAGAACGGCCGTCTTTAGTGATAAGTGCCACAGACGCCACAGGGCCCCAAGTACCCGCTGGATACGGTTTTGGCTTTTCACCGCTTTGTTCCCAAGACTGAATGATTCCGTCAACCCACTTCCATGCTTGCTCTACTTCGTCGCGACGAACGAACAAGGCTTGGTTACCTAACATGGCTTCAAGTAATAAACGCTCATAAGCATCGGCAATACGTTCGTTTTTAAAGGTATCAGTAAAACTTAAGTCCAATTTGGTGGTTTGTAAACGCTGCTTTTGCTCAAGACCAGGCACCTTGTTCATCATTTGGATTTCAACCCCTTCATGAGGCTGCAAACGGATGGTTAACTTGTTAGGTGGCAGGTTACGGTAGCTTGCACGGTACAGGTTGTGCGGTGGATTTTTAAAGTACACCACAATTTCGCTGCTCTTGAACGGCATACGCTTGCCGCTGCGTAAATAGAACGGCACGCCAGCCCAACGCCAGTTATCAATATCAACACGTAATGCCACAAAGGTTTCGGTGTTTGAATTAGTGTTCGCGTCTTCTTCTTCCAAATAACCAGGAACAGGCGAGCCTTTTAAGAAGCCGGCACTGTATTGACCACGCACGGTATTCTCGTACACGTTGTCTTGGTTAATTGGGCGCAATGACTTAAGCACTTTTACTTTTTCATCACGAATGCTGTCAGCGTCTAAATTGACTGGTGGGTCCATTGCAACAAGGGTTAACACTTGCAGTAAATGGTTTTGGATCATGTCGCGCATCTGGCCAGCGCCATCAAAGTAACCCCAACGGCCTTCAATACCCACTTCTTCAGCAACCGTAATTTGGACATGATCGATTGTCCGGTTGTCCCACTTCGATGCAAACAACGAGTTAGCAAAACGCAGTGCAATCAAGTTTTGTACGGTTTCTTTACCTAAGTAATGGTCAATACGGTAAACCTGATTTTCGTTAAAAAATTCGGCAACTTGATCGTTGATCACATGCGATGATTCTAAATCGGTTCCGATGGGTTTTTCTAATACAACGCGGGTGTCTGACTTAATTAAATCTTGCTCATTTAAACAACGACAGATAGCACCAAAAATTGAAGGAGGCGTTGCGAAATAGTTCACCATGACACGCTTACTTGGCTCAAGTAAATCGTGGAAAGCTTTGTAACCTTCTGGCTCGGTAAAATTGGTACCGATGTAATGACAACGACTGAGAAAGCGTTCTAGCGTGGTTGGACAGATTTCATCTTTAACAAAAGTGTTTAGTGCTTTTGTTACAAGGGCGATGAATTCTTCGTGGGTGAATGCATCTTTTGCAACACCAATGACCTTGGTTTCTTTATCGAGTAACTCTGCTTTATCTAGCTGGTATAAAGAAGGTAATAATTTACGCCTAGCTAAATCGCCTTTTGTACCGAAAAGTACGAAGTCACAAGCCTTGGCTCCAATTGATTTGCCCATTGCTGAAAGCTCTCCTGATTATGTGTGTGCGCCATGTTCGAATTCGGTCGATGAATAAAAACACACTTTTGTTGTAATATAACAACAGAATTTGAATATTGCATCTTTAATTTACAAATATTGCATTGTGGTTAACCTAGTCATCTTTACCCATTATCTGGTATTATTTTCTACCTATAACAAGGCTTAGAAACCGTTTAACCGTGATCTGTGTCTTGAAAAATAACAACAGGATCGTGTAAAAGGTAAAAAAATAACTTAAATCACGAAATTCCTGTAAGTTATGGTATAAAACTACATAACCTACTACTTAGCTACTTTTTAGCGGATGCTTGCTTATGAATACCCTAGAAAAGGTTCAAAAAAGCCTTACCCAATTTAGTAAATCGGAACGTAAAGTTGCCGAAGTCATATTAGCCTCACCGCAAACAGCTATACATTCTAGTATCGCAACGTTAGCCAAGATGGCTGATGTGAGCGAGCCTACCGTTAACCGCTTTTGCCGTCGCCTAGATACTAAAGGCTTCCCTGATTTTAAGTTACATTTGGCACAAAGTCTTGCTAACGGCACACCTTATGTTAGTCGACATGTTGAAGAAGACGACTCTACAGACTCTTATACAACAAAAATCTTCGAATCTTCAATGGCATCGCTCGATACCGCACGTCAAAGTCTTGATACAGCGGCCATCAATAAAGCCGTTGATGTATTAACGCAAGCCAAGACTATTTCGTTTTTTGGCCTTGGAGCTTCCTCTTCTGTTGCCCACGATGCCCAAAACAAGTTCTTTCGTTTTAATGTACCAGTAATTTGTTTCGATGATGTGTTAATGCAACGCATGAGCTGCATTAACTGTAATGAAGGCGATGTAGTGGTGTTGATATCTCACACTGGTCGCACCAAATCATTAATCGAAATAGCGCGCATTGCTCGTGAAAATGGCGCCGCGGTGATTGGTATTACCGCCCGTAACTCGCCATTATCATTAGAGTGTACGTTGCCTGTCACCATGGAAGTACCAGAAGACACCGACATGTACTTGCCAATGGCGTCCCGTTTAGCACAGTTAGTGACAATCGATGTACTGGCTACTGGCTTTACGTTGCGCCGTGGACCAAGATTCCGTGAAAACCTAAAACGGGTTAAAGAAGTCTTAAAAGAGTCTCGCGTGAATAAAGAACTCACCATTTAACGGCGATTTGTTACCCGAACTGTTAAATAATTACACAATAAATTAAGTTTTGATCCCGGGTTTGTAATCTAACATCAGTACTTAAAAGACACTAAAGGCCAAACGGGTGATCCCGATTGGCCTTTTTTATTGTAAAAATCACTTATATGTCACATAAAGTACACCGTAAAAGTCGTTTTTTTGTTTGTAACTTTACTACATTAATTAAGAATGTCTGTTAATATAGTTACATCATTTAAGTACTAAGATAGCTTGTGTACTTTAAATAACCGAATTCTATTTAACTCAAAATCTTACTTATCATTAACGGAGTATCTCATGTTCCGCAGAACAAAAATCGTTACTACACTTGGACCCGCAACTGACCGCGATGACAATTTACGTAAAATTATCGCAGCCGGTGCTAACGTGGTTAGACTTAACTTTTCACACGGTTCACCAGAAGATCATTTAAAACGTGCTACAGATACACGTAGAATCGCTAAAGAATTAGGCAAACATGTTGCTATTCTTGGTGATCTACAGGGCCCAAAAATCCGCATATCTACGTTTAAAGACAACCAAAAAATTAAACTTAACTTGGGCGATAAATTTATCCTTGATGCTGATTTAGGCAAAGGTGAAGGCGACGATAAACAAGTGGGTATTGATTACAAGCAACTTCCAGATGATGTTGTGATTGGTGATATCTTGATGCTTGATGATGGCCGCGTGCAATTACGCGTTGACAGTGTAGAAGGCCGTAAAGTCTTTACCACTGTAACTGTTGCAGGCCCTTTGTCGAATAACAAAGGCATCAACAAAAAAGGCGGCGGCTTAACTGCTCCTGCGTTGACTGAAAAAGACATGGCAGACATTAAAACGGCTGCGATGATTGATGTTGACTACTTAGCTGTATCGTTCCCACGTACTGGTGCTGATTTAGACCTTGCACGTAAACTTGCTGTAGAAGCAGGCAGTTATGCATTAATCGTTGCTAAAGTTGAACGTGCTGAAGCCGTTGAAACTGATGAAGCGATGGATGATGTGATCAGAGCATCTGACGTAGTGATGGTTGCTCGTGGTGATTTGGGTGTTGAAATTGGCGATGCAGCGTTAGTTGCAGTGCAAAAGCGTTTAATTCAACGTTCGCGCCAGTTAAACAAAGCCGTTATTACTGCAACGCAGATGATGGAATCAATGATCACTAGCCCAATGCCAACCCGTGCAGAAGTGATGGACGTGGCTAACGCGGTATTAGATGGTACTGACGCTGTTATGCTATCAGCTGAAACTGCTGCTGGTGACTTCCCAGAAGAAACCGTAATGGCAATGGCTAACGTTTGTTTAGGTGCAGAATCACACCCAAGCGTGAAAGTGTCTAAGCACCGTATGGATCAAAGCTTCTCATCAGTTGAAGAAACAATCGCATTATCAACTATGTATGCCGCTAACCACCTAGCTGGCGTGAAAGCGATTATTTCGTTAACAGAATCTGGCGCAACGGCAAAATTAATGTCACGTATCAGTTCTGGCTTACCGATTTTTGCTTTATCACGTCATCAGAAAACATTAGCCAGCATGGCGATGTATCGTGGTGTTCAGCCAATTGAGTTTGACTCAACGGCTTTCCCTGCTGACGAATTAGCGAAAGAAGCATTGAACTGCATGGTTAAGGCTGGTTACTTATCAAGTGGTGACATGGTACTGATGACCAAAGGCGATGCGATGGAAACCATCGGTGGCACTAACACTTGTAAAGTGTTGATTGTTGCATAACTCGCTCAATATGACCCTCGCAGCCTGCTAAACCACCTGCTGCTGAGTCAATAATGTTAAAGCCAACCTCGCGGTTGGCTTTTTTATTGCCAGAATGAATACCCATCCGCATTAATAAGTGACTACTAAAGTAAGATATCGCACTCGACTCACCCGCCGTGATGAGATGCCGTGATTGGTATCCTCCCTAAACTCAAGGTATAAAAAAGCCCCGACTGAGTCAGGGCTTTAGTGTTAAATCATGTTATATCTCAAAGCAATTATAACTTGTCGAAATCATTAACATTGATTGCGGCTAAACGCAGTACATCGGCTTCTACAAGTTGTTTGTGTTCAGCTTCTGTAATGATGTCTTTATCAAGCGCCACATCAAACAGCTCAAGCATCGGTAACTTAGGCTTTAAGTGACCACTGCGTTGTGCTTTTTTAAGCTTCTTGTACAAATCTTTCGCTGCATATTTGGCTAGGAATGCATTTTCCACTTCAGCAATACCGCTGGTGTCACCGTCGAACTCACCACACAGGAAAGTAATACGGTCACGTGCAGGTCCTGGCTTAAGCATGCCTTTACACACCTCAACCGCAACTTTGTCGCTTGGTGCGTTAAAGTGATTACCCAGTGGGAAAATCAACACTCGTAATAGTACCGCAGCAATTTTACTTGGGAAATTACGTATCGCATCGTCAAGTGCTTTAGCCGCTAAGTGTAAACGCTCAGTCATCGCGTAATGCACAGCAGGCAAATCATCTTGTTGACGGCCATTGTCTTCAAATAACTTCAACGTGGCTGAGGCTAAATATAGTTGACTCAATACGTCGCCCATACGTGCAGAAATCATTTCTTTACGCTTAAGGTCGCCGCCCATAATCAACATTGATAGATCAGTCATAATCGCAAGTGATGACGAAATACGTGTCATGTCGCGGTAATATTGCTGAGTGGGTCCGCTTACTGGCGCACTGGCAAAACGACTGCCGGTTAACGCGCTACCCAAAGAGCGTAATGCGTTACCGATGGCATAACCCATGTGACCAAGTAGTAATGAATCGAAACGATCTAGTGCCGATGTTTCATCTTCCATGCCCGCGGCTTCCATTTCAGCCAACACATACGGATGACAACGGGTTGCACCTTGACCAAAAATCATCAGTGAACGCGTTAGAATGTTTGCACCTTCAACGGTAATTGAGATTGGATTAGCCATAAATGCATGGCCTAAATAGTTTTTAGGGCCTAATTGAATGCCTTTACCAGACTGGATGTCCATTGCATCTTCAAGCACGTCACGACCCAGTTCAGTCATGTGATACTTAGCAATAGCGGTGACGACTGACGGTTTTACTTTTAAATCGATACCTTGGGTCGTTAAACGACGTGCCGCTTCAAGTTGATAGGTATTGGCAATAATACGCGCCATCGCTTCTTGTACGCCTTCAAAGTTACCAATTGGCATACCAAACTGTTGACGAACATAACTGTAAGCTGTGGTCGTTTTAGTGGCCACGTGGCCAGATGCTGTTGCAAGTGCAGGTAATGAAATACCACGCCCAGCAGACAAACATTCAACCAGCATACGCCAGCCTTTACCGGCATATTGAGGGCCACCAATAATCCAATCTAACGGGATAAAGACATCTTCGCCGCTCGTGGTACCGTTCATAAATGCCATCATTAATGGATTATGACGACGGCCAATTTCTACGCCTTTATGATCGGTTGGGATCAAGGCACAGGTAATACCTAGGTTTTTAACATCGCCCAATAAACCATCAGGGTCACGCATTTGGAACGCTAAACCCAATACTGTTGCAACGGGTGCAAGGGTAATGTAACGCTTGTTCCACGTAAGGCTTAAACCTAACGTTTCTTCGCCTTCAAATTCACGACGACACACAATACCCACATCAGGGATTGCGCCAGCATCACTGCCCGCTTCTGGACCGGTTAACGCAAAACAAGGAATGTCTTTACCGACAGCAAGAGACGGTAACCAGTGATCTTTTTGCTCTTGAGTACCATAATGCGTCAATAACTCACCAGGGCCTAACGAGTTAGGTACCATTACCGTTACTGCGGCACTCACACTGCGTGTAGCAATTTTGGCCACAATCGTTGAGTTAGCATAAGCAGAAAACTCGCGCCCGCCGTATTTCTTCGGGATAATTAATGCAAAGAACCCTTCGTCTTTAAAGTATTGCCACAATTCTGGTGGCAAATCTTTACGATTATGAACGATATCGAAATCGTCAATCATGGTAAGGGCGGTTTGAACTTGATTATCGATAAAATCTTGTTCTTCTGCCGTTAATGTTGGCTTACCGTAACTGTGTAACATATTCCAGTTCGGCTTACCGCGGAATAATTCACCTTCCCACCACACGTCGCCCGCTTCCATTGCTTCTTTCTCGGTGCTCGACAAAGGTGGCAACACTTTTTTGAAGAACGAAAATACCGGACGCGTAATAAACTGCATGCGGATATTACGTACGCCAAAGAGGACAATGATCGCGATAAGTAGCAATATGACGATACTCATTTTATACCTTCTTAGTTTGTTAACACAGGGACAGCCACACCGGCTGCCATGTAGGGAATGACTTTACGAATAATTGCTTCAGTGTTGTTATGCTCACCATAATCGGCTGCGGCAATTTCATTTAATGCATCTGCTGATGCCATGGTGAACACAATGGTTCCCAAGGTAAAATGTAAACGCCAAAACATTTCTGCTGGCGGAATGTGCGGCGCACTTGCCGCAACAGCTTTAACAAATGTAGCTAAGTGCTCACCATAATGTGTGGTGATAAACCAGCGTAAATGACCTTGGCTTTCTATGTAGCCACGACCGAGCAACTGCAGAAAAATAATTGTTCCGCCGTTACGCACTTTATTTAATTCTAGTAACGGTTTAATTAAAGCAGAAAAAATCTCGTTTAGTGAAGCGTGTTCAGGCGCATGATGTAAACGATTTATCTCAATGGCTGCACTTGGCATAAACACGTCAAGGTAGCGTGCTAATACTGCACGGATTAATTCTTTTTTAGAACCAAAATGGTAATTGACCGACGCCAAATTGACTTCGGCTTTACTGGTGATCAGTCGTAACGAAGTTTCAGAAAAACCCCTCTCAGCAAACAACTTTTCAGCAGCATCAAGTATTCTTGTTTTTGTATCAGTACGGCTTGCCATTCCATGACCCAATTTAATTTAAACACCCGTTTAAATTAATCATTGAGCGCACAGATGTCAATTGAAATTATTTGCTTTATAGATAAAACCGGACAACAAAAACCTTAACAACTGCACCAGATTATTAACTTTCATGCAAAGTTTGCTGTTTTTCGGTACACTGGCGTCGATAAGAAAAACAAGGATGCCAATAAAATGAACTTCCCTTTAAAACAACCGTCTCAAATTGCACTTATTGTGTCACTCGCGTTAGGCCTTAGTGCCTGTAATGACACTCAAGCAACTGTTAGCGCACCGGCAGCTAAAGTAGAACAAATTGATAGCGCTGCTGCGATTGAATTTATCAATCAAGCCGAAGCCGATTTAGCTCAACTCAACATTGAAGCCAATCGTGCGGAATGGATTTACTCTAATTTTATTACTGATGACACCGCAGCATTATCTGCTGCCATGGGTGAAAAAGTCACTTCTACGTCGGTGCGTTATGCCACCGAAGCAGCCAAGTATGCGAATGTTGAACTCGATGCGGTTAATGCCAGAAAACTGAATAGCCTGCGCAGTAGCCTAGTGCTACCCGCGCCATTAGATCCGGCCAAAAACGCTGAGCTGGCCAGTATTGTGTCTGAACTTAATGGCATGTATGGCAAAGGTAAATATTGCTTTGCTGATGGTCGCTGCTTAACTCAGCCTGAGCTGTCTAATCTTATGGCTGAGTCAAAAGACCCTGCCGTGCTTCTTGAAGCGTGGCAAGGCTGGCGCGAGATCGCTAAGCCAATGCGCCCGTTATTTGAGCGTGAAGTCGAACTAGCCAATGAAGGCGCAAAAGATCTTGGCTATGCTGATTTATCCGAATTGTGGCGCAGCCAGTACGACATGGAGCCCGATGCTTTTTCAGCCGAGTTAGACCGCTTATGGACACAAATAAAACCATTATATGATTCGTTGCACTGTTATGTTCGTGGTGAGTTAAACGAACAATACGGTGATGAAGTTGCCCCTAAAACCGGCCCTATTCCAGCACATTTACTCGGTAATATGTGGGCACAACAATGGGGCACCATTTATAATAGTGTGGCACCAGAAGATGCTGACCCAGGTTATAACGTGACAGAACTATTGGCCAAGAATGGTTATGATGAAATCAAAATGGTTAAGCAAGCTGAAGGCTTCTTTACCTCTTTAGGGTTTGGTGCTTTGCCAGACAGCTTCTGGACACGTTCGATGTTTGTCCAACCACAAGACCGTGATGTGGTGTGTCATGCATCGGCCTGGGATTTGGACAATCTGGACGACATTCGCATCAAAATGTGCATTCAGAAAAATGCCGAAGACTTTACCGTAATCCACCATGAGTTAGGTCATAATTTTTATCAACGTGCTTATAAAAACCAGCCGTTTATCTTTAAAAACTCTGCTAACGATGGTTTTCACGAAGCCATTGGCGATACAATTGCGTTGTCGATTACCCCTAAATATTTGCAAAAAATTGGCTTATTAGACACAGTGCCAGATGCCTCAAAAGACATTGGCTTATTATTAAAACAAGCGTTAGATAAAATTGCATTTATGCCATTTGGCTTGATGATTGATCAATGGCGTTGGCAGGTATTTAACGGCACGATTAAGCCAGAGCAGTACAACCAGGCCTGGTGGGATTTACGTGAAAAATACCAGGGCGTTAAAGCCCCTATTGCACGCAGTGAAGCCGATTTTGACCCAGGCGCTAAATATCATGTACCGGGTAACGTTCCGTACACGCGTTACTTTTTAGCCCACGTATTGCAGTTCCAATTCCACAAAGCTTTGTGTGATATTGCTGGCGATACCGGACCGGTTCATCGTTGCAGTATTTATGGTAACGAAGCGGCCGGAGCTAAATTGAATGAGATGCTTGAAATGGGTGCAAGCCAACCCTGGCCTGAAGCCCTTAATGTTGTCACCGGCACGAAGCAAATGGACGCAAAAGCAGTATTAGATTACTTTGCGCCATTACAAGTGTGGCTTGATGAGAAAAACACTGAAGCTAACCGTCAATGTGGCTGGTAATACTCAGATAAACCTTGATTAATCACTCGGCCCAAACTTGAGTGTGGTGCTGAGATGAATAAACAAAGTGGCGCTGAAAAGCGCCACTTTGTTTATCTAAAGCCGCTACCTTTTCGGTTTAACTCGCTATTTTCAATCTTCTTTTGCTGTGATTTTTTTAGCATCACAAATACCGCACCTACCCCGCCTTGATTACGTGTCGCTGAATGATAAGCGGTAACGGGTTCTATTTGTTGTAACCAGTGACACACCGCTGATTTCATTAACGCCGGATAGGGTCTACTTTTATAACCCTTACCATGAATGATCAACACATTGCGCTCACCACGCTCATAGGCACTCAACAAACAATTAATCATACTGTCGCGCGCTTGGTTTAGCCGATATTCATGAAGATCTAACACTGTTTTAATCGGATATTTTCCCAACCTTAATTGTTTAAACACTTCGTCTTGAATGCCGTCAATTTTATAACTGACCATGTCATCTGGTTGCAGTGGCTGTATTAAATGTGGATCGGTCGGTAATAACTGTAACAATTCATGTTGTTGTGCAGCCGCTCGCTTTGCAAGTTGAGCATCTGTTACACTTAATGGATTAAGCCATGTTTGCGCCGCAATGCTTTGGCGCTCAGGTTTTAAGGGGGTAACGTCGGCCATTTCTTGTAAAAATAAATCATCATCATTAAAAGACATGGTTAACCTCCTACATACTTTGTAAAGATTATGCGCTTTAGCAAAATCATTGAATAATTTATAGTTGTGCTTACGGTATCGCGTGATGGGTTTCGTTTCCTCTTAAAAAAGAATATCAAAAAGAGAATATGCATTGAAAAAAATATTGTTACGTTTTAACACATCAGTCTTAGCTTATTTTATCCTTACGATGTGTTTGTGTATTTCTACGCTTAACGCGGCTGCAGCAGAGCCTATTCCTCACAAAGCACTCAATGCTAACTTTAGCCAATTAGTGCATGCATTTGAACATTTAGACCTCAACAGCATAGAGAAAATCTATACTGAAGATGCAGCCTACGTTTCTGAAACCCAAGACAAAGGGATTATTCTGGGTAAACAAAATATCCTCAATTTGTACACGCGATTTTTTGATAAAATAAAGCGCAAACAAGCTTCATTAGAAGTCGACTTCAGAGTACTTGTACGTCACAGTGACAAAAATAGCGCAACCGACATAGGTTATTATTTAGTGCGCTTTCATCCTGGTGCTGACTCGGGTGAACCGGTGAGTGAATTTGCGGGTAAATTTGTTACGGTTTCAGCGAAAGACAGTAGCGGGAAATGGTTGATCAGTGTTGACTCAAATACCCATGCTACTGCAAAACTTTATTATGATGCGAAGCCTGTGCCTAATTTGTATTATGGCCGTCAATTTATCACCTCTACTCCTACAGAGCCGAGTACCACACCATAATGGCAATCAATATCACGGCAACAGATTTATGCCCTTGCGGCAGCCAAACCTCGTATCAACAATGTTGTTTACCCTTTCATTCGGCTGAAAAAGTGGCCCAGTCACCACAACAACTTATGCGTTCACGTTATTGTGCTTTTGTTGTCGGTCAGTTTGATTATTTAATCTCGACACATCACCCAGATTATCGCCAAGGGTTAACGGTAGATCAGTTAGCCCAAAGCAATACTCACTGGTTAGGATTACAAGTACTGGCAACAAAACAGCTAGACCGTATTGGAGAAGTGACATTTAAAGCATGGTATATAGAAGATAAGCACATCGATGCCATTTACGAAAACTCATCGTTTGTGTTATGTGAGGGGCAATGGCTTTACACAGAAGGAAAACAAATGACTACGCGCGCCCCTGAAAGAAATGAGCCCTGTATTTGCCACAGTGGCCGTAAATTTAAACAGTGTTGCGCTAAGCTAACTCATTAATATTATACAGGCACCCAAGTGCTGTGTTTATCGATAAACTCCGCAAACTCGTTCACCCTTATCGCTGGGCTGTACAAGTATCCCTGGGCATGATGACAGGCACTTAGGGATAAAAACTCTTCTTGCTCTTTTGTTTCAACGCCTTCGGCAGTCAATGAGATATTCAATGCTTTCGCCATTGCAATAATCGCACTGACAATTTCACGGCTTTCTCGGCTCGATGAAATATCCATAATAAATGAGCGATCAATTTTAAGTTTCGATATAGGGAACTGTTTCAAATACTTCATGGAACTGTAACCCGTACCAAAATCATCAATCGCCAAGCCTACACCTAATTCCGCTAGTTCATGGCATAAGTTAATTGCATAACGAACATCACCCATTAACTCAGTTTCAGTGATTTCTAAAATTAATGTTTTTGGTTTGATGCGATAGCGCGTCACTAGTCGCCACACTTGCTCGTACAAATTACCGCTAAAAAATTGTCTTGCAGCTACGTTAACGTGCATCGCAATATCGACGTTTTTATGTTGCCATAAGTTAAGCTGTTTACAGGCCGTTTCTAATACCCACTCACCGATAGGATTTATCATTCCGCTTTGCTCGGCAATATCGATGAACGCGCCTGGGTACAGCACGCCTTTTTTAGGGTGATGCCAACGAATTAACGCTTCAGCACCAATATATTGATTGGTTTGTAAATCCATTAATGGTTGGTAATAGAGCTCAAACTCACGGCCTTTAATCGCGTGCTGTAAATCCCGCTCTATTTCAGCATTACTGGTAAATTCATCTAACAAATCAGCATTAAAAAACTGATAGTGCATTTCCAACTTACTCTTTGCATATTGCAAGGTAATATCGGCACAAGATAACGGTGAAAACAAGCCTGCCACAGACTTGATATCAACAACCGCAATAGCCGGTTTAGGGCTGACTTTCTCACGTGAAATCACTGCTGGAGCAACTAAACTTAAATACAGTCGTTTCACCATTTGCTCTTGCTCGGCAATCGAATCGCCTGCATTGCCAGAATGGGTAGGTAATAAAATAGCGTATTCATCGCTGCCGACTCGGGCAACATCAATGGCATTTGCTGATAATGAAAAATGCTTTAACCGACGGGCAACTTCAATCAATAATGCATCGCCTTGTTCATGGCCATGAGTATCATTAAAACGCTTAAAGCCCATTAAATCGATAAGAATAAGAGTGCCATCAATTGCGCGATCAAGTTGCTGTGTAAAATAGCTACGATTATGCAATCCGGTCAAACTGCAATGCCAGGCAAGGTGTTCTAATTCCGCTTTATGCAGGTATTCACTTGAATTGTCATAACTTGAAACCAGCGCATAATGTTTACCCAGTTCGGTCACAAAAGGCGTAATGTGATAATTGAGCCAATACTCGCTCCCATCAGTACGATTGAGCTTTATATTACCTTTAACAACCTCTTTATTATGAAGTTTTTTTATAATGACATCTAACAGTTCTGGAGTAGTGCGGAAAATATCAAGATGTAATGCACTTTGGTGTTCAATCGTCTCTCTGGCAAGGCCCGTCATTTTTTCATGCGCACCGTTAACGTATTCAACAATTTTACTGTCGGTATTAACCAGCATGACCACATGTTCTGACTGCTCTGTCGCATTTCGCAGTAAATAAATTTGTTCGTTACTGTCATAGGTGTAGCGCGTCGCTAACGTGAGCGCTAATTGATCTGCACATTGCACGGCAAATTGAATATCAGCTTTTAGCCATTTATGAGCCTGGCAGTGCTCAATGGATAATACACCTTCAATGTGGCCATTAATGCGAATGGCAATATCAATGCTAGTGCTAATGTTGTGGTGTTGATAATAGTTTGCAAACTGCTGAATGAGGTTTTTTTGATGAGAGTCACTCGATAATATATAGCGGTGTAAACGAAGCTCGGTAAAAAATTGCTGTTCAATTATCGAGGTTTGGCGCAGTGACGTATTATGATTTAAGGTATCAGCAATGTTGCTGGCCACTAAATTGTGCGAACAAATAAAACAACCATCCGAGTTTGTGGCGTCAATGGTATGAGAGTCATCAATGCTATTGGTTAGCAACCACACAGATACAAAGGATGCGTCAAACTCCTCTCTTAAGAGTTGGCAAACCATCTCAGAGGTTTCTGAAAAATTACCTTGTTGTTTAGCACTGGAATTTACAATTAACTCCAATAAGTGCTGTTGTTCTTTTCGATTCATTTACATCCCGAAACATGGCTACATTACTCAAATCTGCTGGTGTATATCATTTAAAAATGATTTTATTGTTACGCTATGAAGCGCCAGTCATTAATCAGAGTACAACTTGGGAGCGATATCCGCTTTATAAGGTACAAAATAGCAGTAAAAAAGCCTTTGCTACTATACCTTTTGTTAATGCCGCAAGATTACACTTTTAACCCGCTAACAGCAATCATTTCGTCGGCACTAACTACGATAAACGTGACGTATCATAAAGCAACTAAGCTATTGATTTAATAATAATCTAGAGTAAAGGCTAAACACGTCACGCATTATTTCACTATTTGTATTTTACTCATCTTCTACAATGAATTTTCAAGTTGAAAAATCATTTTTTCTACACTAAAAGCAAAGTTCAATGTCAATTGATACTGGTCGGCCAACGGCTTAATTTCAGCTTTGGTCTCAGGAAAACGTTGCAAAGCGATTTGTTCAAGAGCGTTTGCCTTTGTTAATGCATCTTCACCACTAAAACTTAACTGCAATAACGTGTCTTCTGCCTCGACCACTGCACCAATATCAACGAAACTGCCACAATCGGCACAACTGTCATTCACATTACTGGCTTGTTGCTGTTTAATTTGCTTAATCATGTCGTTACCTCTAAAACACCTTGTTAGTGTTTAATATCCTAACGCAAAGAACTGCTTAATTTATTTGCCAAGCTCACAAATAGCATATTAATCAATGATAGTGACGTGTTTGCCACGCACATTTTTAATGGCCACTTTATTAAGCGTACTGAAGTGCCATGGTTTGGCTTATTTTTCGCTGGGTGGCGAGCTGATCAATAAAATGCATGTCTTCAATAATATCTTGTTGCTGGTAAACATTGATTGCTTTGCGTTTTGTGAGTTCATCACAGTTGCTGAGCACTTCGACCATTGCGTCAGATTGCGCGCCACGAATAACCAGTGCTTCCGGCGTTAAGGCTTGTTGTAATTGAAATTGACGAGCGCCTTGCTTAAAAAATGGCGCATTATCGGTAACATGAACGTCACTTGACACATCATCAACAAATCGTTGTGCAGGTGGAAGCGAGAATTGTTTTCGTAATTTTTGCTCTACGTTGAGATCGATGTCTAACTGAAATTGCGCCATATCGCGAGCATCTGCCGATAACATAGCCAATAGTAAGCCAAACTCTCCGCGACGATTATGCTCAACCGCCACGTTTAATCTGCTGCCTATTTGTAACTCATTGACTAATGTTGACTCAATTTGCATATAAAAACATCACTACTTCTACTCGATGTAATTTTATCGACCAAATAAATCAAAACTTTAAGTTTTTTTTCATTTTTAGGCTTTACATACAATGGGTTTGTGAATACTATGGCGGCCGCAATTGAGGAGGGGTTCCCGAGTGGCCAAAGGGATCAGACTGTAAATCTGACGGCTCAGCCTTCGAAGGTTCGAATCCTTCTCCCTCCACCATTTGCGATGTTGTGTGATGTACCGTTTTAGTGGTTTCGATTGCTAAAGCAAAAAGTGTTAAAGTGTAAAAAGAAAGTAAGTTATAAAGAAATCGTGTGGAGGGGTTCCCGAGTGGCCAAAGGGATCAGACTGTAAATCTGACGGCTCAGCCTTCGAAGGTTCGAATCCTTCTCCCTCCACCATCTTTTCTTTATTATCTTCTTTCGCAGTGGAGGGGTTCCCGAGTGGCCAAAGGGATCAGACTGTAAATCTGACGGCTCAGCCTTCGAAGGTTCGAATCCTTCTCCCTCCACCATTTTACATCCTGCCTTTAGTTTGTTCTTATTCAGTTTCTGTTGTTCGATTTCTACTTAACACCTCTTTTCAATGTATTCCTTACTTAACTGCCATTACTTATCTTGAGCTATTACACGCCTCACCTTTTCGAATATATCCTATTTAGCAAAAAGCCTACTTTTCACTTTTTATTTTAGTTATTATCTATTCCCTTTTGGAATAAAGAGCTTGCCGTATGCCAACTACTTGGGTCAATCAGGCCATCGCTAAAATTGAAGCAGATTACCAACGTTCTGCTGATACGCATTTAATCAAATTAGATTTACCTCAATTAACTGGCATAGACATCTATTTAAAAGATGAGAGCACTCACCCAACCGGCAGTTTAAAGCATCGTTTAGCCCGTTCATTGTTTTTATATGCGCTGTGTAATGGCTGGATTAAACAAGGCACGCCGATTATTGAGTCATCATCAGGCAGCACTGCTGTATCAGAAGCCTATTTTGCCCGCTTATTAGGTCTGCCTTTTATTGCGGTGATGCCAAAAACGACTGCCAAAAAGAAAATACAACAAATTGAGTTTTATGGTGGTCAGTGCCACTTTGTTGATAATGGAAGCCAAATGTATGCCGAGTCAGAGCGGCTCGCCAGTGAACTGAGTGGCCATTATCTAGATCAATTTACTTATGCTGAACGGGCTACCGACTGGCGAGGTAATAACAATATTGCCGACTCTATTTTCAATCAAATGGAAAAAGAGCCACATCCAATCCCCAGTTGGATTGTGATGAGTCCCGGCACTGGCGGCACCAGTGCCACCATTGGCAGGTATATACGTTACCAACAACAAACTACACAATTGTGTGTTGTCGATCCTGAAAACTCGGTGTTTTTTGATTACTTTACCAGTGGCGATGCCAGTATTGTCAGCGATAAAAACAGTAAAATAGAAGGTATTGGCAGACCAAGAGTTGAACCTTCATTTATTGCAGGCGTTGTCGACAGTATGTTGCAAATACCTGACGCTGCATCTGTTGCCACTATTTTATGGCTAGAACAATTGATTGGCCGCAAAACCGGCGCGTCGACAGGGACCAACTTATATGGGGCATTATTATTAGCTACTCAAATGCGTCAGGCAGGGGAAACAGGCTCTATTGTGACCTTGATTTGTGATGCTGGAGAGCGTTATTTAGACACCTATTACAACCCACAATGGATTGACGCCAACATAGGCTGCTTTGAGCATTATCGACAAAAGCTGCAACATTTTGATGGCAGCGGGCTGTTACTTTAATAGCGTAAGTCACCTCAGCTCAGGTTAAATACAACAATGCCGCAGATTATCCGCGGCATTGATTTATCAATTTACAAGCAGTATCAATTGATGATACGAGCTTAATCAATATTTAGATATTTGTGGGTCTGAATAGATAAGCGCCAATTACGAGCAATACACACTTTCATGGCTAATGCCGTAGCGCGTTCTTTTTGGCTAATGGGCTGTAAGCAGATGGTTTTGTCGGTTAAATCAATGCCATTAAGCAGTGCATCTAATTCATCTACATGTTTTTCTGTGGCCACAGGGTGTTTAATTTCGTTGGCGCGAACTAATGCTTGCTCAAGCACTTTATAACCGCCTTTCATGTTGATTTTAGGAGACACGGTCACCCACACATCATCATGGCACTTAACCTCAAAGGTTCCACTGGTCTCTATTTGAACTTGAAAGCCTGCGGCAATAAAATCGTCAGTCATTTCAGTTAAATCGTATAAACAAGGTTCACCACCGGTTAGCACGATATGCTTTGCAGTAAAACCTTTGTCTTTAAAAGCTTGAATTAAGCTGGTACCGGTATGATCAGCCCAACGGCCAATAGTGCCATCCACTTGAATCACTTGGTCTGCACTGACTTTGTTTTCAGATAATACATCCCAAGTTTGCTTAGTATCACACCAAGCACACCCAACAGGACAACCCTGTAAGCGAACGAACAGTGCCGGGACGCCTGTAAAAGAGCCCTCACCTTGTATTGTTTCAAATACTTCGTTAACTGGATATTTCATGATTTACCTTACTTTTAACGCCCAGCAATACCACCAGACAGACAACAGGGCGGCATTTATAGAGGATTTTACTGCCTGCTGCAAGTATTTACGCCGCTTGCTTTGCACTTATGCCGACCTTAGGTAAAATATGATTTTGATTTTATCTGAATCGTTATGGCAAAAAAACCACTGCGATTGATCAGAGCGTTAAGAGTATATTCATGTCAAACACCACACCTAACACCACCAAAGCTTTAGTTGTTTTTAGCGGCGGCCAGGATTCGACTACATGCCTTATTCAAGCATTGTCACAGTATGATGAAGTACACGGCATTACATTTGATTATGGTCAACGTCATCGCCAGGAAATCGACGTGGCTAAGGCGTTAGCTGTTGAGCTGAAATTAGCCAGCCATAAAGTCATGGATACGACCTTGTTAAACGAGTTAGCCATATCGGCATTAACCCGTGATGCGATTCCTGTATCTCACGAGTTAATGAATAACGGCTTACCAAACACCTTTGTGCCAGGCCGTAATATTTTGTTTTTAACCTTAGCTGGAATTTATGCTTACCAGTTAGGCTGCAATGCCATTATTACCGGCGTGTGTGAAACCGACTTTTCCGGCTACCCAGATTGCCGCAATGAATTTATCCAATCGATGCAGCAGTCTCTGGCACTGGGAATGGATAAACCGCTTAAGATTATTACGCCGTTAATGTGGCTCAATAAAGCAGAAACCTGGGCATTGGCAGATAAATATCAACAATTAGCCTTAGTGCAACAACAAACCTTAACTTGTTATAACGGTATTGTTGGTACAGGATGTGGCGACTGCCCTGCTTGCTTATTACGCCAACGCGGACTCGATGATTACTTGCAAAACCAAGATTCTGTGATGGCTTCGCTAAATAGTAAGATGGCATAACACCTCTTATTGAAGGCATATTTATCGACGTGTTGTAAAACAATTGCTGCTTTAAAGGGATTATTTCCAATATCCCTTTAAAGCATTCTATGACTATAATTCATTATCGATGCTCCGATGCTTACACTCGTCCGTCAGATAATGTTTAGAGGTAATTTTGGCCAAACAATCACATTCAGTTGGACCCTATCATTTTTTAGTGGTGATCAGCGTCATCTGTATCATGCTGTTTGCGGCTGACGTCCCGACCCCAGCCTTTTTCCCTGTAGATAACTATTTCAGTTATCGTTATGACAATATCGCGCAAGGTGAAGTGTGGCGTTTGTTCAGCGGTAATTTGCTGCATACCAACCTGTGGCATTTATTAATGAATTTGGCAGGTTTTTGGGTGATTGTCTTCTTACATGAAGTGCACTACAAACGACACCCAGAAAAGCTAGTGCTGTTATTTGTGTGTTTATGTTTACTTGAAGGTATAGGGCTATATTTGTTTTACCCAAGCTTAAAAGCCTATGTGGGCCTAAGTGGCATGCTGCATGGCTTATTCGCCTTTGGTGCAATGATGGACATTCGCAAAGGCTACAACTCAGGTTATTTGTTGTTGGTTGGGGTCATTGCTAAAGTGGCATACGAGCAATACTTTGGCGCAACAGAAAGCGTGACAGAGTTAATCGGCGCCAGAGTGGCGACAGAGTCACACCTTATCGGGCTTATTTGTGGTTTATTGTGCGCGTTATGTTGGTCTTTTGTCGCAAACCGCTTCAAATATAATAAGTTGTCTTAAGGCTTATTGATGTTCAGCGTTATTTAATTGAGCGCATTTTTTAAAGTAATCTTTTTGAAACATTCTTTTAAAAGTAATGTTTTTAAAGTTATCTTTTTAAAACAATCATCCAAAGGCGATGATGCTAATCGATTAGCATCATCTCTATCGGTAACGATAATTGACATCATCGTTACTGAGCTTGCTTATCACTGACCTCACCCATGGTTGTCTCTTCTGTGGGTTCATCTCGTACACCAATATCTTGCTGCTCAGTGTTTAAGTGTTCAGCTTGCTGGGCACGCTCAACTAACTTGTTGTATTCTGTTTCAGTGATTAAATAGCTTTTTAGAGGTGGCAACGGTTTTTCGACCTTTTGCTCAAGTGGAATGTCGGCTAAACCACTAATGTCAGCCCTGCCGAAAATCAGTGCTAGCGCAATCACCAATCCATGAACCATTAATACAATAACCCAACTGTTGTTACCCGTTAATCGCGCGAATATTGTTTGCACACGATTACCGTGTTGCTCAATTTCATCATCAACTAATAATGGCTGATTATTGTTGGTATTACTTGCTATGGCCCCTGTTAACTGCAATTGGATACCATCTGCAACATGCTGTTGGTGCTGTTGCAGTTGTGTATCATCTTGAACGTCATTTTCAGGTGTAATAAAGGGCGTAACGTCGAGATTAAAATCAATGTGTTCATTTTCTGCATCTTGTTCAGGCTTTGCAGTATTCATAGTGTCACCTTTAGCGCATGGCATCTTTGGATGGTCAATATCGCGACTACCGGGCTCTGTATTTGGGCGCTGATGCGAGGAAAAGTATATGTCAGACATCGTGACTGATTGGCCAAGAAATATTGAATAAGTATAACGTGATTAACGGTTTTCAGTGCACTATATTTATCGTGTCAGTTGGCTTTTTTGATAAATAATATTTAACCTAACTATTTTAATTGTTTGAATAAAATCATAAAAAAATAAACCCAGAAATTTAAGCTTACACGTGTACTCTTAAATATAGCTATTTAAGATCCAGACTGCTAGACTAGCTTTGCTGAAAATCCATCCAGGTTTACAAACAGGATATTATGAATTCTTTAACTGATACATTAACAACAAATCAATCTGCAACACCCACTTCTATTTCTGATTATTGCCACAAAGAAGAACGGGCAAACGCTATATCGCATGCTTTAGGCGTAGTAGCCGGTATTATTGGTTTAGTGTTAATGCTATTAAAAGCATCGGCAGATCTCACGTTTGTTCAGATGAGCGGTGTGGTGGTGTACGGCATGAGCATCATCGTGCTGTTTTTAGCTTCAACCTTATATCACTCAAGCCAAAGTGTTGTCTGGCGGAAACGTTTTAAAATGGCAGATCATTGCGCCATTTATACGTTAATCGCAGGCACCTATACTCCTATGATGCTAATAAGTCTTCAAAGTGCGCAAGCAACTACTGTGCTCATTGCCATTTGGACACTTGCACTGGGTGGCATCATTTTTAAAACCTTATTTATTGGCCGCTTTAAAGTTTTTAGTGTGTTGTTATATTTAATCATGGGCTGGCTATGTGTGACTGTTATGGGCGATTTAAAAACTCAAATGAGTGATGTTGGCATCGGTTTATTACTTGCTGGCGGGCTATTTTACAGTCTTGGGGTCATCTTTTATGTTGGTAAACGTATTCCATTTAATCATGCCATCTGGCACATGTTTGTCTTGGGTGGCGCGTTTAGTCATTTCTTATGTATTTATCTCACCGTGCTTTAACTTAAGCCGCATTAACTAAGGTCCTTTAACTAAGGTGCTTTAACTAAAAGCGCCCTAACTTAAGGACATTACATCTCAGCGCTTTAATCGACAGCATTCACTCAGCAATCATTGCCCTGTAACCTGTTAACTTATTATAAATTGCGGTTGTACATTCAGCGCCGTTTTTCTATTATCTATCGCTAATACACATCGAATAACCACTCAATTGGAAGCGCATGACAAAACTGACGCCCATGGAGCGAATATGGTTTATTGTTAATCTTATCCCATCTGGCTCTGTGTTACCTTATGGGATAGTAGCAGATTTAGCGGGGCTTCCTGGCCGAGCACGATATGTATCAAGAGCATTAAAACTCGCACCAGAACACCTATTACTGCCCTGGCATCGTGTCATCAACAGCCAAGGTAAAATTTCATTTGCAAAAGACACTGAGCCTTTTCGTACACAACAAGAAATACTGAGATTAGAAGGCATCACAGTGAACGCGGGTAAGATTTCGTTGTCTCAATATCAATGGAAACCCGATCTTGCTACGCTAGTAATGACACTGCCTTTTTAATTTCACGCTATTAACTTTATTCACTGTTGAGGTATTGATACATTGATCAACCAATTAACTCGCTTATTCACTATGATGTTCTGTCTCAGTCCTGTGGCGTATACACAAGCGGCTGTCCAGTCAACACCAGCAGTCACTGATGCAGAGTCGACAACCCAACTTAATGCCTCAGAAACGTTAGCGATTGCCGAAAAAGTTGAACAACTCAATCCAGTCATCCCCTTGAGTGTGGATCAACAAGCGGCAATTATGTCGCCTTTAACCGCTCACACAGCTAAATATACTGTGTATTATGGCAGTATCGAATTAGGTGAAGCCAACTATCGACTCCCAGCCTCCGACAGCGGCTATTATGTTTACGAGTTTAACAGCGATGTTAGCTTATTAATGCTGTCTGATGAGCGTCACCTTAAAAGTGAATTTACCTTAGAAAATGGCAAACTTGTCCCCTTTCGATACATCCATGAACGCACCGGTACCGGCAGTGATTACACTGAGCAAACGGCATTTGCCAAAGCACAGGCGTTTATTCACACCATCTACAAGCAAGAAGCATTAAAGTTACCTTATCAAGAGAAAGTGTTCGACCCTCTTATGGTGCAACTGCAATTTAGAATGGACTTAGCCGCAAATACTAGACCGTTAGATTATAAAATGGTTAAAGAAAAAGAAGTGGATGATTACGAGTTTAGAGTGTTAGGCAAAGAAACCCTCACACTTAACAGCGGCACCTATGAAACGGTTAAAGTAGAAGTGGTTCGCGAGGCAAAGAAAGCGAAAAAGCGCCAAACCTATTTTTGGATGGCACCCGATTTAGCTTATTTGCCGGTAAGATTGAGTCATTTTTCAAAAGGCAGTAAGCAATTAGACATTCAATTAGCCAGCTACCATTTTGAAAAACCACTGCCACCTATGACCCCAATCGTTATCGATGGTCCTGCAACTGAGCACGCTCCAGCATTAGATGCTCTTGCAGCAGAAACTGAAAATGATGCTGAAATCAGTGAGTCTGAATTGGATGAGATTAAGCAACTAGCTGAAGACTAATTCGCCTTTGCGGAATAGCTTCCATTCACCAGGGGTTAACACTACCCAATTTTCATTGTTGGTTAGCGGCCGAGTCGCAATCACAGTCACCACGTCGTTTGGCGTGGTTTCTTGACTAAAATCTATCACCACATCGGTATCAATGAGCGTGGCTTGACCAAACGGAGCGCGTCGGGTGATATGGCATAAATTATTGGTACAATACGCCATTAAATCAATGCCGTTACTGAGTAACATATTAAACACACCAAGCACACGAATTTCGTCTGCTAGCTGAGCAATATAATCGAACACCAGTTGCATATTGTGCGGCTCATGCTCTCCAAACTGGTTTACAACCGATTCTAAAATCCAACAAAATGCCAATTCACTGTCGGTGTCACCCACGGGTTGAAACCGAGATACACCGGCAAATTTTTTCTCATAACCCGATAATTGACCATTATGGGCATAGGTCCAATAACGGCCCCATAACTCTCGGGTAAATGGGTGGGTATTGACCAAAGACACGCAACCTCGATTGGCTTGTCGAATGTGGCTCACCACAATTTCACTCTTAATCGGATAAGATTTAATTAAATCGGCAATATAAGATTTACTACTAGGGCAAGCATCCTTAAACGTACGATTACCCTTGCCTTCGTAAAACGTAATGCCCCAACCATCAACATGCGGACCCGTGACACCGCCACGCTCAGCTAAACCAGTAAAACTGAACACAATATCCGTTGGTACATTGGCACTCATCGCCAGTAATTCGCACATTAATCTTGCCTTTATGGTTGTAAAATTGAGCGGTTTTGACCCATTTTCATTAGTCGAACGTATTGTATCTACTATGCTTAATGAGTGGAATGTTTCAAACACACAAATTTTTAAACAATTGTTTGAAAAACACTTGTATTCGAGGCTACATAAGGTTAACTTTTATGTGACACAGGTCTGACCACAAGGTTTCCTGTGAATGAGATCAATAATAAATAAGCTATTTCTAGTCTACATAAATAGCTTTAAGGAGAAGTACAGTGACCACCCTACTTTGGATCATCGCGATGATCTTTGTGCTCGGCGCTATGGCATACCTTCGAGTATCGTTATTATCGACCACAATTGCTGCGGCAGTTATGTTAGTCGTTGGCAGCACAATGGACATTACTGGTGTTATTGCCTGGATAGTATTCCTGGTTATCGCACTACCATTAAATATCAAATCGTTTAGACAGAATTATATCAGTAGTCCACTGTTAAAAGTTTATCGCGGCATCATGCCTGAAATGTCTTCTACCGAAAAAGAAGCCATCGAAGCAGGTACAACGTGGTGGGAAGCAGATTTATTTGCCGGTAACCCTAACTGGAGCAAATTACATAACTATCCTAAAGCACGCTTAACGGCAGACGAACAAGCCTTCTTAGATGGCCCTGTTGAAGAAGTGTGTAAAATGCTCAATCAACACGAAGTTTCACATGTGTTGGGTGACTTGCCACAAGACGTATGGCAGTACCTTAAAGACAATGGCTTCTTCGCCATGATCATTAAGAAAAAATACGGCGGCTTAGAATACTCTGCTTATGCGCAATCTTGCGTATTACAGAAATTAGCTGGTGTGAGCAGTGAACTCGCTTCAACAGTAGGTGTACCTAACTCGTTAGGCCCTGGTGAGCTATTGCAGCACTATGGTACTAAAGAACAGCAAGATCATTATTTACCCCGTTTAGCTCAAGGCTTAGAAGTGCCATGTTTTGCACTGACCAGCCCAGAAGCAGGCAGTGACGCGGGTTCTATCCCAGATTTTGGTGTGGTATGTAAAGGTGAGTTCCAAGGCGAAGAAGTGCTTGGTATGAAGCTAACGTGGAACAAGCGTTACATTACCTTAGCGCCTGTCGCAACAGTATTAGGCCTTGCGTTTAAACTGCGCGATCCAGATCATCTACTCGGTGATAAAGAAGAATTAGGCATTACTTGTGCGCTTATTCCTACTGACATCCCAGGTGTTGAAACTGGCCGTCGTCACTTCCCGTTGAACTGTATGTTCCAAAATGGTCCAACACGCGGTAACGAAGTGTTTGTGCCATTAAGCTTCATTATTGGTGGACCAGAAATGGCCGGCCAAGGTTGGAGAATGTTGGTTGAATGTTTATCTGTTGGCCGTGGTATTACCCTGCCATCAAACTCTGCCGGTGGCGTTAAAACTGCTGCAGTTGCAACAGGTGCCTATGCCCGTATTCGTCGTCAATTTAAATTACCTATCGGTAAGTTAGAAGGCATCGAAGAGCCAATGGCGCGTATCGGCGGTAATGCTTATCTAATGGATGCAGTGGCAACATTAACCACTACCGCTATCGATTTAGGTGAAAAACCATCAGTTGTTTCAGCCATCGTTAAGTTCCACTTAACCGACAGAATGCAAAAGTGTGTCATTGATGCAATGGACATTCACGGCGGTAAAGGTGTGTGTCTAGGCCCAAATAACTATTTAGGCCGTGGCTATCAAGCTGCACCGATTGCCATTACAGTTGAAGGCGCAAACATTCTAACTCGTTCAATGATTATTTATGGACAAGGCGCCATCCGCTGTCATCCATATGTATTGGCCGAAATGGAATCAGCATTTGATACTGATGCTAGCCGTGGTTTAGATAACTTCGACTCAGCTATCTTTGGTCATATTGGTTTTGCAACGTCTAACTTTATTCGTAGTTTCTGGATGGGCTTAACCTCATCTTACTTCTCGAATAGCCCTTATTCAGATAAAACCAAGCGCTACTATCAGCAGATGAACCGTTTCAGTGCTAACTTAGCGTTACTGTCTGACTTAGCCATGGCAACGTTAGGTGGCAACCTTAAACGCAAAGAGCGTATTTCTGCACGTTTAGGTGACTTGTTAAGCCAGTTGTATCTGACTTCTGCGACGTTAAAACGTTATGAAGACGATGGTCGTTTAACTGAAGATTTACCTTTAGTGCAATGGGCTGTAGAAGATTCGTTATACAAGTTACAAGATTCATTAGACGACTTGCTTAACAACTTCCCAATGGGTCTTGGTATTGCACTGCGTGCAGTAATCTTCCCATTCGGTCGTCCTATTAAGCGTCCAAGTGATGTATTGGATCACAAAGTGGCTAAGATCATGCAAACGCCGTGTGCGAGCCGTGATCGTTTAGGTAAAGGCCAGTTCTGGACCCCATCTGAGTTCAACGCAGTGGGTATTCAAGAACAAACATTTAAAGATATTCTTGCTGCAGAACCACTGTATGACAAAGTCTGTAAGGCTGCGGGTAAACGTCTACCCTTTATGTGGTTAGATAAAGTTGCTGCAGAAGGTAAAGCGCTAGGTGTGTTAAGCGACAGCGAAATCGCTTTACTTGAACGTGCTGAAATTGGTCGTCTGAAATCAATTAACGTTGATGATTTTGATTCTGAAGAATTACGTGCTCAACTTGCCCCGAAAGCTAAGCAAGAAAAAGCAGCTTAATCAATAAGCTCTGTGTAAAAAGGTAAAGCGTATGCTTTACCTTTTTTTATGGTTAAAAATTGTGAATGACATAAATCGTAAAGGATAATGATGAAAAAACTCACTGGATTACAACAAATGCAAGCCATATTAAATGGCGACATTCCTGCCCCTTCAATTAGCGAAGTGATTCCGATGAAGCCCATCGAGGTCAATGAAGGCAACGTGACATTTGAAGCCTTTGCTAATGAACGCCATCTTAATCCCATGGGCGGGGTTCATGGTGGTTTTGCTGCAACAGTATTAGACACAGTCACCGCGTGCGCTGTGCATTCTGCATTGCCCGCTGGCGTGAGTTACTCAACCATTGATTTAAACATTAAAATGGTGCGCCCAGTACCGCAAAATACTCGCTTAGTGGCTAAAGGTAACTTAATGAACTTGTCTAAGTCGTTAGGGATTTCACAAGGCACGTTAACCACCGAAGACGGTAAGTTATTAGCAACCGCAACAGCCACCTGCCTTATTATTCGTCCGTAACACTTTTAGTCACGACAAAGCGAGTGGCTAAACAGCCGGCGCGACATTTAAAATACGTGAAAAGTTAAATACGTGATAAATAAAATACATAAAAAGTAAAAGACGTGCGTACTGGACATGAACACGATGAGATAAATGTAAAAATTAGCAACTAGAAACAAAAAAGCCAGTCATTGACATGACTGGCTTTTTTTAGCGTTTGCGAGCCGCTGTTAGTCTTCTTTTAATTCGATTTCTAACTGCTTAGCCACCGCTTCAGGCGAGCTGCTGTTACGCGCAAATAAGCTGTAAGCTACTGGTATGACGATTAAGGTAAAGAACGTCGCCAATAAAATACCTGACAACACCACGACCCCAATCACGAAGCGCGTTTCGGCGCCAGCACCAGAAGCTATCACCAATGGAATGGCGCCTGCTGCAGTCGTGATCCCGGTCATTAAAATCGGACGAAGTCGTTGCGTAGAAGCTTGCAAAATCGCTTGCTGAAATTCAACACCACGATCGCGCAGTTGGTTAGAAAACTCAACAATCAAAATACCATTTTTAGCCGCCAAACCAACCAACATGATGATCCCAATTTGGCTGTAAATATTGATACTTTGTCCAGTGACCCATAAACCAACCAATGCACCGAGTGTCGCTAATGGCACGGTAAGCATAATCACCATGGGGTGAATAAAGCTTTCAAATTGCGCCGCTAACACTAAAAATACGATGCCCAGGGCCAGTAAAAACACAAAGTTCATTGAGCTACCCGATTCTTGGTAATCCAACGAAGGGCCTTTATAGCTAATTACCGCTTCAGCAGGCAGATAAGTGGCCGCGAGAGTATTCATGTAATCTAATGCCTCGCCTAAACTGTAATCTGCGGCAAGGTTAGCTTCTAAGGTAATTGAGCGCATGCGATTGTAGCGGTTGAGCGAGCTGGCATCGGCAAACTCTTCAATCGACACCAAGTTAGATAACGGAATTAATTCTTGAGTACGATCAGAGCGCACATAAATGTTTTCCATGTCTGTCGCCGTGCTTTGGTTCTCGCGATTACCTTCCACAATCACATCGTACTCTTCACCATCGCGCATAAAAGTAGTGACTAAGCGCGAGCCCAGCATTGACTCTAATGTGCTACCAATATGCGACACAGAAACGCCTAGGTCTGCAGCACGTTCGCGGTCAATCACTACCCGCAATTGTGGCTTTGTTTCTTGATAATCATGATCTAAACCGACAATATTATGATTATCTTTGGCTTTTTCGAGCATGATGTCACGCCAATCAGCCAGCTCTTCATAACTGGGTCCGCCAATCACAAACTGCACGGGTTTCCCTACACCACGACCAAAAGCCTGGCGCATAATCGGGAAAGCTCTAATGCCGGCTAGATCAGCTAAACGCTCACGGATCTCGACAATGATTTCGTTAGCACTGCGACGTTCTGCCCAGTCTTCGAGTACTATAATTGCCATGCCATTTGAAAAGTCAGAGGCAGTACCAAAGCCGCGCGGAGCACGAATAAGCAAACGCTTAATTTCGCCGCTTTCCACCATAGGCATTAACCGACCTTCCACTTCATCCATATATTTTTCAATATATTCAAAGCTGGCGCCTTGTGGTCCGTTTACCATTAAGAACATCGAACCACGGTCTTCTTGCGGCGCAAACTCTTGTGGCACTTTATTGAGTAAGTAGCCGCTCAGTACAAAAGCAATTAACACCACAAGCGACACCGTCATAGGACGTTTCATGCCGGTATTAAGTGTGATTAAATACCAATCGGATAATTTGCTCATCATTTTGTCGACTTGCTTAACCAACCACGGATCTTGATCAGCAGGTTTAAGCAATTTAGAACACATCATTGGGGTCAGTGTTAACGCAACAATACTTGAAAATATCACTGCTGCACTCATGGTGACCGCAAACTCTTTAAATAGCTTACCTAAATCGCCCTCCAGGAAGGTAATAGGCATAAATACCGCTACCAGTACTAAGGTTGTGGCGACCACGGCAAATGCGACCTCACGAGCCCCTAAGAAAGCCGCTTTTAACGGCGAGTCACCTTCTTCGATGCGTCTGTGAATATTTTCTAACATCACAATCGCATCATCTACCACCATACCAATGGCGAGGATCATCGCGAGTAACGTTAATAAATTGATGGTGTAACCGAGCGCATAAAGCACAATAAAGGTTCCTAGCAACGATACCGGTACCGTCACAGCAGGAATTAACATCGCCCTTACTGAACCTAAAAACAGGTAAATCACCACAATCACTAATATCATCGCAATAAACAAGGTTTGATATACCTCGTCAATAGACGCTTCAATAAACACAGAGCTGTCGTATGAGCGCTTAATCTCCATGCCGGCTGGCAATGTCGGATTTAATTTTTCGACTAACGCATTGGCCGCTCGAGCAACTTCTAAGGTGTTGGCAGTTGACTGCTTACTGACCCCTAGACCAATCATGGCCTCTTTGTTGCCCCTAAAGATAATTCGTTCTTCTTCAGAGCCAATTTCAACCTTAGCGATATCACCCAGTTTGACTAAATAGCCATCATCACCCTGGGTAATCACCAAATTAGAAAAATCTTCAGCTGTTTTGAATACTCTATCCAAACGCACGGTAAAATGACGTTCTTTGGATTCAATAGAACCTGCAGGTAGCTCAACGTTTTCCGAGCGCAGTGCATCTTCCACATCTGACACGGTTAAGTTGCGAGACGCGAGTGCTTGGCGGTCTATCCAAATCCGTAATGCATAAACCTTGCCGCCACCAAGGCGCAATGTTGATACCCCGTCGATCACCGAGAAACGGTCAACCAAATAACGATTGGCATAATCAGTAAGCTGCAAAATGTCCATTTGATCAGACACTAGGTTAAGCCACATGATCACTTCATCGCTGCCATTGGCTTTAAAAATGGATGGCGAATCTGCTTCTTCAGGCAATTGCTCTAATAAGCCAGAAATCCGGTCGCGCACGTCGTTAGTGGCAGCTTCGATATCGCGGTTAATATCAAATTCAATCGTGACGCTTGAGCGCCCATCACTGCTAGATGAACTGATATGACGAATACCTTCAACACCACTAATTTGGTCTTCAACTAATTGGGTAATTCGACTTTCTACAACCGAGGCACTGGCACCACGGTAGCTTGTTTCTACCGAAACAATCGGTGGATCAATATTTGGGTATTCGCGTAACGGTAATTTACCAAACGACACTAAACCCAATACAATCAGCAAGATGCTGATAACCGATGCAAAAACCGGTCTTTTAACCGATAAGTCAGTTAATATCATGCCGACTTCTCCGTACCTTCGACTTGTGCAAACTTAAAGTTTTCCGCTTGTTGCACTTTCACTTCATCACCCGGACGTACTTTTAAAATACCGCGAATAATGACTTGCTTGCCCACTTCAAGACCGTCCGTAATTTCAACCCAACCACGGGTACGAATGCCCAGAGTCACTTTCACTTGCTCTACTTTATTGTCAGCATTCACAACATAGACAAAATGATTATTTTGAATAGGAACAATCGCTGCTTCAGGTAATAACAACGCTTCGCGGCTTTGTTTAATTAACTTCACTTTCATTAACATGCCAGGTAGCAAGCTTAAATCGCTGTTTGGCATTACGGCGCGCACGATCACGGCACGCGTACTTGGGTTAACTCGGCTATCAATAGAGGTCACGACGCCTTTAAATACACGATCGGGATAAGCAACAGCTCTGGCTTCGACTAACTTGCCAGGTTTCAACTCCTGAATAAAACGCTCCGGTACTGAGAAATCTAATTTAATTTTACTGATATCATCCAATGTGCTGATTTGCTCACCAGGGGTGACTAAGCTGCCCACACTCACTTGGCGCAGACCTAACCGACCAGAAAAAGGGGCTTTAATAATGCGATCATGTAAGGCGGCATTGGCCTGCTCAACTTCAGCACGGGTGGTGTCGATGAGGCTTTGTAGTCGGTCTCGTTCCAATTCAGCAATGGTCTTACTGGTCACAAGGGCTCTAATTCGCTCTAACTCACGTAAATTTTCTGCCAGTTTTACTTCCGCAACCGCTACTTTAGCTTTTTGCTCGTCGTTACGAAGCAACACCAACACTGAACCTTTCTCAACAAGCTCACCATCATCAAAGTTGATTTGATTAACAATTTCGGCCACTTTCGAGGTCACGATAATCGATTCATATGCTTTACCTGTTCCAAGAGCTTCCACTTCGTCACGAATCGGCATCACTTCCACTTTAGCGACGACCACATTGGGTATCGCTCGAGGACGTTGTATTTGTGCTTTTTCAGGCAGGAAAGAGAAGTAACCGAACAGCGCGATTGACACTATGGCGATCAGTAATAGTATTTTTTTCATTGTTTGTCCGTAACCATCGAGGAAAATGAATATTTATTATTAATAACAGAGATTGTACTCAGCAAACCGCTTGCTTCAAGGCGTTTTACTTACGCCAACATATTACGCACATACGTTAAAAGTGGTTCACCATGACAACTTATGCAACAAACATACACATTACGCAACATTAACGCATAAATGTTGCATAAAAATGCATAAAGCTTAATTTAACACCCATCATCACAAGTTAACTTGTTACAAATAGCTTACAATCGACACATATTGTGACAATTAGCTTAAAAAAAAAGACGCATAAATGCGTCTTTTTTAATCTACTGAGTAAATCACTTAGGGTCTTTGACCACGCTTCTTACCACCTTCACCACGTTCTTCACGTTGCACCGGTGCTTGTTGTTGTGAATTTTCAGAGATTTTACGATCTTCTTGCATAAGATCTGACAAGATTTGATACACTTCGGTGATCTCTTCATTGTCTAGCTCATTATCTTCTACATCGTGTAGTAAGATTTTAGTTTGATCTGGGTTGTCGGTTTCTTCAAGCAATAAACGATAATTACCCTTTTTCAATGTGAGCTTTTCATCGCCCCATAATGAACTCCAGAACCCACTGCTCTCTTCTAAATTAATGAAGAACAAGCCTTTGCTGGTATCCATATCGACAACATCAAAGCCCATTTCTGGCAGCACTAAACGTAAGCGATCCCACACAGATTGGTAATTTGCATCCGCTAACCAGTAAGCAGCATCTGAAGCAGCACCTGTCACTAAGTCAACTTTAATACCCAAACTTTGTTTAATACGTGCAGCGCGAATGGCTCGGTCACGTTCAACACCCATATAACCAATGGCATTATTAAGCATGTCGGTGGTATAACGACGTTTATCATCACCACTCAATAAGATTTTTTGATCTTCGCCGTTATAAAACTCTTCGTGTTCTAGCAAGCTAATCGCTACGCTACCAGAGCGACCGTGAGGCTTAACGTCGATGTTATAGCTATAACGCTGACGCAGCGTATACACTTTATCGCTACCCCACCAACTCGACTCAATCAGTTCTTCGTGTTCAATCCAATCGGTTTCGATAACACCGGCTGCGTAATCTTCAGCACGAATAACCATGTTGCTCTTGGTTAAGTAACCTTTAATGACATCAAAGATTTCTTGTTTAAGATCAGTGGTACTTTCAATTGAATCAATCACAACACGAATATTGTCACTGCTTTCTTCAATATGAGAGCCTTCTGCCATTGGCAGCACTTGAAGCGGCGCACGAATATCGAGTTTTTTACCGATTAACGCTTTGTCAGATTTGGTTCCAACAGCTGGGATTTCATACTCTTTGCTGTAAGTCGGGGTATTTAACCCTTCAGGAATAGTCAATAACGGTGAAGTTTCAGCATTAATGAAGTCGTCATTGCCATTGGCTTGACGACGATCTAATGGCGTACTGCAAGCTGAAACAGCTGCAACAAGAAGTAACGGAGTGACTTTCTTTAACATGAATTTATTATACCTTTATCTGGGCTTGTTTCATTGTTTCTATTAACAGACCATGAAACTGCTCAGAAAGTTCAGTTAAAGGCAAACGAATATGTCCATAAGAGATTAATCCCATCTTGTGAACGGCCCATTTCACTGGAATTGGGTTGGCTTCACAAAATAAAGAACTGTATAAGCCCTTTAATGGCTCATCAATCGTTTTCGCTAATTGTGCATCTTTAGCAAGAGCGGCATCACACATGGCTTTAAACGCACGTGGAACCACATTGTTTGCAACCGAGATGACACCATTACCGCCAAGCAATAAAAACTCGCGTGCGGTGGCATCATCGCCGCTGTAAAGCATAAAGTCTTCACCGCACAGCTCACGTAAGCGTGCAACACGGCTAACATCGCCAGTCGCTTCTTTAACACCAATAATGTTACTCACGCCGACTAATTCTGCAACGGTTTCTGGCTTCATATCAACTGAAGTTCGGCCAGGGACGTTATACAAAATTTGTGGAATGTCGGTGCTAGCAGCAACGGCCTTATAATGGGCAATTAATCCCTTTGGCGTTGGCTTATTATAATAAGGCGTCACACCAAGCATGGCGACTACACCAGTATTTTGCAGTGATTTAGTCAGCTCAACAGCTTCTGCCGTCGCGTTGGCGCCGTTGCCACCTATAACAGGAATACGACCTGAGGCAAACTTAACGGTTTGAGCCACAACAGCAGCATGCTCTTTCATTGGCAATGTCGCCGACTCACCGGTCGTACCGACTGCAACAATGGCATCTGTGCCCTGCTCTATATGAAACTCGACAAGTCTTTCAAGACTTGCATAATCTATTGTGCCATCACTATTCATTGGTGTGATTAAGGCTACTATGCTTCCGTTTATCATCTATCTTCCCCAAGGTTTCAGGATTCGCTATGTTACTGATGCCAACCACTAATGACAAGCTCTACGGCAAGCATTCTCTGAAATAAGTCATTTCAGTTCTCTATAACGGTATAATACCATTGCGCATTAATAAGTGACCACTCAGAATGCATCCAGCGGTTTTTGATTAAGGCGTCGCTATGTAGTAATGGTTGTTCCCTTTCAAATAGCGAGAACGCAAAGCAAAAGCCGCTGGGGCATTCCTTTCAGGCGAGTTTTAAAAGGGCTTACACTGCGTTGCATGACTTCGAAAGAGAATAACTATTCATTCAGTCATTCGCCTTGTTTAAGCCCTTTTACATTCTCGCTGAGAGATCACTTACTAACGCGCAATGGTATAAGCTAGCATTTTTCGACCTTAGCCACTAAAAAATAATCACATTAATGTGACCGATATGGGTTAGTATCTTGAGGTGTTTTGCAGATAAATGTTAGCATTAGCACCCGCACAAAAACGCACTGCATCGGCATGCGTTTTCGCTCAGAGATATCGACAGTGAGGAAAATCCATGACCAACTACCTGGTCGTTACGGCAATGGGTGCAGATCGCCCTGGTTTAGTCAGTCGTTTAGCGCGTTTAGCAAGTGAATGCGATTGCGATATTGTCGACAGTCGTATGGCATTATTCGGTAATGAATTTACCTTAATTATGATGATATCGGGCTCGTGGACCGCCATAACCAAAATTGAAAGCTTATTACCGAGTTTAAGTGTCGAACTTGAATTAATGACCGTAATGAAGCGCACCTCAAAACACACACCTAAAAACTTTATCTCGCGCATTGAAGTGTTGTTTAACGGTGAAGATCAGCGTGGCACCATGAAGAGTATCACCCAGTTTTTGGCCGAACGGGGCTTAGATTTAGCCGCGGTTCGCTCGCACGCTGACGATAATGACAATCTTAAAACGCAATCCATTTTATTGGCAATTAACATTCCCGATAAAGTCGACTTATTAAAGCTTGAACAAGGTATTCACGAATTGGCAGAATCAATGTCACTTGAATGCACCATCAAGCGTATGCAAGGCATTGCGGCGCCTTAACAATATTTCATTACTCAGAGTAATCACGTTGACAAGCTGAACCTTGTTCAGCAATGCTGCGTATTATCTGCATTTCATCTGATAAGGACAAATCATGAACACATTAACCGTAGGGGATACTGCACCTAGCTTTAGTTTACAAAACCAAGCGGGCGAAACCGTGTCTCTTAAGCAAGCTCTCACTCATGGCCCCGTGCTGGTATACTTTTACCCTAAAGCCTCTACCCCTGGCTGCACAGTGCAAGCTCAAGGATTGCGTGATGTCAAAGCCCAACTCGATGGTCTAAACGTCACCGTGTTCGGTATCAGTCCAGATCCAGTGGCAAAGCTAGCCAAATTTGCAGACAAACAAGCACTCAACTTCACCTTACTTAGCGATGAAGATCATGCTGTTGCTGATGGCTTTGGAGTGTGGGGCCCAAAACAATTTATGGGTAAACATTATGATGGCATACATCGCCTAAGCTTTATCGTGGGCACGGATGGCAAAGTTAGCCATGTACTCAATAAGTTTAAAACCAAAGACCATCACGAAGTGGTACTGGCAACATTAGCGGAATAGTTATCAAATTCGCAGTCAACATTGACAACTATCGATAACTCCCGGCAATAAAAAAGGCTTAGCAATTATGCTAAGCCTTTTTGTTACCCGCTAACGGTTAAACCGTTTTAGGGTCGTCCTGTTGTTCAGGCTTATCTTCTTCTGTTGGCGCATCCACTGTCGCTGACTCATCAGATAATTGACTCACCGCAACGGCCGCCGCTTTTTTCTCAGCGGCTACCAATTTGGCTTTTTCTGCCGATTCTTTTTTCGCGATAACAGCTTGTTCTTCAGCAAGTAAACGCGCCTTTTCTTGCTCTTCAAACTGTGCAAGCTCTTCTTCTTTACGACGCGCCTTATCGATTGCGCGTTGTTCAGCTTCTTCTGCTTCACGGATAGCTCGCGCTTCCGCTGCGGCTTTAGCTTCTGCTTCTGCCAATGCCTTAGCTTGGCGGTCAGCTTCATCATCTAATGCACGTTGAATAATCGCTTGGTCTTGTGCTTCTTGAGGTAACAAACTGATTAACTCAATTCCCACAGGGAACTCAAATGGACCTATACCTGAAAGTACTTTTACTTTACCTTCTTTGGTTAAATACACTAATGGTAATGCGGTTTCACCGTAGCGCTTTTTAAAGTGCTCATAAGTAAAGTTTTCAGTAATGTTGGTGACTTTTAACACTGCACCCTTGGCCATTAAACTGGCAATTTTGGCGTATGAGATATTTTCACCAAACAAACACAAACGTTTTAAGTAAGTCTCAGACAATTGATGACGGGCACTGCCAGTGTCAGCATTGTTCAAACCATACACTTTCTCAACACCCAGTAAGTCTTGGAAATGGAATGACACCAATGGGTTTAATTGACGATATGGCGACATTACAAGCACGCGACCTACACCACTTAAGTCCATGTAGGTTTCAGCGTGTTCTGACGCAGGGTTACCAAAGTACACCGGAATATTTTCCATTCGCGCCTGGCGAATACTGTCCCAGTTATTATCAGCTAACACCACTTTGATATTTTTCGATATTAAAACTTTCGCCAGTTCACGTGAAAAATTAGATGCACCAAAAATCAATAAACCTTGGTTCGAACCTTCTTTTACACCCAAAAACTTAGCCCATCGGCCAGCCGTTAAACTCTGAATAACAACGGTACCAATAATGATTAAAAACACTAACGGTACAATGGAGGTTGCCCCCTCTAAGCCAACCGCTTCAAGCTTAATCGCAAATAATGATGAAATTGCCGCGGCAACAATACCCCTTGGTGCAACCCAGCTTAAAAACCATTTATCTTTTGATGATAAATTAGTACCAAGCCCCGATATCCAAATGCTTAATGGCCTTGCCACAAACATCACCACTAATAAAACAGCAATACCGCCAAAGCCAAGGTCAAGCATCGCACCAGAATCTAATCGCGCCGCCAGTAAAATAAACAGTGCCGAGATCAGTAATACGGTAAGGGTTTCTTTAAATTCTAAAATGTCGGCAATGTCTACGCCGCGCATGTTAGCCAATAGGATCCCCATCACGGTTACGGTCAATAAACCTGACTCATGCTGTACTAAGTTAGAACCAACAAACACCCCGAGCATAATGGTTAATACTGCGGTATTGAGTAAGTAATGTGGAAATAAGTTTTTACGGATAGCCAAACCCGTTAAATACCCGGCAATAGCACCTAAACCAAAACCAATGACCAAGGTTAAGCCAAGAGCATGCAATACATGAGTCGTGGGATCGTTCGAAACCGCAATATACTCAAACACCAAAACCGCCATTAGGGCGCCAATGGGGTCAATCACAATACCTTCCCAGCGCAAAATACTGGCGAGGTTAGATTTAGGTTGAACTGTACGTAGCATTGGCACAATTACGGTCGGGCCAGTTACCACCACTAGGGCACCGAATAATGCGGCAATACTCCACTCAAAGCCCATTAAAAAGTGCGCGGCAGGGACAATCACGAGCCAGGTAACTAATGCACCAATACTCACCAGGTTGGTGACCATACGGCCATGATCTTTAATTTCTTTAAAGTTTAAAGTCAGTGCGCCTTCAAATAGGATGACCGCAACCCCTAACGAAATAATCGGGAAGAGCAAGTCGCCAAAAATCTCATCAGGATTTAAAATACCTAGGCCTGGACCTAACAATAAACCGCAAAGTAGTAGCGGTAAAATAGCAGGTAAACGTAACTTCCAACCCACCCATTGACACAAAAGCGACAACACACCGATTAATGCCAGCATGCCTGTGATGTGTTCAACCATATTTGATTCCTTCTTTTAATAACACTGCAATAAGTGGCAACACTTGCAATGTGCTTCACGATAATACGTGAACTGTTATGTGCTTCTGGTTTATTCGTTTTATAACCTAAACCGAAAAAGGTTAGTACGATGTTAATCAGTAATCGCGATCTCATTCCTTATGACTAACCGTAATGAAGCCCTAACTCAACTGAATAATATGTCGGTTATTTGGCGCAAATTCAGCATATAACATACTAATTTTACTACATGATCAAGCACTTTTGATCGCTATCACATTTTGTGTTAATCACAAAATAGCTTACTAAGCTTATAATTTAATTGTTAAAAACTCATGTCATTTTATCATATCACCTTTATCTTACCGGCGATTAAATCGGCAAAAAAAAACCTTGGTATTCCAAGGTTTTATTTTTTCATGCTAAATGATCAATTCAGGTTATTGCGGCACCCTCACTTTACCTTCCATCAATACCCTAGCACTGCGGCTCATAATGGCTTTTTTAACCTGCCATTGGCCATCAACCAATTGCGCTTCAGCGCCCACACGTAATGTGCCCGACGGATGGCCAAAGCGCACAGCACTGCGCTCACCACCGCCTGCGGCTAAATTCACTAAGGTGCCAGGAATAGCTGCTGCGGTGCCAATAGCGACAGCGGCTGTACCCATCATCGCATGATGCAGTTTACCCATAGATAATGCACGTACCACTAAGTCGATGTCGGCAGTGGTCACTGCTTTACCACTTGATGATACATACTCAGCGGCGGGTGCGACAAAGGCCACTTTTGGCGTGTGTTGACGCGCGGCAGCTTCATCAATGTGCTCAATTAATCCCATTTTAACCGCACCATAAGCACGAATAGTTTCAAACATAGCGAGGGCTTTGTCATCATTATTAATGTCATCTTGCAGCTCTGTGCCCAGATAATTAATATCGGCAGCATTAATAAAAATAGTCGGAATGCCTGCATTAATCATGGTGGCATTAAAGCTACCCACACCTGGCACCTCTAACACATCAACCACGTTACCCGTTGGGAACATCGCGCCCTCGCCGTCTGCAGGGTCTAAAAACTCCACTTGCACTTCAGCAGCCGGAAAAGTCACGCCATCCAGTTCAAAGTCGCCTGTTTCTTGTACTTCACAGTCTGTAATAGGGACATGGGCAATAATGGTTTTTTGGATATTGGCTTGCCAAATCCGTACCACTGCGGTGCCATTGTGCGGCACACGGCTTGAGTCAATTAAGCCATTGCTGATAGCGAACGATCCCACTGCTGCGGTTAAATTACCGCAGTTACCGCTCCAATCGACAAAGGGTTTATCAATTGAGACTTGACCAAATAAATAGTCGACATCGTGATTTGCTTGGGTACTTTTAGATAAAATAACCGTTTTACTGGTGCTTGACGTTGCCCCGCCCATGCCATCGGTCTGTTTACCATATGGGTCTGGACTGCCGATAACACGCAACAACAAGGCATCGCGCTCAGGGCCAGCAACCTGGGCGGCTTCGGGTAAATCCGTTAAGCTGAAAAACACCCCTTTGCTGGTGCCACCACGCATATAGGTGGCAGGGATTTTAATTTGTGGTAAATGAGCCATGACAACATCCTAAAATCAAATAAGAAAACGGCAGCTTGATAACAAACTGCCGATACATCAAAAAGCGACGTTAATTAGCTAGCGACTTCGTTGGCTAAAAAGTCTTGAGCAAAGCGTTGTAGTACGCCGCCCGCCTCATAAATTGAGCACTCTTCAGCGGTATCTAAACGGCATTTAACTGGAATGGTGACTTGCTCGCCATCAAGACGCGTCATGACAACAGACATCATGGCTCCCGGTTGACGGTTACCGACAACATCATAAGTTTCAGTGCCGTTAATCTCATAGGTATGACGGTTTTCACCTTTTATAAATTCAAGCGGTAACACGCCCATGCCTACTAAGTTGGTGCGGTGAATACGCTCAAAGCCTTCGGCAACAATCACTTCAACACCCGCAAGACGTACACCTTTTGCTGCCCAGTCACGAGATGAACCCTGGCCATAATCAGCTCCGGCAATAATAATCAGTGGCTGTTTACGCTCCATATAGGTTTCAATGGCTTCCCACATACGGGTTACCTGGCCTTCAGGCTCTATACGAGCTAACGAACCCTGGCGCACATTGCCATCTTCCTGCACCATTTCGTTATACAGTTTCGGGTTCGCGAATGTGGCACGTTGCGCCGTTAAGTGATCACCACGGTGAGTCGCATAAGAGTTAAAGTCTGCTTCTGGTAAACCCATTTTATCCAAATAAGCACCTGCGGCGCTGTCGAGCATAATCGCGTTCGATGGTGATAAATGGTCAGTGGTAATGTTGTCGCCTAATACCGCTAACGGACGCATGCCTTTCATGGTGCGCTCGCCTGCTAATGCGCCTTCCCAATAAGGTGGACGACGAATATAAGTGCTCTGTGGGCGCCAGTCGTATTGCGGATTAACATGGCTGCCATATTCAACTTTTATGTCGAACATAGGCTCATAGACTTTGCGGAACTGTTCTGGTTTAACACTGGCTTTAACCACTGCATCGATTTCTTCATCGGTTGGCCAAATGTCTTTTAACGTGACCGCATTGCCCTCTTTATCAATACCAAGCACATCTTTTTCGATATCAAAACGAATGGTACCGGCAATGGCATACGCTATGACCAATGGTGGTGAAGCCAAGAATGCTTGTTTTGCGTAAGGATGAATACGGCCATCAAAGTTACGATTACCCGACAATACTGCTGTGGCGTATAAATCACGGTCAATCACTTCTTGTTGAATCACAGGATCCAATGCGCCGCTCATGCCATTACACGTGGTACAGGCAAAACCAACAATGCCAAAACCTAAGTTTTCAAGTTCGGGTAATAAGCCTGCTTCTTCTAAATACAATTGCACCGCTTTTGAACCAGGAGCCAGTGATGATTTCACCCAAGGCTTACGCAATAAACCGCGGGCATTGGCATTACGCGCCAATAATCCTGCAGCAATCATATTGCGCGGATTACTGGTATTAGTACAACTGGTGATAGCGGCAATAATCACCGCACCGTCTGGCATTTTACCCGGCTCGTTTTCAACCACGCCACTGATACCACGAGCAGCAAGCTCAGATGTTGGTACGCGGTTGTGCGGATTTGACGGGCCAGCAATGTTACGTCCAACGGTTGATAAATCGAAATGTAACACACGTTCATAGTCAACTTCGGTTAAGGTGTCGGCCCATAAGCCGGCTTGCTTGGCATAAGTCTCAACCAGTTTTACTTGCTCGTCGTCACGACCGGTTAAGGTTAAATAATCGATAGTTTGTCTATCGATATAAAACATCGCGGCTGTGGCGCCGTATTCAGGCGTCATGTTGGTAATGGTTGCACGATCACCCAAGGTTAAATGGGTGGTGCCTTCGCCATAAAACTCTAAATATGACGACACGACTTTTTGGGCACGCAAGTATTCTGTTAGCGCTAATACGATGTCAGTCGCGGTAATGCCTGGTTGCGGTTTACCGGTAACTTCAACCCCAATAATGTCTGGCAAACGCATATACGATGCGCGGCCCAGCATCACGCTTTCGGCCTCTAATCCACCAACACCGATGGCGATTACGCCTAACGCATCGACATGCGGTGTGTGGCTGTCGGTGCCGACTAAGGTGTCTGGAAATGCCACGCCATCAAGGGCATGGACCACTGGAGACATTTTCTCTAGGTTGATTTGATGCATAATGCCGTTACCCGGTTGGATAACATCAACATTTTTAAACGCGGTTTTAGTCCAGTTAATAAAATGGAAACGGTCTTCATTGCGGCGATCTTCAATGGCGCGGTTTTTCTCAAACGCATCTTTTTCAAAACCGGCATGCTCAACAGCCAGTGAGTGATCGACAATTAATTGCGTTGGCACAACAGGATTAACTTTCGACGGGTCACCGCCTTTTTCAGCAATAGCATCACGAAGGCCGGCTAAGTCTACTAACGCGGTTTGACCTAAAATATCGTGACACACCACTCGCGCAGGAAACCACGGGAAATCTAAATCGCGTTTACGTTCAATTAACTGCTTTAACGAGTCCACCAACATATCAGGTGAACAACGACGCACTAAGTTCTCGGCAAACACACGTGAACAATAAGGCAGTTTGGCATAAGCGCCAGGCTCAATGGCGTTAACCGCTTCTTGAGTATCAAAATAATCGAGCTTGGTGCCAGGTAAAGATTTACGGTATTGAGTATTCATAACTATATCCACAGTTAATACAAATTGGATGATCGACTATCAAAATCGAAAAAGCCGAGCTTCGAGGCTCAGCCAGTGGATTAACGTTGGCTAATTGGCACAACTTTACGGGGCTCGCTACCGACATAATCAGCACTTGGGCGGATAATGCGGTTATTCGAGCGCTGTTCCATCACATGTGCAGCCCAACCGGTTAAGCGTGAACACACAAAGATTGGGGTGAACAGTTTTGTTGGAATGCCCATAAAGTGATAAGCCGATGCATGGAAAAAGTCAGCGTTACAAAATAGCTTTTTGGTGTCCCACATAAACTCTTCACACGCGACAGAGATGTCGTATAACGAGGTGTCGCCGTTTTCGTGAGCCAGCTTTTCAGACCATTTTTTAATAATCACATTACGTGGATCAGACACACTGTAAATAGCATGACCAAAGCCCATTATTTTTTCTTTGCGCTCAAGCATTAACGCCATCTGTACTTTTGCATCAGCAGGTGAGCTAAATTTTTGGATCATGTCCATAGCGGCTTCGTTAGCGCCGCCATGTAATGGGCCGCGTAATGAACCAATAGCGCCAGTCACACATGAATACATATCAGACAAGGTCGATGCACACACACGAGCGGTAAAGGTTGAGGCGTTAAATTCATGCTCTGCATAAAGAATTAACGACACATCCATCACTTTACGGTGTTGTGCTGAAGGCGTTTCGCCGCGAAGCAGTTTAAGAAAATGTCCACCCAGAGATTCTTCATCTGTAGTGCAATCAATTTCTACACCGTCATGGCTGTAGCGATACCAGTAACACATAATGGCAGGGAATGCGGCAAGCAAACGATTGGCAGCTTTGTGTTGCTGAGTAAAATCAACTTCTGGTTCAAGGTTACCTAAAAACGAGCAACCGGTACGCATCACATCCATTGGGTGAGCGTCAGCTGGAATAAGCTTTAGTACCGCTTTTAACGCATCGGGTAAGTCACGCTGCGCTGTTAACTCGGCTTTGTAAGCACTTAATTGCGCTTGAGTTGGCAATTCGCCATTAAATAATAAGTAGGCGACTTCTTCAAAGGTGGCGTTATCGGCTAAATCTGACACATCATAACCACAGTACGTCAGGCCAGAACCTGATTTACCTACGGTACATAATTTGGTTTCGCCAGCACTTTGACCACGTAATCCTGCACCTGATAATTTCTTGTCTACCATGATATATCTTCCTTCTTATGCTTGCTGTGTGCCCCCATCAAGGACACACATATGTAGGGTTTTGAATCTTGTTGTTTTTTATATTGATACGCTTATTTGTTTTTACCTTCGGCAAATAAGCTGTCTAATTTTTGTTCATAATCGTGGTAACCCAGGTAATCATAAAGTTCCATGCGCGTTTGCATGCTGTCAACCACCGCTTTTTGGTCACCATCGGTTAATATGGCGCTGTAGACCATTTCGGCCGCTTTGTTCATGGCTCTAAATGCGCTTAATGGGTATAACACCATTGCTGCGCCCCACTCGCCTAGCTGCTGTTTATTCCATAATTCGGTTTGGCCAAATTCAGTAATGTTAGCCAAAATAGGCACATCTAATGCCTCAGCAAAGGCGCGATAGTGCTCTTCTGTTTTAATGGCTTCAGCAAAAATGCCGTCTGCACCTGCTGCTACATAGGCTTTTGCACGTTCAATAGCCGCTTCTAACCCTTCTTGAGCAAATGAGTCGGTACGCGCCATAATGAAAAAGTCTGGATCGGTGCGCGCATCAACCGCCGCTTTAATACGGTCAACCATTTCTTCTACTGGCACTATTTCTTTATTAGGACGGTGACCACAACGCTTTTGCGCTACCTGATCTTCCATGTGCACTGCGGCTGCTCCGGCTTTTTCCATATCGCGAACCGTTTTAGCAATGTTAAACGCCCCGCCCCAACCGGTATCAATATCGACCAATAAAGGTAAATCACAGGCTGAGGTAATACGTTGCACATCCACCAGCACATCATTAAGCGATGTCATGCCTAAATCCGGTAAGCCGTATGATGCGTTTGCGACACCGCCACCCGACAAGTAAATCGCTTGATGACCAATTTGTTTCGCCATCATCGCTGAGTAAGCATTAATGGTGCCCACAATTTGCAATGGTTTGTTATTAGCTAATGCTTGACGAAATTTTTTACCTGCGCTCATGCTATTCCCCTTTATACAATGTCGTGAGTGACGTTAAACGCCACGTGTTGCGATTACGATAATTTACGTTCAATACTGTTTTTAGAATATAAAATGTGGCGACGCATCAGCATTTCGGCTAATTCTGCGTCACGATTTAAAATGGCCTGAACAATGTGTTTGTGTTCATCATAAGCGGTGGTCACTCGCGGCCCCGCCATGCCAAGTTGCACGCGATACATGCGCACTAAATGATAAATGCCATCAAACAGCATTGAAATTAGGTGTTTGTTTTTGCTACCTAAAATAATTCGATAATGAAAATCCACATCACCAGCCTCTTGATAATAAGACTCGCCACCTTTGACCTCGTCAAAATGAGATTGTAATAAGCGGCTTAAATCAGCGATTTCATCATCGGTCATGTTTTTTGCCGCTAACCGCGCGGCCATACCTTCAAGCGATTCACGCACTTGATACAGTTCAATCAACCCTTGCGGAGATAACGCCACGACACGGGCACCCACATTGGCTTTACGCTCAACAATATGGCACGCCTCTAAGCGATTAATGGCTTCACGGATCACCGCGCGACTGACCGCATACTTTGTCGACAATTCAGTTTCGCTCAATTTCGACCCGGCCTGAATACGACCTTCGACTATATCGTCTCTCAGGGCTACAAAGGTCTTATCTGCAGAAGTCACCGGCTGGATCATATTCATACCTTGGATAATAAAAACGGGCATTAAAAACAGTAACGAAAAACAAGTTGTCGACAATATAGCAAGTTTAGAACATAAAACAACCATAAATACCGAGTTATTGTCGACAAAGTGTAAAAAGAGTCCGTACTACGTAAATATCACTGCTATTGTGATACTGCCTGCGACACATTGTCGCAGATAGCGCTTTTGTGATTGCCACTTTGGCAAAGGTTATGCAAAATCAGTCTAAGGATAACGTCAGTGATATCCCCCTTTTTAAATAGTGTTCAGTAAATTATTTAACGCTGATGTTAGTCTTGTTTGGTACACGCTCAGTTATTGTTTGGTTATATTTGATGTGGAATTAAATGTCATCTTGATGAGATTGATTCAGTCAGATTTTGAATGGCTTGATTGAGAATGGCATGTAAACTTGATTGAATATGATCAACTGTCTACGCAATGCTTGGTGACTATACTCAGCGTCTATCTGCTATGGGAATGGGGATAAACGCTGATTATAGGTATCGCTTTTAATCTGTATAAGATTATGAGGCCTCTATTGATTTAGAGGCCTTTTTTTATGTGTTTTCTGCCATAGAAGCCACGCCAGATCAGCTGATTTATTTCAGTTTTACACCTAAGCCTAATGAAACTAATGCCCCGATAAGGGTGGTGATCACCACCGACAATAATGAGCCAATCAATACATATTCTGTCATGCTGCGGTTAGCTGATTGATTTAATTCACCAAACCTGAATATTGACTTAGCGGCTAATACAAAGCCTACCGCGGCATAACTGCCCACCAGCGTAAACGTCAGTATTAATAATCGTTCCAGGTAACCTATTAACTCACCACCGGCAACCAGGCCGCTAATACTGGTCGCTCTATCTTGATTAGCATCACCATCTTTAACAGGAACAACAGTTGTCACAGTGTCGGTATTTTCAGCTTTTTCTGCTGTGCCAGTACCTATCGCTGAGTTATCGATGGGATATTTGCTCAGCACAGCGCCTATCACAATTGAAGTTGGCTTAAGGATAAGCAAGTAAGCAAACACCACTAACACCCCATCTGAAAAGTGCTCATGCGTTAACACGGCCTCAATCGATGCGCCATTTGTCACATGAAACGCAATCGCAACCAGTACCAACATATGCAAAGCCTGATCAATCACAAAGTAGGCTAACTTACCGCCCTTGGGTGTGGTCACTTTCCATAAATCGATAACAAAATGCGTCACGGCAACAATCACAACTAAGCAAACCGTTGAACGCCAATCAATGCCTAGTACCATTGCAGGTAATATTAAGCCAATGCCATGTAACAGTGAGTGATAGTAAAGCTCAGGTGAACGGTAAGTGTGTGCTTTTTTAGCCTCAACCCAGCTATCGGGTTGAAGATAAAAATCACAAATGATGTGAATACACAAAAATGGAATAAGCACGCCGAAAAAATCAGTCATATTTGATCCCCGCGACTTTGTCGATAAACCGATTGTTCAACTCATTAATTAATGGCCAACCTGACGCTTTAAGTGATTTACTCGCAGTCGCTGTCGCCACATCAAGCTGTTCTGCTAATTCACTGATCGACAATTCTTGATTGGTGCGAAGCATGGGCAACATAACTTCGCATTGGCGCGAGGTTAACTCGCTCAGTTGTTTATCAAGGTATTTAAACAGCAAGTCAAAGTACTCTGTGAGCGTGATCCTATCGGAGCTAAACAATAACCGTTCATTTTTAAGGCCATTAAGCCCTCGGCCAGAAAGCACAAATGCAGGCCCCATCGACTCAGACACCGATTCACGTAAATCGGCATTCGCGGCAATGGCAAAACTAATGCGACTATCGAAGGCTTTACCCAGCGCTTTAATGCCAATGCGGTAGATAATGGTGTATCTCAAGGCATTTTCAATATCATGCACCACAGACTGAAACTCATCTCCGCGCTCAATACTGTGCGCATTGGCGCTATGCCCTTCGCTGATCCATGTCTGTATTATTTTAATCCGTTCAAGTAGTTGCTCAAATTGGGCTGATGTAAGCTTGGTTGAGTCAACAACATCGCCAACAATCACCGCTATCGGTTTATAAGTAGACTCCACACAAGGCTCCTTTGTTTGCAGACTGATACCAATTTAGCCACTTTAGGCTAATAATGCAAATTTAGCCACTTTTGGCTAATAGCGATTAATTGCACAAGCCTTACCGATGAATTTAGCCGTTAATGGCTAAATATTAACATTTAGCCATTAACGGCTAATAATTGTCAATTGTAGTTTTATTATGCTCAGAGCATTAGGTTTTAAGATTTGGGTCTTAGGTTATTTACATTGCCCACGAATCAATATAATACTGCTACATTCTTCGAAAGTGAGAAAAACTCGATGCTACGAATTGTAATGATTATCACGGTATTACTCACTGGTTGTAGTGCCCAGCAGTCAATAGAACACATACCGGCTGAACAGTTCGTTTCAGCGCAAGAGCGTATTCTTAAGCAACTTTATTTGGGTAAATCGAAGCAAGATGTACTGAAACTGATAACTTACCCACGCATTCATACATTCGATGTTATAGAAGGTGCGAGTATTTACTCTTATATTGAAGCAATAAATGTCGACACCAACGTCAACATCGGCCTTTACTTTAAAGACGACACATTACAATCAGTCATGTTAGATGACGATGTTAGTGACTTATTATCCTGCCGAACACTGTTTAAAACCAATGGAAAACACTGGCTAAGTACGGGGATAACGCCCTACCATGATTGGATAAAATCAAAAGACCAATTAAGTAAGGGGCTTAATTTTCGCATTAATCATCCAAAAACAACCACAGAAAAAACGCCTGCACATACAGTGATAGCCAATACCTTAACGCTCATTATCTATTCACCAGCACTGCTCGTCGCTGCACCTTTCATGATCCATGATGAAGTGACAGGAAAGACTGAAGATGAGCAGAAAACCATTACGACTCGCTACGAGCTAGCAAGCACCATTCAACTCGGCGAAACAGAAGAACATATACTCGCTCAGTTAGGTCAGCCAGAGCAAACTCATTCTGTAATAGATGCCAACGTATTAACCTACAACGGCCCGTCTTATTCTTATGGCATTAAAGACGGAGCCGTTGTTTGGATAGAACATTTTTCAATGTTTGAACTCTATAATAGGCAGTTTGGCTATGGTGATGCCCTTTATGGAAAAACAGATTGTGGCAGTTTAGATGAATTTTGGAAGGCAGCTCCTTAAACCTTCCAACGCTCATCTACCAATAAACCAATCAAGTGTGTTATCAATACGTAGTCGTTAGCTCAACCTTATGACGAGCAGCTCAGGTGCGACAAACCACCGATAGCAAAATATTCAGATGCCTTAAGGCGATAAAAGCTGTCCTCTACCTCTTGAGATTGCTCGGCGTAAGGATCGGTCATCACAGCCTGCAGTTCGCGCAGCAAGGTATAATCACCCTGGCTTGCTTGTTGGTAAGCTGGTACCAATAACCATTCACGCAAGCTGTACTTAGGGTTAACCTGTTTCATCTGCTTGGCGATATCGTCACGGCTGCGAGTCAATACGCTAATGTCATCACTAGTGTCATCGTTAGTGTCATCGCTATTGGCCTCAGTGCTTAGTAGCGAATGCCACTGTGCTAACCAGGCCACCCAGCGTTGCTCTAACCCTTGAGACTCTTGCGCCCCTTGCGATAACTCTCGGTAAAAGCTTTTTGTCAGTGGCTCAATATCATCAGGCAACGATGAGAGTTCACGGAAAAACATTGTGTAATCAACAGAGGTTTGCTGCATCAGGGTGCTAAGCTCAGTAAATAGCGCCGCGTTAAAGCGGTTAAGCCCCAATTTAGTCGCCCACATCTGCTCCATTTTTGTTTGCATCTCGGTAGAAAAATCATTAACTAATTGCTGAAGCTCATCTAAACCATCAGCTTCATTTGCCAGTAATGGGCTTAATGCGGTGCAAAACATCAAGTAGTTACGCTCAGCGGCTGCGTCTTGATTTAAAAAGGCAAAGTGCTGGCCGCCGCCTGTCCACGGTTGATATTGTGGGTTAAACACATCGCAAAAACCAAATGGGCCGTAATCCAGGGTAAAGCCACCGGCGGCACAGTTATCGCTGTTAAAGTTACCCTGGCAATAACCCACACGCACCCAGTTAGCCACCAATGACGTTAAACGGCTACGGAACTCACTTGCGAGCTTCAGCACTTTATCGAGCAAGGAGAGCTGCGGGTCGATAACATCGGCGTATTCACGATCAATTAAGTGCAACACCAACTGTTCAAGCTCTGCCATCGCTTGCGGGTGTTCATGTTTGCGGGCGCGGCGGCCAAAAAGCTCAAGCTGCCCTACCCGAATAAATGACGGTGCCACACGTGTGGAAATCGCCACGGCTTCGGTGATCATTCGATCGGGGTCTTGCTCACGCGAGCCTTCGGAGTACCACGGGCGCTGCACTGTTTCGGTTTTAGACACATATAAACTGAGCGAACGAGACGTGGGTACACCCAGCGCATGCATGTGCTCCTGGGCTAAAAACTCACGTACACTTGAGCGCAATACCGCGCGACCGTCTGCACCGCGGCAATATGGCGTACGTCCGCCCCCTTTAAGTTGCATCTCCCAACGCTTGCCATTGATAACCGCTTCAAGCACAGACACCGCCCGGCCGTCACCATAACCATTACCAGTTTTGAAAGGACATTGCTGAATGTACTCGGTGCCATATATCGATAATGCATAACCACATGCCCAACCAAGCTTGCTCATTGGCTCTGGAACATCTGAAAGGTCACCGGAGAACACGCGCATAAAATCAGCCGACTGCGCCATGCTGTCAGCAAAACCTAATTCTTTAAAAAAAGTACTGCTGTGGGCGACATATTCAGGGTTTTCAATCGGTGTGGGATTAACGGGAACATAGTGGCCCGAAAATACTTGCCTTGGCCTATGATCTGCACCATGAGATGTTGCATCAGGATCACGTTTAAGTGTGTTCATCAACGAGTAATTGGCCCATTTAGCAAGGTCTTTCACTGTCTCGACAGTGGCGTTTTTTTGCGGGGACAGTTGATTAGTCATAGGGATACCTGGTTAATTGAGTAGAAGGTTTGTTCACAACTTGATGGCTCATCGTATCGACGATGAGTCGATTTGTTCAAATTTTGCAATGGAACTTTTCAGCATATATCGAAGGCCTGCGCTGTGATATTTGAAATAGCCTGAGAGAAACCAAACCTATGGTAACGACAGCTTGTACTAATGAAAAGCAGACTTTGCTACATCTGCAAAATTGAAATCATGTCATATGATGATCCATCATATCTGCTATGGCCTGCGGCCACTAACGTCGTGGCGCTTCGCCCACACCAGATTAAGATCGCAAGGTTCCACCCTGCACGGGCCAAAAGGCCTGTTGCAACCCGCTCGTCGTCCCGGCAATGCTTTTGAGCCGGGATCCAGGTGTTTGTTGTTTTTGTTTTGTACATATGGCCTGCGGCCACTAACGTCGTGGCGCTTCGCCCACACCAGACCAAGAGGAAACCAACGGCTGTTCCCTCTTGGATCTCCCAGCCGCCACATCAAAATTATCTTAAAAACAATAATTTCGCGACGTGGTCTGATCCAGCTTTTAACTTTATTTTTAGTCCGCCTCGGCCTTATTCGAAAATGCTAACGCTTCAGATGGGGCGTCCCTTCCCCTCTAAAGCTAGCTCGCCATCCATGGCTAGCTCACGTCATTTTCTTCAACGGCCTCAATTTCGGAGTTGAACTTAGGCATTTTCAAAAAAAAACATAAAGTATTGTTTATTAGTTACTTATATCTTATTCGACTGAATTCTACTCGGGCCAAAAGGCCTGTTACAACCCGCTCGTCGTCCCGGCAATGCTTTTTAGCCGGGATCCAGGTGTTAGCTTTTGTTGTTTGGTCGCTTTGTGTTCATGGCCTGCGACCACTCAAGTCGTGGCGCTTCGCCCAGCGTCTAACTGTACATCTTAACTGACTTAAAAATATCGGATCAGTATCCTGTGTGAGCCATAATCCCAACCTTTATGTTGTGTGTAATGTAAATAAAAGCTGTTGTAATGGCGTTTAGTGTTTTTTTAAGTTAATTCGGCTAAAAAACAAACCAAAGCAGTACGATAAATAATTTGTTTATTTTGTAATGCATTGAAATAAATTAATTTTTATTTATTGTAGAATCTTGGGGCCACTTTTAACGCGCAACCTCGTTTTTATTTGCCAGATGAGTTAAATAAAACTGCTTTACAACAATAAGTTAGCAAATGTAGGATGTTATTAATCAATAACTTGAACGGCCGACTTTAAATTTACTTTGCCTTTCAATAAGCTGTTAGAATTTAGGATGAGTTTTGCAATATAAAATAATTACGGAATACCTTGAAGATGATATTGCCCTATGGAAATACATGGATGTGTCAAAATTCCTTTCACTTTTAAGTACAGGTGAGTTGTGGCTAGCGCGTTCAAATACCTTAAAAGATAAGCGGGAAGGTTCTTTTTCTAAAGAAATGAAAGACGAATTAAATGTAATATACGAACGATTGAAGTCTGAAGATAAAATAACTAGTGATAGCCAAATCAAGAATGCATTTGATTATGAAGAATATGTAAAAAACAATTCATACTTTACATGTTGGCATAAGAATGCAGATGAAAACATGATTATGTGGGAAATTTATGGTGAATCAGAAAACTCTGTCGCTGTAAAAACTGACAGTTCCAAATTGAAGAGTTGCTTTAACTTGGAGGATGTAATGAAGTTTTCACTCGAAGTAGCTTTGGATGATGTTCAGTACTTAGATTTTGATAGCCTTCCCTCTTTACAATGTTCTCGACAACCATTTTTTATTAAGAGACCGCATTTCTCTTTTGAAAAAGAAGTGCGTTTATATATAAAGTCTAGAGAGCACCATTACAGTAAAGACTGTCCTCCTGGTTATAAAATACCTGTAGACCTCAGTGCGTTAATAGAAGAGGTATATGTTCACCCTGATGCAGAACAGTGGTTTTTCGAAGCAATTATTGATGTGGTAAAAAAATATAAGCTACCTGTCCCTGTTACTAGAGGTGTGTGTGGTAATCAATTCTAATCGGGTAGCCGGAGGTATCTAGCCTCCAGCCCCCACACCACCCTGCATGCGGCTCCGCACAGGGCGGTTCATTTAGAACTCCTAACTGACTTTCTGGTTAGGATAATGAACTGCGATCCATCCATCTCTTAGTGAATATAATCCTGCTTTCTTCAGATATTCATTACTCAGCGCTTGCTGTATCCCAGGTGTTTTCGAACTTCGCCATGGACCTTTGCTTGTGATACCACAACCAACAGCCACTTGGATCCTGACGCCACGCTTAAGTAAGTTTTGTACCTTAGTCCGTGGTTTTCGCCACTGACGCCAGTAACACATACGAACACGACGTCGGATCCAATGGTCATTCTTTATAAACAATCAGCGACACATCCTTGATAAGCGTTAGCAATGCCAAAGTAATTGATCCAGCCTTGCATTCTTTATCATAAGAAGGCTAGCCGCTTCTTCCTACCAAACCTTGCGATTAAGCCCTTGCCATTCGCTAGTAGTTAACGTTTAATAACAGGATGTTATTCTCTTATAGTTAATAGTAACGGTGACCTTTCTACAGAGGACTTTCACCTCATTAGTTCATGCCCATCCAGGGCGTACACAAGTAAAGGCATTGGACGCAAAAAACCGCGCCCATGCTTTTGGCGTTATATTTTTCTGGAGTCTCTAATGTTGCATCAAATTGAAAAATGGATTGATCAGACGAACATTGAGTACCAAGAACAAAGGATTTCCTGCTCTAAATTCTTTGATGAATTCAAAGGCTTTTATCCTTTAGAGTTCCTTCAAAAATCATATTTTGTGATTGTCGATACAATCCCCAAGCCTGATTTTCCTGAATTACGCCAAATGGGGTTGGGTGACTTTATCGATATGGAAGTGCACGGAATTACGTACAAAAACACTTATTATGTTCTTCCTCAGCAAGCTCCGGATTTGCGCTTACATTTTCACGAACTTGTCCATATTGCACAATGGGGGCATTTAGGTGCAATACCATTTATGGAACGCTATATAACTGAAATTCAAACTTCGGGATATGACGAAGCACCTTTAGAGAAAATGGCATACGCTTTTGATTCTCATTTCACGAATGGTGGCGAGAAAATAGATGTTCCTAACTATGTAGCACAAAGAATACAAGGCATTTAAACGAGGTAAAAACAGTTTTTTAGGTTCAGTTTCGCTCCACATTATAACCAACTATTTTTGTCCGCTTAATGCGGCGTTAAAGGTCTTTCATGTTTCAGTGTCCACACTGCGAGAATAATGGAATAGGAATATGGGCCAAGTTCTGGTGCGGGTCTGACACGCCTGCAAAATGTAGTAGCTGCGGTAAGTTGAGTTATGTTCACTCAAAGTATCGGTTTGGTTTTCAATCAGCATGGCCATTTTTAGTTTCTTGGCTGGCAATAACACTGACAATTTATGTATTCTTTGTCAGCAATAACATTTATGTTTTAGTAGCCATACCTTTCATTTGGCTTGCTGGTCGTTTTGGCGAGTTGGCGTCACTCCCACTGAAACCAATTAGCGATCAAGAATCTACTGCTAGTAGTAAGTTCGGCAATTGGTTCATGTTAAGTATAGTAATATTAATAATAGCGGGCATCGCGGCAAGCAACCTTTAACAAGGCAAAATAGCCCTGCGGGGTGTACGCGCTAAAGTACGCCTTTGCTTGCGGCGTTAGGCATCAATTCGGAGTAAAACTTAGTGCAGAGTTCTAAAGAGGTTTTGGAGCTTCTTACAAAAGCAAAAGACATGCGGTTGAATATAGCCATATTCACTGTTTCGTTAGCGATTCTGGCTTGTGCCTCTAAAGACTTAGTCTCAATAGATTCAGTATCTGAAACGGTTCTAAGAGGATTAACATTTATTACCTCAGTTCGCTTGGTCTATGGAGTCATTGGGCTTATATATTCTTATTTCCAGAATCGGCAAGAAGAAAGAGAGAGACTGACAAAGGCCGCAGAGGATGCCAAGAATGCAGAGTCGAAGAGCTTAAAGAATCGAGAAGTTATAAGCCGCGCATTTGAAACATTAGATATATTTCAACTTTACATAATCCAAGAACTAAAAAGGCAGAATCATGTTCGAGTTAAAAAAGGGGCTCCTTTGTTCACCCTGAAGAACTTCAACATTATTTACACTCCAGCCGTTGGTGAACAGTATGAATCTGCGTCATTGACTGCTGTAGCAAAGGATATTTTGGAAAATGAGTTATGGCGTAGATTCGATGAGCTTAAATTTAATGCGCTAGTTAGATTCTTTGAAGGTATTCAGCCGGAAGATGCACGACATTTTCAGGAGTTCCTGTCCAAAGATTCTATAAATTCAAAGAGATTCAATCGTTCATCATCTGGTAGCCAATACTATGAAAATGAGCGGGTTTTCTCAAACTATTCAAACAGTATAATATTTGCGCAACCTCAACGAAGCAACACCTATATCATTGATCATACAGCTAAAGGCGCAATTGAAACGGTGTTTAAGGAAAAGACAGAAGAGGCAAATGGCTAATCTAGTAGCCGGAGGTATCTAGCCTCCAGCCCACACATCACTCTGCATGCGGCTCCGCGCACGAATGAATGGTCAATGACGCTCCAGGCATCAACATGGCATTCGCTCCGGGTAGAGCATCGCTGGTGATGTTGCCGAGGGCGGTTCATTTACTCTCTTTAAAGAAATGGCCTAACTCACTTTTTGGTTAGCTATTTATTACAATAATGAACTGCGACCCATCCATCTTTTAGTGAATATAATCCTATTTTCTTAACTATTTACTCGAGATTTATTCGAGCTTGGCATTACTCAATATTTTTCTGTGTCCCTGGACATCACTGAAAACAAGAGTCGAGCTACGCCAAGGGCCTTTACTTGTGATACCCAAAACACTTCGTGAGGTAGGCCTCCCACAAGCAACAGCTGCTTAAAAATGGGTGGCATGTTTTTTTGAAGTGATGATTACCTAAGAGTCGATCGATACGTTTAATGTTATGTTTAGCCGCCACAGAGCCTGTAATATTGCGACCAAGCTGAGTGAGTGACAATTGATTTCCATCGAGTAGTGATTCAGTGGCAACCATCAGAGAATTAAGACGTTTTTGATGAATTTTGGGGCATTGTTTTTTAAGCAAATCGTGTAGTATATGCTTAAGTTTAACAGGAGCACACATGGCGTTATATTTAGTAGCCTTCTTATAGGAATAAGTGGCGAAATTGATTAGATCAGATAGCACCATGCGTGTCTACTAAATTGAAAATAAAAGTAATTATCAGGGGATTCCCTAGAAAACGGCGTTAGCAGGCATGGAGACTTGCATTATTATGAAAATTTGGACGAGAACTATTATTACATTTGTAGTGTCATTGTTACTTATTGGATGTGATCAAACTACTAAAACATTTGCTACTGAATATTTACCAAAAGCAAAAATGGATAGCTATTACTTCGACCTGTTAAGGATTGGGTATACGGAAAATATTGGCGCCTTCCTTGGTTTAGGGAACAACTTACCTGAGCAAACTCGATTTTGGGTGTTCGTTGTTGTAGTTGGAATTTTTCTAGCTGGTTTGTTGTGGTATTTAATTACTAACTCTAAACAATCAATGCATTCGTTATTCGCTTTGTCTTTAGTCTTTTCTGGAGGCGTTAGTAATTTCTATGACCGTGTTGTTAATAATGGTGCTGTTATAGACTTCTTAAATGTTGGTGTAGGTACAATACGAACTGGGATTTTTAATGTAGCGGATATTGCAATAATGGTTGGTGTTTTCATTCTAATATTTTCTCAAATGAAACCCAAAACGCAGTAGCCTGCTATCAAGCGCTTCCACTGGGACAACTTTTCGCTTCGCATTTTTGTGTTGTCGCTACGCGCCAGTATCACACAAAAATGCTTCACTACAAGTTGCCCGTGAAGCGGGCGTTATGTTGCAATTAGAATTGAGAGTCATGCGTACATTTAAAGTAATGAACTTGAAAGAGTCTGAAAAACTACATAATCAATTTCCTCAATTAAAAAATAAAGATTGTGATCTTGAAGATTTTCCATTTAATGCAAGGGTTTGTATTTTTGACCATTTTCTTAATTATAATGAAGCAATTGAATTGATTGATAATGTCTCAAAAGTAGAACGGATCCAACGAGACCTTAGATGGTCAAAACTATATCAATTAATCATCCAAGAGTTCGATGTTTATATGGTTAAATATCGAGGTGGAAAAGTCATATTTAAAGCACCTAGATCGCCTGAACTGTTGCAACAACGATTAGATAATATGGACGATGCAGGCCATGTAGATTTTGTTATTCCTGCTTTAGGTATTTGGTATCAGCAATATTATGACGATACACATCTAGTTTGTTATTCAGATGAACAAAATTTAGTGCCATTTTTAAAAGTAGTTAATTTATCTGGCTTGTTTTGGTTAAAGTAGCAACATAACTAATTGCTCAAATTCGTTCGCACACTCACTGGGACAATTAACAGTTGGCTTGGCGCTTCGCTCAAGTATAGCCAATAGTCAATTGCCCCTTAGCAAAGCGTTATGAGCAAGGAAAGTATGAGTATATCGGGGGAACAATTAGCTAAAGTCAGAACTCCGTTCAGAGTGCTATCAGGCTTTATCTTTGTACTGTCACTTTTGTTAGTCCCAATGATAATCTTTATTGCTTTTACAGAGCCGTATGATCATTTTATTTGGGTTATTATTGTGGTTACTTTTTTAATGGGCTATATATCTGCTCATGTAACAATCACAGGGTATGCCCCAAAATTTTTACTTTTTACGCATGGTGCTAAAGATGGCTTATAATCGGGTAGCCGAAGGTATCTAGCCTCCAGCCCCCTCACCACCCTGCATGCGGCTCCGCACAGAGCGGTTCATTTACTCTCTTTAAAGAAATGACCTAACTCACTTTTTGGTTAGCTATTTAGTAGGGATAAAAACAGTTCAATACTTGTCCTACAAGCTAATTTATGTCCAAAAATGCATTCGATCGTTCAATTACAAACAAGGTTAAATCGAAGATAACTATACGGTGGATGTCATCGCAGCTATGACCTTCGAAAACAGGGATGTTTTCGCAGAGCGCCCAGGGATGGGTTTACCGCGTGTCATAGAAGTGATTACATTGAGTATCGTTACCTAGCACTATCATTTAGTCTGCGTTAAATTTTTTAACACTTTCCGTCCAAAAATGAGCTAGATAGCATCTAAATTAGTGACCAACTTTAGTTGGCCACTTTTGTTATGGTGTGGGCGAAGCGACGATAGTGGCCGCTGTCCATAAACGACAAAAGTACAACGTAAACACCTGGATCCCGGCTTAAAGCATTGCCGGGACGACGATTAATGAAACACCTGGATCCCGGCTTAAAAGCATTGCCGGGACGACGATTAATGAAACATCTGGATCCCGGCTCAAAAGCATTGCCGGGACGACGGTTAATGAAACATCTGGATCCTGGCTCAAACCATTGCCGGAAGAACGAAAAAAGTCGCTAACAACCAATGTTAACTTCAGGCGACTGCCTATGCTAATCACACTGTTTACTGATGATGAATTGCGCTCATGTTGCAGGTGAAATAAACCCGTTTTTGTTGATGTGCCAAACCACGTATAAATGACTCATCGCTTAGCAAGCTTATGTAGATTTGATATTAAGCTGTTACTTAAGCCGTCAGTTTGAAAAAGTGCTGAGCTCTACTGACTTAACAATCAGCGCGATGAGTAACGCATTAATTCGAGTTTGAGAGCAGAAAAATGGGAACCACAACATCATGAATAAACAATTTACCTTTACCGTTAATAGCATTTGTCTTGATGAAAACTATCATCCCACAGACACAACGCGGATCACCACCAACTTTGCCAATTTAGCCCGTGGAAGCTATCGTCAGGCCAACTTACGCAACGCGTTAAAAATGATAGACAATAGTTTTAATGCCTTAGCGCATTGGGATAACCCTAGAGGCGATCGCTATACTGTCGAACTTGAAATCATTTCGGTCAATATCGATATAGCAGGCAGTGGCCAAGCCTTCCCGTCGATTGAAATCTTGAAAACCACCATTGTGGATAGCAAAACCAACAAACGCATTGACGGTATTGTTGGCAATAATTTTTCATCTTATTTACGCGATTACGACTTCAGTGTCTTACTGCCAGAACATAACAAAGACCAAGCTCAATTTAGTATTCCAATGGACTTTGGCGAACTGCATGGCAAGCTGTTTAAGTCTTTTGTGAATTCAGATGTTTACAAACAGCACTTTACTAAGCCACCGGTTATCTGTCTCAGTGTTTCCGATAACAAAACCTATCAGCGTACAGAGAATCAACATCCGGTATTAGGGGTTGAATACCTGCCCAATGAGTCGTCGTTAACTGAGCAATATTTCCAGAAAATGGGCTTACAGGTACGTTACTTTATGCCGCCCAATACCGTGGCGCCGCTCGCGTTTTATTTTGTGGGTGATTTACTCAATGACTACAGCCACCTTGAACTGATAAGCACCATTAGCACCATGGGCACCTTTCAAAAAATCTACCGTCCTGAGATTTATAATGCTAATGCCGTGGCAGGAAAATGCTATCAACCGAACTTAAACAACCTCGATCATTCACTCACTCAGATTGTTTACGATCGCGCCGAACGTAGCCAACTGGCTAGTGAGCAAGGCAAATTTGCAGTGGAGCACTTTATTAAGCCCTACCAAGCAGTGCTTGAACAATGGTCTGCTCATTATGCGTAATTGCTAGGCTTAATAACCTGCGTTAAACGTTAACCCCAATTGATGGCATTACTACTATGAAAACATCGCTTAAAAATACGCTGTTACCGACTTCAACGGCTGGCAGTTTGCCTAAACCTTTATGGCTGGCCGAACCTGAAACACTGTGGTCCCCCTGGAAATTACAAGGTGACGAGTTAGTTGTTGGCAAACAAGATGCGCTGCGTTTGTCATTACACGACCAACTGCAAGCAGGCATAAATATTGTTAGCGATGGCGAGCAAACAAGGCAACACTTTGTCACTACCTTTATTGAACACCTCAACGGCGTTGATTTTCAAAAACGTAAAACCGTTAAAATTCGTGATCGCTATGATGCTAGCGTCCCTACCGTTGTAGGGCCTGTGAGTCGGCAAAAATCAGTCTTTGTTGAAGACGCCAAGTTTTTACGCCAACAAACCACGCAACCGATTAAATGGGCGCTACCTGGCCCCATGACCATGATAGATACACTTTTTGATGATCATTATAAAAGTCGCGAAAAACTTGCCTGGGAATTTGCCATCATACTCAATCAAGAAGCCAGAGAGTTAGAGGCTGCGGGAGTGGATATTATTCAATTTGATGAACCAGCATTTAACGTGTTTTTTGATGAGGTGAATGATTGGGGCATCGCATGTTTAGAACGAGCCATAGAAGGCCTTAAATGCGAAACCGCGGTACATATTTGTTATGGCTATGGCATAAAAGCCAATACCGACTGGAAAAAATCCTTAGGTTCAGAGTGGCGTCAATATGAGCAAGCGTTTCCTAAACTGCAACAATCGAGTATCGATATCATCTCTCTCGAATGCCACAACTCTCATGTGCCAATAGAACTGCTTGAGCTCATTCGCGGTAAAAAAGTCATGGTTGGCGCGATTGATGTGGCAAGCAATACCATAGAAACTCCAGAGGAAGTGGCAGACACGTTACGCAAAGCCCTGCAATTTGTTGATGCAGACAAGCTCTACCCTTGCACCAACTGCGGCATGGCGCCGTTATCTCATCAAGTAGCCAGAGACAAACTTAAAGCCTTAACTGCCGGTGCTGACATCGTTAGAAACGAGCTTTTAGCTAAAACACGTTAGCTATACGGTTAATATATTCATTAAAATGAGCCTGCAATCACATTAGTATATTAATGCGTTAATTGTTGCAGGCCGTATATCACCTCATATTATTCAACCATCAACACTATCGATGATCCACCGCGGACTTTTTTAATCACTAGCACAGAAAGCCGCTGAGTTGGTAGGCGGCTTATACATGTTAGCGTTTAATACGTGACAGTAGCTCAGCGATTTCTGCAACAACCATATCAGGTTCATCATTTTGAGGGTAATGATAGCTTTTATCCGTTAAAACAACTTTACCCTGTGGAAAAGCATGAGCCCAATCAGAATGTAGTTGGCCCCACATATCACGAGCTTGATCGGTAAAAAGCAGGAGGTGCGGTTGGTTAAATTTTTTGGTTGATGCGATCACAGTGACGGGAATATCTGCGATTTGTGGGTAATCCGGTAATGGACGTTTTGACCAAAAATCTAAGTATTGATTGGACATGCCATTAGCAAGGTCATCCAACTTCACTTGGGCAATTTGTTTTTCGGCTAACTTTAAATCAATTTTCCTCATTATATCTACATCATGTTCTGAAGCAGGCTCAACTAGCATTAGAGCCGAGACTTTGTCTGGATACAATGCAGAGAATCGTCTTGCGATATACGCGCCATAAGAATGAGCCACATAAACCACAGGTTGTTCGATGTTTAAAGCCGACAGAAGCAGAAAAGCTTCTTGAGCATATTGTTCTGACGAGTAGTTCTTTTTAATATTATCAGAGTGACCATTACCAATTCTCGAGTAGCGAATGACTTTAGTTTCTTTGGCTAGATGTTCAAAAATTGAATCCCAATCCGATAACCCTGCAGAGCCCCCTGCCTCAAGAAAAACAATATGTTGCCCCTTACCCTTAACTTCGTATTCGACGTTATAACCATTCACTTTAATAAAACTGATTTCAGCGAAAACATTAAAAGCAAACAAAGACAATAAAAGCAGTAATGCGAATTTCATAAACTTTCCTTAAACACTATCGATTATCCGCCGTGGGCTTTTTTAATAACTTGCGCTGCAAAGTACGGCGATGCATGCCGAGTTGGCGGGCGGTTTCTGATATGTTGCCATTATTATTGGCGAGCACTTGTTGAATGTGCTCCCATTCTACACGTTTGGGATTGAGGGGTTGCTCGGCGATGGCTTCAAATTCATCGGGTTCTGCACTAAAAGTCGTGCTGGATGAATGTAGCGCATTGAGCAGTGTTTGGGTGTCGACAGGTTTAGCAAGATAGTTATCGGCGCCTAAACGTATCGCCTCTACCGCAGTGGCAATGCTGGCAAAGCCGGTAAGCAATACCATATACACATGGGGCAATTGCAGCCTTAACGGTTTGATTAACGACAACCCATTGCTTTGTGCCAACTTCATGTCGAGTACAATGTGCGTTGGCACAAATTGTCTGGCCATTAGTAAGCTGTCGCTGGCATTGTCACAGGTTTTACATTCAAAACCGTGGCGAGTAAGACGACGCGCTAAAATAGTCGCTAACGCGCTATCATCTTCAATTATGAGTAATTTATTCATCTACGTCTCAATGTACCCTTAACGATAACCGTTAAACCCCTGTGTGATCCGCTTTGGTTTCTAATGGTAAGGTCACGATGGCTTCTGTGCCGCCCTGTGGATGCGCTTTAAGGTATAACTTGCCCCCTAAACGCTCAAAACTGGTGTGGCTTAATAATACCGCAATCCCCATGCCTTTAGGGCTATTAACCATCTTACGGCCTAATGTGGATAATAAATGTGTCGCAATACCCACGCCATAGTCGCGAATAATAATGCTGATCTCTTGAGGCATTATCTGACTAGATGGCGAACGAGATGGAGAACGAGATAGCGATTGCGATTGCGATACGCTGATATTAATGTCGACTTTGGCACCTTGTTGATTGTCTTCGCTAGCCTGGGCGCCATTTTGAATGAGCGCCAATAACGCCGGCAGTAAACTCATGTCGGTATGCAAAATGGCGGTTTCTGCTTCAGGGGAAATATGCAGGCTTAATTGTGTTTCGGGCATTAATAAACTGACCTGCTCTGACAGCAAGGCCACTAGCTTAGCAACCGATTGTTGCAACAGTTTTTGCTCGCGAATGGACTCAGTCGCTAAGCGTAAGTCGCTTAAGGTCACTTCACAGCGGTTGAGTGCTTGCTGCATATCTGCCAGTAATTCAGTTTGCTCGGCATCATGGGCTGTGTCTGATATTTCATCCACTAATAAGCGTAACGTTGCCAATGGCGTGGCGAGTTGGTGCGCCATTTGCGCTGATGCGGTACCCAAAGCAAGGATCTTTTCTTGCCTTAATTGCGCTTCACGTAAATAACGTAACTCAACATTTTTTTGCCGAATACGTTTAGCAATAAAGCCCACGGTAATGGTTAACACTAACGCTGAAATAACAAAATTGAACCACATGCCTAAATAATGTGAGCCCATGTCCATGCTCATATTCATGCCGTGACTCATATTGGGATTGGCAGGCATGTCCATTGCCATTTGGCTCATATCATGGCCCGCATGCATATCAGCGGCAGTGTTAACTGTATCATCAGCGCTATGATCAGGAATATTGATAATCATCAAACTATAAACCGCAGTCGACAACGCCGTTAACGACCAGGGCGCCCAACGAGGTAAGGTAATTGCTGAAATGGCTATCGGCAGCAGTAATAATGAAACAAACGCGTTGGTGGCACCGCCGGTGAAATACAACCAGGTGGCCCAAAATAAGGTGTCGAGTAATAAGGTTAAAAACAATAAACCGTGATTGTCGATACTCAGGCGATGAAATCGATAACTAAACCCCACATAACACGCTTCGATAATCAATACATAACTTAAGGTTGTTGGCGGTGTGGTTAAGCCAAATAAATCAGCCGCAAACACAATAAGGCCTATTTTTAGGCCCCAGTTAACCAATCGTAACAATGCTAATTGTTGTTGATTTGCACTAAAAGGCAGATTCAGATTTGCCATATTTATCATCCTAACTTATTCACGCAACCCTATAATCTCACAGCAAACAATAATCAACCTAACGACACTTATCAATTGCGTAAATATCACCCGAAAAAACCAATCGATATTGTCGCCTCCCCACAAGCCTACCGTGAAATAAACCGCTAAGTGACTTTTTATCGATATGTTGTTAACGCCGCTTCAAATTCAAAGCCTTTAGTGTTATTAATGTACTTTAATTGCATAACCATTCTATCGAGCTGTTTGACTCAATTCTATTTCAGTCTATTTATTAAGCGGTTGCCGATAAAAAATGCTTACCCACTTTTGAGTTCATGGACTGACGATATAAACGTCAGGCTGCTTAAGACGGCTAATAAAAAACTCAAAAAATGAGATAAACCAAGGGATTTGTTCAATGATTAATGAAATTGTGTCGTTCGCTAATAATGTTTTATGGGGCGAATACCAAGTACTGATCTACATATTAGTATTTGCAGGAGTGTGGTTTTCATTGAAGTTACGGTTTATTCAACTGCGCCACTTTGTTTACATGTTTAAAGTCATGAAAGGCAGTACCCAGGGCGATAAATCTGGGATCAGTTCTTATCAAGCCTTATGTACCGGCTTATCTGCCCGGGTAGGTACCGGGAATTTAGCTGGCGTTGCCATGGCAATATCCTTGGGCGGAAGCGGCGCTGTATTTTGGATGTGGGTGATTGCGCTACTGGGTATGGCGACCGGGTTTGCCGAAAGTATCTTAGGCCAGCTGTATAAAGTCCGTGACGATCATAAAGAATACCGTGGTGGACCGGCTTATTATATTCAAGCGGGGCTTAATAAACCCTGGCTAGCGATATTGTTCGCCCTGTGCTTATTTTTAGGTTACGGCATTAGCTTTAGTGCTATGCAAGCAAACACGATTACTGATGCCCTTAATCACACCTTCGAGATTTCTAGTGTGTATTCAGGTGCTGTTATCACTTTTATTGCCGGCATTATTGTGATGGGCGGCCTGCGCAGTATCGCCCGCTTTGCAGAATTAATTGTGCCGTTTATGGGGCTCGCCTTTATTTTGGCTGCAGTATCGGTGACCTTAATCAATATTCAGCAAGTACCCGCTGTGCTAATGGATATCTTTAACTCGGCCTTTGGCTTAACCGAAGCTGGCGCTGGCGCATTAGGCGCGGCGATAAAAAATGGTATTCAGCGTGGTTTATATTCAAACGAAGCCGGTGCCGGTAGCGTTCCGCATGCGGCGGCAGGTGCGACGCCTGTGCCTAACCATCCGGTTGCGCAAGGTTACGTGCAAATGCTGGGGGTGTTTATCGACACTATGGTGTTGTGTAGCTGTACCGCGATTGTGATTTTACTGGCGCAAGGTAATATCGGCAGCGAAATGGAGGGCATTCGTATTACTCAAAATGCCATGACGCACCACATGGGCATCAGCGGCGATATGTTTGTGGCCATTATTATCACCCTATTCTCTTTTACTTCTGTGGTGGCCAATTACGCCTATGCCGAAAGTAATTTACACCTGTTTAAGCTGGATAATATTTATGGCCGTACCGGTTACACCCTGTTGTATTTAGGCATGGTGTATTGGGGCGCAAACGCCAGCTTAAAAGAAGTGTGGAACATGGCCGACATGGCACTGGGCTTAATGACGGTGGTGAATATCAGTGCATTGATGCTGTTAACGCCAACCATCGTAAATTTAACCCGCGACTATCAAGTTAAGCTTAAAACCACTAACAAACCAGAGTTCAAACTGGCTGATGTAAAAATCCAAGGTAAAACTGAAGACGGTGTGTGGTCGTAATCCTATATAGCTAACTCTCCCTTGTTAATAACGCACAGTAGAGCAAAAGCACTACTTTGCGTTTTTTTAGCGTTATGTAGAGTCAAATAGACATGGGCTATAACCATTCGTGATTAAAAATTAATGCAATAAACTGGCCTTACCTCCTTGGTATATCGTAAAATGAGAGTAACTAAAGAGGGGCTCATGGCTAATATTTCTAAATTTGATCGCGAAGATGTACTTGAAAAAGCAAAGAATCTGTTTTGGCAAAAAGGTTTTTTGGCCACTTCTACGCGAGAAATCCAAACCATTATGGATATGCGACCAGGCAGCATTTATGCCGCATTTGGTAGCAAGGCTGATTTATTTAATCAAACGTTAATACATTATGCTGAAACTTCAACGCAGGCTCTTAATGAGCAATTAGCTCAAGATGATCGCGCCTGGGTTGGATTGAAACAGTATCTTCGCAGCCTGATAGTACCTTGCTGTGCACAAGTGCCAAGTGAATTGTGCATGGTAATGCGCACACTTGCTGAACTTGATGAATCACATCAAGAAACCCTAGATATCGCAAAGGATCTTCTCACTCAGGTTGAACATCGGTTCGCTAATATTGTGGAACAAGCACAACAACAAGGTGATTTGCCCGCACAACTTGATAAACACAAAATAGCTAAAAAACTCCAGGTACACATTATTGGCTTACGTTCGTACTTAAAAGCCACTGGCGATACCGACACGGTTAACCAAGAACTTGAAGAGTTTTTTACTCAATTAGAATCCAAATAAAAAAAGCGCCTAAGGCGCTTTTTTTGTCTAAATCCGCAGCAGATTTACGCTAATGCATCAACAAAGCTGACGCTAAATTGGCCAATGTCTTTATATTCAATACTGACTTCTGTCGCCATCGGCACTTTTACCACTCCGCAATAGGAACCGGTAATGATCGCCTGTCCTGCACTGAGTTTTATGCCCTTTTGTGCTAAGTAGTTAATCATCCAATACACAGGTAATTGCGGCAGTTCACACGGATGCTTACCGTTAAATGCCTGCTGGTGATTATTTGCCGTTACCACAACATCAACATGGCTTGCTTGATAAGCAACCGACTTAGGTATTTCAGGGCCAATATACACCCCCTGGTTACTTAAACCGTCAGCCAATTTTTGCAAATAGCTTGGTTGACTGTCGCGGCTAAAACGATTTTGAATTAACTCTAAGGCCATGTGAGTCGCGCTAATAGCACTGTCAATCTCATCATCAGTGTAGTGTTGATAAGGCTCAATATCTTTGCCTAATATAAAGGCTATTTCTGGCTCAATAAGTGCTAAAGCCGTCTCATCTTTTATCGTTGGGATAATGCCACACTGCTGGCCATGTTCAGCCGCTTGTAAAATCGGCGCCACAATAAGTTGATCGTTTGCTTGCGGAACAAGGCATTTCCAGCCGGCAATATGACCATTTAATGCAGCCATTTTTTGTTGCACTATGATGGCCTGGTCAATATTTTGTGCAGTAAAAGCGTCAAAATCGGCGTTAGGATTAGCGTGATTTCGTTGTGCAAATAAGTGTTTAGCAAGTTCAGTAAGCAGTGTATTTTCGGTCACGGTAGCATCATCATAAAATAAAAAACATACATTAACGGGTTTGGTTGGCTTTTTCTAGCAGCAAATAATACCATTCCGCATTAATAAGTGACCACTCAGAATGCGTCCAGCGGTTTTTGATTAAGGTGTGCTATGTAGTAATGGGTGTTCCCTTCCAAATAACGAGAACGCAGAGCAAAAAGCGGCTGGGGCATTCCTTTCAGGCGAGTTTTAAAAGGGCTTACACTGCGTTGCATGACTTCGAAAGAGAACAACTATTCATTCAGTCATACGTCTTGTTTAAGCCCTTTTAAATTCTCGCTGAGAGAGCATTTACTAACGCGTAATGGTATAAAACCGCTGGCTAAAGCCAGCGGTTTATAACGATATATGTTGTTAAAGCACGCTTACTTGCGGGTTGCGCGTAACATCCATGCGGTTTTTTCATGTATACGCATACGGTCAGACACTAACGCTGACGTTGACTCATCATCAGCGGCTTGGGCTAATTTAAGCACTGCGCGTGAAGTTTTAACCACTTGTTCATGGCCTTTTGTCAGTAAATCAACCATATCTGCTGAAGAAGGTACACCTTCGACTTCTTTGATCGAGCTTAAACGAGCAAATTCTTTGTATGTGCCTGGCGCTGCGACGTCAAGTGTCCGAATGCGCTCTGCGATATCATCGACGGCGACTGCAAGCTCTGTGTAATGCTCTTCAAACATTAAATGTAACTCACGGAAATGAATTCCGGTGACATTCCAATGGAAGTTATGGGTCTGCAAGTAAAGTGTATATGAATCAGCTAATAAGCTCTTTAAACCCTCAGCAATTTTAAGGCGGTCATCTTTGTTGATACCAATATCGATGTCTGTCATGTTAACTCCTTATGTTGATGAATGAATCACTATAACAATACAACGTCTATTACTTTGGTAATATTGATCTTGCTCTGCTTTGACGCAGTATTGTTGAAATCTGAGTTTATTTATACTCTATGCAATTGATATTAGATCATTTTAAATCATAAAAACTATTAGATTTATAATTTTTAATCTATTTAACCTCAGCGCAACATTTCAGACCAATACGTAAAATCTTCGGTAATCACACTCGAGCAAACAATACCCGAAACATATACAGCACTATCGCAAGATTAATGAGCAACACAATGACACTGAGTAAACTAAAGTGATGAACCATTTCGTACAGCTCAAAAGGAAGGTAAATGGCCCCACTGACTAATGCAAACCATTGGGTCCAGCGCAAGTTATGCCACAAACCGTAGGCTTCGATAAACCGCACTAAAGTATAAGCTGCAGCCCCTAACGCCATTAATGTTAAGCTCGTTTGTGAGATAGAACCGATAGCGGCAATAAAAATACTGGGGTAATGACTGGCAGGATTTAAATGTAAATGGGTCACCAGATCAATGGCGAGTAACGATAGATTTTGCCCCGCATAGGCATGTAAGCCAATGGCGACGAGCAATGCTAATAAACCTTTACTGGCCTCAAGTACTGCGACCGCTCTTACACCGTTATCTGTATGTGCCATGGGATATCTTGTTAATCAAACAATTTCTGCGATGTTATCAAACATGACGACCAATAAGCACGTCAAATCACATGCTTATTGACTAATCTCTAATACTTAATCTTTAACCCAAACAAGAGGCCTAACACGCTTCAAGGGAACGAGTATCGCACTATACGCTTAACCACTTGGCTATATTGACGTAAAAAAGGCCCGGTGTGATACGCAATACCGTGACGGGAAAGTATCGCCTGCACTTGGGGCGCAACTTGCTGGTAACGTGACGACGGTAAATCAGGAAACAAATGATGTTCAATTTGAAAACTTAAGTGGCCCGTTAAAATGTGAAACAGCTTACCACCTTTGATGTTCGACGAGCCTAATACCTGGCGATAATACCATTGCCCTTGCGTTTCATTTTCACACTCAGCCTGGCTAAAGGTGTGAACATCGGAAGTGAAATGGCCACAAAAAATAATGGTTGAAGTCCACAGGTTGCGCAGTAAGTTAGCGATTAAATTTCCCACCAACACCCACAGAAATAGCGGCCCAGCAAGCAATGGAAATACCACATAATCTTTTACTAGTTGCTTACCGCCTTTACTAAAGAAACGACGCTTGAGCTCCGTCGCATCAACTTTAGATGCCCTACCTTGTTTCTTTTTGCCCATAAACACACGCTCAGCGGCAAGCTCGTGATATGACACCCCCCATTGAAATAACACACTTAAATATATGTAAGTGATAAATTGCCACAGGTTTTTAAGCCGCCATGTAAAGTCATTCGACAAGCGCAGTAAGCCATAACCAAAATCACGATCTTTACCAATCACATTGGTATAAGTGTGATGTTCATAGTTATGAATACGCTGCCAACTTTTACCGTCGCAGGCTATATCCCAGTCAAACTGGCGCGAGTTAATATGAGGATCGTTCATCCAATCATATTGACCGTGTAACACGTTGTGACCAATTTCCATGTTATCGAGAATTTTAGCGCTGGCTAAACTCAATACACCAATAATCCACCATACGGGATGCAGAAAACCCAGCATTAATAATGCACGACCGCCCCACTCTAACGACCGTTGCCATACAATAACCTTGCGGATATAAGCTGCGTCGCTTGCGCCAACTTGAGCAAGTGTTTGACGCTTTAACTCATCAAGCTCAGTGGCTAACTGCTCAAAATTAATATTTTTATTCATCGAACTACAGCTCCAGCTCAAGCGGCGTTACCGCCTGAGAAATACATAATTGAATTAATTGCTCGCCCGGCTGCGATAATTCGCCCGTACGCAGATTTCTGACAACACCCGATTTTTTAACACACTGGCATTGATGGCATACACCGATGCGGCAGCCAAAATTAGCACTAATGCCTTGTTGCTCTAAGCCACTGAGCAAGGTGTCTTTTGCTGCTAACACAAGCTGAGAAGTTTGCCCACGTTGGCTTAAATGGACGTGTTGCTCGCCTGCTGCGGTTTGCGCAAACGTTGGCGCCTGAAAACACTCTGCCTGGCGCTGCGCTTTAGGGTGTTTCATTACATCTAACTGCCGATCAACATCATCCTTAAACTGGCTTGGACCGCATATCAACACCTGGCTTTGCACGTTGCAGGTACTCAGTGCGTCAGTTAAGTTGTGACCATTTTTACGAATAAGTAATTGCACTTGAAACTGGCTTAATTGCTGCTGCAATGCCATGAGTTCATCGACATACAAATGCTCACCGGCCTTGGCAAAGTAAACCAATTGAATGGGATTTTTTGGTTGTTGTGGTAGTAACGCCAGCTGGTTGAACATAGCCATAAAGGGCGTAATGCCACTGCCTGCCGCCACAAACCACAATGGTGTTGACGGTTGAGTAAGGACACTCTCACTTAATATAAACTCACCTTGTGGCGCGCTTAAATTGACATATCCACCCGTGGCAATGTTCGCCAACAATGTTGCCGTAAAAGCTCCATCAGCATTCGTTTTAATGGTTAAACGAATCACACGCTTTTTTAGGTATTGGCTATGAGATTGTTCGGGCGCTGACGATATTGAAAAAGGTCGGGTCATTAAACGGCCATTAATTTCTACCGTCAGTAACACATGTTGGCCAGCTTTCGCTTGCGGCCAGGCTTTTTCTGGAGACAAGTCTAACTGCAAAACATCGGCACCAAGCAACTCATGCCCCAACACTTTTGCCCGAAACCAATGAGTGCGCCAAGCGGGTTTAATACGTTGCATAATAGGCTCAAAATAACTGCCTATCGAATCTGTGTGAAATAAGGTTTTCGCAGTGATATTGTTCAGTCGAGATAATACATTCATTTTAGCGTACAGGTGTTAGCTTAATTTCAGCGCACGATTGTATGCTGAACAACATTAGCTGTGCAAGTCATGATGATAAACAAATGCACCAACTTAGTCATTGATTGTGTATGAGTTGATGATCAAAATTAATCGCCAACACAAAAAATTATATACAATACAATAACTTAACAGTAAAACGCTAAGAAGATGGCTATTACTTTATAGCAAAACCTGCTGGGTGATGGGGTTACCATCCATGATACAGACTGTGTAAATCACCAGAGCTATCGGATAAAACATGTTCACGCGTAAGCTTAATCAAACATTATCGATTAAATAAACGCCTGCAACGTGGAAAAGTAGCTTGGATGGTATCGTTAAAGATGTTTTTAGAAGTGCTGTTATGAATACTGTTATGAATGCTGTTATGAGTGTTGTTAAAAGTGCTGTTGATCTATGTCAGGAGTTGACAGATAAGCATGTTCTTTGATGTGAGAGGATGCAACTGAAACGGCTAATAGCACATCGACAAGTGTCTATACTCACGATGTAAAGTTCGTCGTGGAGTGTTAAGTATTAAGGATATAGATTAACTGATAGCTTTGAGCGTATAGCTTTGAGCTTAATGTGATGAAATTGACGTTAACATAACTGAGTTTATTTTGGCTCCACTAACGGGGCGATCAACAACTCGACTTGCTGATCCTCATCTGGCGTTAATGCACCGTAATCCCTTGGATACGGCCAGCCATAACCCCAACGAAATTGAGTCGGCAAGTAAGGCGAACCACCCACTCGTACGCCAGCTAACATCAATAACGCAATCTGCGGTTGGCCAACATTAGCGACGCAAACACGTAACGCTTTATCTGATGCTAAGCGGTCATCAAATGTGCCGCCTTTCCAATAATCAAAGTCGTGTTTTTGACAACATGCCAACCATAATTCACTTTGCTCAAAGGTCCCATTAGGAAACGAGCTGCAGCCATCACTGGTAAAGGGCGCCAATGTATCTGCACAGACTGAATAAGCAAATAGAGATATGTAGGCAAATGATATCCAGACAAATACCGAGCCGACCCGAAACTGATGGTAATATTTCACGCTTTGGGTCCTTCTTAATGGCAATATCGACTGGCTAATTCTAGCGACATGACGGCGTAATAATATCAGTAATGATGCCACAGTCATCGTAACAGTGATAGAACCGAACCTTTCATAAACACTCAATCAAAGCGTGACGGCCGAATAAAAGCTTAGCAATACTCAAACACCTTAACGATTTGGCTCTGTCAGGTTACGACGGATAGACGTTTTACCAAACCAGCGCTGATAAGGTTGATAATTATCATAAAGCCAATTGAATACGCCGGTATAAACAAAGAAAAACACCAACACGCCGCCTTCAAGCATTAAGGTATCAACTAGGTTTAAACTTAAATACCACGAAACCACTGGAAGGGTTACCACTAGCAAGCCGCCTTCAAAACACATTGCATGGACAATACGAGTGGATAAATTACGCGTCACTCTGTCACTGCCTAATAATTTATCGAACCAAATATTATAAATATAATTCCAAGTGACTGCGCATAACGATATGCCGATACTCACCACCAACATATCGATGGTGCTTTTCTCCATGAGCATGGCACTCACAGGGACTATGATGGCTGCAGCCAATATCTCAAAAGACACCGCGTGGAATATTCTCTCTTTTGTTTGCATAATAAACTCAATTATTGGTGACGTTTGCCTTATTCTCATCCAATATAAGGATACTTAATAGTTAGATACTATCTGGAAAAGCGATATGTATAGCATTGATCAACTCGAGGCGTTTGTTGCAACGGCTAAAACGGGTTCTTTTTCATCGGCGGCGCGTTCACTCAATAAAGCGCAATCTGTGGTAAGCCAACATGTCATCAACCTTGAGATAGACTGCAATGCTGCGCTATTTGACCGCAGCGGCCGTTACCCACAACTTACCCAGGCGGGACATACGTTGTTATCACATGCGCAAGTGTTATTAGCGCAGCATCAACGCTTACGTTCTTGCGCTCAACATCTTGATAAACCTTTTATTTCCGAGCTCACCATCGGCTTAGATGAAGGCATACCCTTCCAAAAACTCTCTAGTATGGTTAATCAGTTAGAAATTGACTTCCCCAATACCACACTGGAATTTTTTACCGCATCTAGCATTGATATTGTCGACTTGATTGACACAGATAGAGCCGTCACCGGGATTATTTTTAGTGAGCTGTCGATCCCCTCTCACATTGATTATGAATCCATTGGTTCAATTAAGTTTGATATTTATGTTGCGGGCACTCACCCGCTAGCTCAACAACAAGTCAATAATCTGGCCAACCTTAAGCTGCATAGGCAATTGCTAATGCGCTCGCGTAATAACAAATCCAGTGACTTTCAGCTCGCCTTAAGCCCAGACATTTGGTATGCCGATAACTATTATGTGTTACTTGAACTGACATTACAGGGCAATGGCTGGTGTTTATTACCCAACCATATCGCCAATGAGTACGTTAACAGTGGCCGATTGGTGTTATTACCCAGTGAGTTTAAAGATATGGGTTGGCATGCCAATGTTGATGTCATTCAGCATCATCGCTATAGCCTGGAGCCGATGTTTAAGCAATTTAGGCATTCGTTAAGGCAATTACTGACGCCATAAAAAGTGTGCATACGTAAAAAAACACAGGCCGCGATAAGCGGCCTGTGTTTTATAAAATGTAGTACACAACTCATTGGCGATTAAAAACCAAATTTACCATTACTGTTTTTCCAATCAGCCTGAGCAGGAATGGTTTCAATGGTGTCCCAATGTTCTACAATTTTACCTTCTTGCACACGGAACAAGTCATAAAATGACACATGTTGCTGCATGAATGTGCCTTCGCTAATCGATAACACAAAGTTACCTTGGCCCAATATTTTATGGTTCGTTTTTACCACCATTGGCATGTCCATTTTAGCGAGCTCACCTAAGGCTTTGCCTAGGCCACTTAAACCGTCGCCAATATTCGGGTTATGCTGAATATAATCAGTATCTTCACTACCAATAAATTGACCTATTTTTGCCATATCACCTTTGATCAAAATGGTGTTTACAAAATCGGCCACTAAGGTTTTATTTTGCTCGGTTTTGTCTAAGTCGGTCACTGTAGTTGCACCGTCAAACTGGCTGTGACCACTTGGGTTTGCAGCGGCGATGGTTTGCAGGTTATCCCAATGTTCAACAATTTTACCGTCTTCAAAGCGGAAAATATCAAAGCCGGCTTTAGGGCCAAAGAAGTTATATTCCGTGTGCGTAACTACATAATTACCGTCTTGGAATGCACGCTTAACCTGAGCTTTTGCGCTGCCTTTAGGTAACTGCTGCATTACCGCACCAAAACCGGCTAAACCGTCGGCAACGGCTAAGTTATGTTGAATGTATTTGTTAGGGTTGATATAGCCAATTGGCGCTGGGTTGCCCGTTTCAATACTGTTCACTAACTCAACAACCTGTTGCTTGTAGCTCATTTCAGCTTGTGATTTTTCGGTTGCCGCAACGCTGTTGCCAGACATTAAGGCTCCACCCAATAGTGCACTGGTAACAAGTGCACTGACGATTGATTTACGCGCTGCTGATGTGCTGTTAACTGCGATGATTTTGTTAGTAATGGTATTCATGGGTAAGCCCTCTGGTTTCAATGAGGACATTGTATCGCGCAACAAAATAGCCCAGTAGAGTGTAAATGAGCACAAAAATGGTCAAAGTCGAACCGTATCGTTCACCACGACTTATTCAACTCTTTATTAACGGTTATCAATTAATGTGTATTGAGTTTACTAAATTGGCTTGGGGTTAATTGTGTTTGGTTTTTAAAGTACTTCACAAAATTACTGGTATCGTCAAAACCAAAATCATTAGCCAACTGTTGCGTCGTTGCATTGCTCACCACCAAGCGCCGTTTAATCTCGATTATCGTATAAGCATCGATCATCTGTTTTGCGGTTAAGCCCGTTGCTAATTTACAAATGTTATTGAGGGTTTTATAGGTGGTGTGTATTTGCCCCGCAAACCAATTAGCATCTCGTACTTTATGAGCATGTTGTTGCATTGAACTAAAGAATTTCGATAACTTAAGGCTTTGGTCTGTTGACAAGTTATCGTGGCTTAACGCGGGACGTAAGCGGTGTAATAACAAGGCGAGCGCTGAAAATAAATACATGACAATTAACGGCTCAGACGGTTCTATTGTGCTTTCGGTGAGTATTTCGTTAATTAACGTTTCAGTGCGGGCGTGGTTAACATTGTCGAGTTGCAATAGCGGATTATGTTGTTGATTTAAATGTGTTGGGGTGTAATTAGGTAGCCGCATATTGGCATGTACTTTATCTAAAAAGGCTTGGGTAAACAGTAATACTTTACCTTGAGGCTGATGCGAAAAATCGAAACTATGCACCTGATCTGGTTGCACAAAGATTAATGAACCGGCCTTAAAGTCATAACCGGTAAAGTCCACATAATGCTTGCCCTCACCTTGTTTAATGTAGATCAACATAAAAAATGACACGCGATGAGGTGCTTGAGGGTCGTGTTCCATGTTAGGTCGACAATACAAATTAGACAGTTCAATAATCTCTAATTCAGCTTGCTTGGTTTTTTCATGGTTGAAGCCAATATTAGGGATAGTCATGTCATGCTCGAATGTTATTAAGTGATTGGGCGAGTAAATGTAACCAAAGTGATAATTAAATCATTATCAAGCAATTAATACCAATCTGCATTAATAAGTGACCTCTCACTTATTAATACGGAACACCATAACGGCCACTTATTATGGTCATATATATCCATAATGATTGGCTTTAGTTGCTCTTTTTACCGCTAACTAAAAACGGCACAATGACGCTATTAACTCATGGGCAACACATTTTACGTATACGTATTGCCACATGTATTCATTCATCATCACGATATTATTAAGAGGCTACTGCCATGAAAGCCATTGGTTATCAGCAAAATCTACCGGTACACGATCCATTATCATTACAAGATATTCAGTTAGATATGCCTGTTGCGAAAGACCGTGACATTCTAGTTGAAGTCAAAGCGGTGTCTGTTAATCCTGCCGACTTTAAAATTCGTCAAGATATGCCGGCACCTGAAGGTGAATGGAAAATATTAGGTTTTGATGCTGCTGGTATCGTTAAATCAGTGGGTGAAAATGTCAGCTTGTTTAAGCCTGGCGACAAAGTATGGTATGCAGGTGATGTGACTCGTTCAGGTAGTAATGCACAATACCAACTGGTCGACGAGCGTATCGTAGGCCATATGCCAAAAAACTTATCTTTTGATGAAGCCGCAGCATTGCCATTGACCGCCATTACCGCATGGGAATTATTGTTCGACCGCCTAAAAGTGGATAAAGACAACGCCAACAAACGTATTTTGGTTATCGGCGCAGCCGGTGGTGTGGGCTCAATTATGGTGCAATTACTAAAACAGCTCACCCAACTTGAAATTATTGCTACGGCATCACGAGCAGAAACCGTGTCATGGTTACAAGACTTAGGCGCTGACCATATTATTAATCATCGTTATAAATTGAGTGAACAGTTTGCCGAAAAACAGTTGCCGTTAGTCGACTATGTTGTGAGTTTAAACAATACCTCTGAACACTTAATGGAAATAGAAAAGGTGATTAAGCCACAAGGTCAATTTGCGTTAATTGACGATCCACAAAGCTTAGACATTATGCCGTTTAAAATGAAGAGCATTTCAATTCACTGGGAGCTGATGTTCACTCGCTCTTTGTTTAAGACCGACGACATGCAAGCTCAACATCAACTGCTTAACGATGTCGCTAAACTAATCGACAGCGGCCAGATTAAAACCACTGTGGGTGAACATTATGGTGTGATTAATGCGACGAACTTACGCCGAGCTCACGAGCGCTTAGAAACTCAGCAAGCTAAAGGCAAAATTGTTTTAGCGGGTTTTTAAGCCGTCTTAAGGGGCTATGCCCCTTATTGAATATTTTATCCTCGTATCATTGATTTTGGAGCACTGCATGCTAACCCAACTCATTAAGTTTACAGTAAAACCCCAGCATCAACAGGCGGTTAAAGACGCGCTTGTTGACAGTAAAAAAGGCACTCGTCACGAGCTTGGTAACATCAATATGAATATTTTTGTTGATAATGCCAATCCCAATGTATTTTATGCCTATGAACGTTGGCAAGATGCAGCGGCGCTGGCCTTTCATCAACAGCAATCGTATACCCAGAATCTACTTAGGTTGTTAAGTAATGCTCTTGTGTGCACGCCTGAAGTGTTTAATTTACAGGACACAAAACCTGAACCGGTAGTGATTAAAGCCGCAGACCACGAAGATGCACTATTTACCATTATATTTATTTTCCCTATTCATTCGGAATTTCGCCAACCTCTTTTGACACAGTTTGAAGACCATATTCAACACTCTCGTCAAGAAGAGGGTAATTTATTATTTGATCTTTACACCGTTCAAGATGATGACAACACCTTAGTGGTTTATGAACATTGGCGTAAAGAGTCTGACGTATGGGATATCCATTTCAACCAACCTTATGCCAAAATCACAGGGGCAATAATGGAACAGGCGGTTGTGGGTGACATGCAACAATATATGCACTTTGTCAGTGAAATAAACGAATAATAAGGAAGAATAAATGAGCGCATTTTTTATCATTAATTATGATGTTACCGAACCTGAAATGTATGCGAAATACAATCCAGGCTCAAATTCAATCACAGCCGGAACGGTTGCTAAACATGGCGGTACTATCCTTGCTGCTAGCGGTTCAGGTATCGATTTAATGGGCCAACAAGGCCAAATAAAAGTGATCATTGAGTTTCCAAATTCTCAAGCTGCAAAGGCGTGGTTAGACGACCCTGAATACGCCCCAGCTAAAGCGATTCGTTTAGCCGCAACTGACAATATTAACCAATATATCGTCGACGGTTTAATGCCGTAATAGCAATATTACTCATTGATAGAACCGTTATAAAGTTGCTTATAATTAGGTATATGCGCTAACCAAAATGGCGGTGTGCCAATATACTCTTGCACCGCTTTAATAAACTCGCTGACCAATAACGTTTGTTTGCGATGAGGATACACGGCGTAAATGCCAGTATCCATCGTCGACAAACCATAATTGGTTAACAGCGGCACTAAGTTAAATTCCGCAATCGGTTTTTCTAAGTTAAACAAATCAATCACGGTATAGCCCAAACCATCTGCCACCGCGGCAATCATCGAACTGACATCACTGACTTTTAAATTGCCTTGCATCTTATAATTTTTAAACTGCTCACCATGAGGATGCGTACTTAATCGCATCACATCTATGGATGATTCACCATTACTGTATATCACTGCTGGCAGGGTTATCAGTTGCTCTGGCGTCGTTGGCATACCATAACGCTCGATAAAATCTTTGGAGGCCACTATCGCAAAGTGGGTTTTGGCGATTTTTTTTGCAATTAAATTCGACTCCGCTAAGCGCCCCATTCTAAAAGCCACATCAAAATGATCGGAAATAATATCAGCTTTACGGTCATCTAAAGACAACGTCACTTTGACGTGAGGATAACGTTTCATAAACTGGCTAATCACCGGCTGCAAATAATGTTGACCAAAAAAAATGGACGAGGTTATTCGAATTATCCCTTTAGGTTCAGACTGGTAAGAGTCAGCAATGTTTTGAATATCATCTAAGGTATTTTGTAGAATATGCGCTTGGGTGAGAATTTCTTCGCCCGCAGAGGTTAACGCAAATGAACGTGTAGAGCGGTTAAGCAGCTGCACGCCTAATGTCGACTCTAACTTTTTAATTTGTTTGGAGAGTGACGAATTATCCATATCATGTAACGCCGCCGCTTTAGCAAACGAGCCTTGTTGAACTACATCTACAAATAATCTTAATTGCGCGGTTACAGACATAAAACCCATCCTTAGCGTAAAATTTAACTCATCACTTAACATAACGGTTTAACAGAAATAACAACAATACTAGGGTAACAAATCTTCAGACTTAGCGGTTTACGCTTTCTCGTCCCAATAAGGGATTTGAGGATAATACTGACTCACAAAATCAACAAAACAAGCCACCTTTGCCGCCAAATATTGCCGATTAGCATACATCATATACAAGCCTACAGGCTTAGGCTCATAATCCTTGAGTATTTGGACGAGTTTACCTTCAGCCAATGCTTTACCCGCTATAAAAGTGGGCTGAATAATAATCCCACCCCCTAAAATAGCGGTATTCACTAATAACTCACCATTATTGGCCACCAGACGTTGTTTAAATTGAAGCGAGTGAGCCGCATCGTCGAAACCTGAAAACAACATCGCATCGTCTGAATATGCATATTTAAGGTAAGTATGGTGTTGTAACTCTGCTGGCGTTTTAGGAGTACCGCAACGCGCTAAATATTCTGCAGAAGCCATAATAGCGATACGGATCGGTGCCACTTTTTTACCGATATAAGATGAGTCAGCTAACTGACCAATACGCATTGCCACATCGATGCCCTCATTTACAATATCGATTTTAATGTCAGATAATTTAATGTTGAGGGTGATTTCGGGGTGGATACGCTGGAAATCCATTAACAATTGCGGTAAGTGCAAGGTACCAAATGACATGGGCGCGCTCACGGTTAAGGTACCCGATACCACTTGAGTATGCAGAGTTAAGCGCGTTTCCATATCATCAATATCAGCAATAATTTGCACACAGCGTTGGTAATATTCACTGCCCGCTTGGGTCAAACTCAATCGACGAGTGGTGCGCTGCAATAACCGCGTTTGTAAACTTTGCTCTAAAGCCGAAATGTACTTACTCACGAGTTGTGGTGATAAATCTAGCTTGTCAGCGGCTTTAGTAAATGCGCCTTCTTGCACGACAGTCAAAAAGGTTCGCATAGTCTCAAGCTTATCCATAAATTAACAACGCCCTGTTGATTGTTTATCAATTTTTAGCACATTTATCTTCATAATGACTCGTAATATAGTGATTAGCAAGCCAGGTTAAGCCACTCGGTCACACATTATATAATCCTGCATTGATCAATAATAACCATTGTGACTGCATATAACACATACATTAAATAGGTAGCCAACATGACATCACAACGTCCATTATTTATTTCTCACGGTTCCCCAATGATGGCCGTCGAAAACAGTACAACATCGCGTTTTTTGCAACACTTGGGGCGCACAATAACGACACCTAAAGCGATTGTGGTGTTTTCAGCACATTTTGATGTGAGTCACGATGTCGTGATTACTGCAGGGCAACATCCCGCGACGGTTCATGACTTTTATCGTTTTCCCGATAAGTTATATCAAATTCGTTACCCAGCTCCCGGGGAGCCCTTACTCGCTAAGCATATAGCAGCGCTATTTGAGCAGGCCAATATCAAGGTAATGTTAGACACCCAACAGGGCTGGGATCATGGTGTATGGATCCCACTGAGGTTAATGTACCCACAAGCCAACATCCCTATTGTGCAGATATCCATCAACACGAGACTTGGAGCTGCACAAAACTATCGATATGGCCAATTATTAGCCTCACTAAAGCATGACAATATTCTTATTATTGGCTCCGGCGGGATAAGCCATAATTTAGCCGAGGTATTTAAGCGCACTAAAACCGTTAATGGGGTCGACATGATGAACCAATTTAGGTATTGGGTTGAAGACAAGCTGGTAAATAATGATATTGAGTCTTTACTGAACTACCAACAACTTGCTCCGCATGCTCAATTTAACCACCCAACTCAGGAGCATTTTTTACCGTTAATGTCGGTACTTGGTGCAAGTGGCAACACTCAAGCTCAAAAAATACACCAAGATGTTGAGTATGAATTGTTAGCACTTGATGCTTATTCGTTCAATTAAAGCCAAGAGGTTTGCACCAGGGTCGATTGAAGGTGACAGCGATCAATGCCTGCTGTTTCATCATTTAAAAACTTGAACTGACGGTATATATTGGCTAGGGCGTACAAAAATAATACAAACAAATATTCATCTCTCAAAGCTGTTGGACCTTAAATAAAATTCAGCATAAACTGCAATTTATTACGGTTAATACATCATTGATTAACAACACGAAAAAATGTATGTCACTTTTGCAGTAAAGCTTGAACTCGGTAGTGTTATTTCGCTTATATTACCTTATTAAATAAGCTATCTTGTAACATGACGTACACATTAAGTACGCTGTGGTTGATAACAATAATGCGACTCAATAGCCTCAAGGAACCGATTTATGCTGATTGAACATGACATTACTGACGTACAAGTTGGAATGTATGTGGTCGAAATCACCGAACCTAAAGACACGTTTTCGCTCACAAAGCCTGGCGTGCTTAAAAGTGAACGTGTTATTGAGGCATTAAAACGCAAATCGGTTACCAAGTTATTAATCGACACCAGCAAAACAGAAGTGATTACTAAAGAAACGGTCACCAAAGACCATGCGCCAAAGTCAGAGCCACCTCGTCAAGTTGCGCCTGCTCGCCCTATAACAAAACCGAATTTCTTTAATCAAGAAATCGTTAGAGCGCGCCAGGTGTTTAACGAATCAAAAGATATTCAAAAAAAGCTGTTTCATAATGCCCAGCATGGTTTGCCATTAGACATGGATCCGGTGCAAAAAATTACCACTGAGTCTACCGACCTTATTTTTAATAATCCTAATGCCCTTTCGTGCGTGATTAACATCCGTAATAAAGATGAATATTTATTAGAACATTCGGTATCGGTGTCGGTATTGATGACCATGTTTGCTGTGTATAAAAAAATCGACAAAGCCATTGTAAATCAATTAGCGATTGGCGCATTTTTACATGATGTCGGCAAAATCATGATCCCCGATCGGATTTTGAACAAACCCGACAGATTAACCGATGAAGAGTTTCATATTATGAAAACTCACGCCAGTTATTCCATTGAGATCATGAAGAACACCCCTGGCATCAGCTCGTTAAGTTTAGAGGTGGCCAGCTTGCACCATGAAAAGCTCAACGGTGAAGGCTATCCCTTCGGCGTACCAGCTGAAAAAATCACCCTGTATGGACGGATGATCAGCATTTGCGATATCTTCGATGCATTGACGTCAAACCGCTGTTATAAAGAAGGTTATGCTCAGGTAAAAGCCTTCAGTATATTGCGAGCGTTGGCAGACAAAAATGAGCTCGACAAAGATTTAGTCGACGAATTTATTCGCTGCATGGGGGTTTACCCTGTCGGCGCAGTGGTGCAGTTAGAATCCAACAGATTGGCCATTGTTGAAGGTCACAACCCTAAAGATCCTATCCGCCCACTAGTCAAACCGTTTTATCATTTAAAACCGGATCACTTTGAAGTTGGCCAAAAGATCGACCTGGCTACCGTCACCGACGATTTAATTGTCAAATGCGTTCGAGCTGACGACTACAATCTCAATATGGAACAAATTATCGAGTTTCTGGCACATGAAGGTTAACCTTTCGATACGCAAGTGGAATTAATTAAATTTTCGGTTTATCGTTCGCCTTGCACCTCAAATTCATCATAAGCTAAACGCGCTTTACCATCAGCTTGTATCTGCCAATGCTCATGATGTACCACACCAAATGCGCTATTCATGGTCCAATGAGCAGTTAAGATATAGCCGTCATCACCCATAGCCTCCCAAGTAACGTGTGTGTAATCAACATCTTTAAACCCTTTATCCATTATTCCTTGCCAAAATGATTCAATGGCTTGACGACCTTTGAATTCACCAAAAGGTTTAGCGAGCATGATGGTATTTTCAGCATACTGTGCCGCGCAACCTGCTGCATCTTGACGATTAAACGCCTTTTGCCAATCACTAATACCCTGCTGACATATTTCTAAAATAGTTGAAGACATCTTTATACTCCACAGATTGAATAAGCCATTAGCATATCGAACTAATTGCAACTGAAAAACTAAACCAATAGAATTGATTGTTAATAAAAACCATACAATCAACAATAATGATTAGCGAGGAAATAACGATGAATAAATTACGGCAAATGGCTATTTTTGCTCATATCGTCGATCTCGGTTCGATAACCGCTGCCGCAGAATCATTACAACTCTCTAAGTCGGTTATCAGCCAACACCTAAAAGCACTGGAGCAGGATATTGGGGTGACTTTACTTAAACGTACCACCCGCAGACAAATACTCACCAGTGCAGGTTCGAGTTTTTATCAACATTGCCAAGTCCTTAACCAAACTGCTGATGTTGCTTGGCAACAAGCACAACAACATTTAGCCATCCCTCAAGGTATTGTAAGAATAACGGCACCCAATGCATTAATGGAAACACTTGTGGCTCCCGCTATCGCCCTCGTGATGCAGCAATATCCATTAATTGAACCGAATTTAATCAGTAGTGATATTCACTTAGATTTGAATCGAGATAATATTGATTTAGCAATCCGTGTTGGCGAGTCGAAAGACAGCAATATAAAGCAGCGAAGAATAGGTTCATTTAGAGATGTATTGTGCTCAGTTAACACATTGCATCAACCAGCCCAACAAATGCAGGCCTGTTATATTGCCAACTCTTGGCAGAGTAAACAAATAGCACATCACTTTATGTCAGATAATCATGACGATATACACTATAACGTGACAGCATCGTGTCAAACCAATTCATTTCATACTTGTCTTTCATTAATAAAAGCAGGTGTCGGTATCGGGTTAGTTCCTGATTTTCATCTACCTCATTATCCAGAGTTAACCGCGGTATTCAGTCAGCATAAATTACCACTGAATGCTGTCTATTCAATGCATCCTTTTACCTCTGGTTTACCTTTACACGTCTCGGTATGTTTGCAAGCAATTGAAGAAAAACTGGCTCTAATAACAAAAACGCCTGTGTAATATCACGTTGTCATGTTAATCCTTAGACAATATTTTTAGACCAAATAAATAGCGCATCAGGTTAAAAGGTTTTATGACCCAATAACACAGCGCTGCACAAATAATAAAGGCGCTAACAAGTAAACTGAGCGATTTAACCATTATTCCCGCCTGCCACTGCACAATATAAAACGCCAACATCACAATGACGGTTTGATGCAAAATATAAAACGGGTAAATGAGTTCATTAGTTTGCTGTAGCCAGGTAGGTGTCCTGTTAATATAAGCACTGGCAAACCCTACCATGGTTAACAAACCCGACCATGACACCAAGCTGCATACCAACCACCAAATTTGCCACCGAGCCGTTAATGACAAATATGGGCTTAAATCTGGTGAATAGTAATATGCATAAAAAAGTAACGAGCTAATGAGTAGACTGATTAAATAGGTGCGACGATGCAAAGCCAATGTTTGCCAAATCTGTCCGCTGTATATAAAACTCATACCCGCAAAAAAGAACAACACATAAAACAAACTTAATGACAGGTTTTCAATATGATGACTGTCATCGGGCATTAGGTATTTTGCCAAACCTCTCACTATGACCAACACCAGCCCTAAAGACAATAATCCATATTGCGACTGGCTCAGGCGTTCAAGCCATTTAAGCCACACCGTCCCCGTTGCGCCATCTAAAAAGCGTTTAAACGGTATAGCCAGTAACATAAAAATCAACAGAAACTCAATAAACCATAAATGATTGTTATCAAACGACCACATAAGTTGGCTATAGGCTGATAACAATGACTCATAATCGGCGATATTTTCGATATAGTTTTGAGGCGGTACTATCAATATCATCCCCACCAGCAATGGTATAAATAACCGATGAAATTTACTGATCATAAATGATTTTGCCGACATTTTTTGCAGTAACAATAAACTACCAGCCCCTGCAATAAAAAATAACGTTTGCAGCCTCAGCTGCTCAAAATAAACCATAATGTCGTCAAGCACTTTGCTGGACTCATTATTCATAACATGCCAGCCATCACCATTGAATGGCATAAAAATATGATGCAAAAAAACAGCAAATATCAATATCACCCGCAACCAATCAAGCTCAGAATAACGTCTACTTTGGGGTAAAACTTTGTCCATAATCAATGCCTTCCTCTGGCTTATTCGTGTGATGTTTTGCCGTGATGGCATACTGATATATCAGCAGTAAAAATAATATTAAGGCTATTTTAGGGCATAAGTAGCATACAGCAACATAACCTCAGTTTTTATTAGGCCATACTTTTTGCAATGCTTGGTTGATTAGCGATGACTAGCGCCACAAAGGCATTGACCGTAGCACTGTGATTAGTTGACTTGACATGCAACTGCGTCGCAATGGATTTGTGCGCATCAGTAAGCGTTAAAAAATGGCAACTTTGGCTGTATAATTTACTAATACAATACGGCGCAATGGCGACACCTAAGCCCGCTGCCACCTCGGTTAATAAGGTTTGCATATGCCGAGGCTGACTCACGATATTGGCTGAAAACCCTGCTTGTTTGCACAACATAATAGTGTCATCAAACAAGCCGACGGCTTCATCTCGATGGAATATGATTAATTTTTGTTGCTGTAGCTGGCTCAACGCAATCTGAGTATGTTGTGCTAAAGGATGATGTGCTCCCACAACGGCAACAAGCTTGTCGATATAGATATCTGTACTGCTAAATTCATCTTGAATGCCTGTGGGTAATGGCCGAGAAAAACCCACATCAATAGTATTTCGCTTAAATGCTTCTATTTGTTCTGTCGCGGTCATTTCAAATAAGCTGACATGTACATCAGGGTATAACTGCGAGTAACTGCGAATTAGGTCCGCCATAAAACTTAAGCAGGCAGAACTTAAATAGGCAATGTTTAACTCGCCCACCTGCCCTTGCTCTGCTCGCTTTACCTGGCTTTTAGCTTTTTCTGCCAAGGCAATAATCAGTTTGGCATCGTGCAGTAACTGCTCACCTGCTGTCGTGATCATCACCTCTCGCGAGTTACGAATAAACAACAATACTCCAAGCTCATCTTCCAGCATCGCAATATGTCGGCTAATGGCGGGTTGCACAGTATTGAGCTCGCGCGCCGCGCCAGAAAAGCTTTGATGTGCTGCCACACTGATAAAGCTATTAAGCAATTTAATATCTCTTTTGTTGAGTTTATTCCAGGTGGAGTCGCGGCGAGTTTTTATAGCAGCATGTTATTAGCCAGCCTAGTAACGCTGGCATTAGTTATCATGCAATACAGCAACAATAAACGCATTAATCAGTTCACAACGGGCAATACATAAACAATGTGCGGCAGCCGTTTTGCCCGTAATCATCTTAAATTAGCGCTTTGACTCGTGCCAGTTGCGACTGAAACAACACACTATCTTGATGCGACACGATGTCGCTTTGGGTTATCCCTAAAGCGACTAATCGACAGGCTTCATCTGCTTCAAAGTGATAACCCAACGAATGGCGATTATCGGTATATGAGTCAACTAAATCATCGAGATGATATAAGTGACACTCTGATGCTCTAAATGCATCTGGAATAACGATGTAGCCTTTATCGCCAATCAAATAAGCATTATTACTTAATCGACATTGAAATGAACTTGCGAGGCTTACCGCAACCTGTTCACTTTTGCCGATGATAATCACATCATCTTCAACACCCGTCTCACATAGCTGGGCTTGCACATATAAATCATCGATATCGGCGGCTAAAAAGTAGTCAGCAATGGCTAACGGGTAAATGCCCATATCAAGTAAACAACCACCAGCCAATTGTCGATTATATTCACGGCCATTTGGGCTGAAGGGAATGGGGTAACCAAAGTCGACTTTGACATGTTTAAGCTGGCCGATTTTACCGTCTTCGAGCCACTGTTTGGCCTGCTTCATTGCCGGTAAAAAATAGGTCCATAAGGCTTCCATTAACAGTAAACCCTTTTGTTGTGCCAATTGGCACAACTGTTGGCACTCTTCAACTGACACTGTCATTGGTTTTTCGCACAATACATGCATACCCGCCATTAAGGCATCATAAGCTTGTTGAAAATGAAAGTTATGTGGGGTGGCGATATACACAATATCGACATTAGGATCGTCAAATAACGCTTGATAACCCTGGTATGATTTATCAACCCCATATTGTTTAGCAAACGTATCGGCATCCGCTTGCTGACGAGCGGCAACAGCATACAAATGGCTTTGCGGTGAGAAAGCCAGATCCTGACAAAATAACGCAGCAATTCGTCCTGTACTGACAATGCCCCAATTTATTATTTTCATGAACACTCCATTTCAATGTCGGTTAATCCGCGTTACGTTAATGTCGAAATAAGCTTCATATTAGCACGTCGCGATATAGATAATATGCCAAGCTCACACCTTAAACACATGATTCACTTTGACGCGCACCTGCACTGTTTTGGTGAGAATGTTGCTAAGAGCAAGTGCAATATCGCCCATTTTTAGCCAGTTAACGCCGTAAAATGCCTACTGATACCTTGGCACAGTTCTGGCTTTAGTCTGGATGCTTTTAATGGTTTTCGGTTGGAATACTCTGTTGACAAGGGCTTGAATACTCAAGTCAAAAACCATTTATACCTGTCAATTAAATGGAGTATTTATGTCTAAAAACACCGCTTCTGCGGCGCTTGTTAGTGCTGCACTTTTATCTTCATCATCATCTATAGCTGATACCACCGTCATTCGCTCAAGCTTTATTCATTTCCTGCAAGACCCCGCACAAGCAGACAATATTAACGACACGTATCAATACTTTGAAGATGGCTTATTAGTGATTGAAAATGGTCACATTAAAACGTTAACGGCGTTTGACGCTCAAACCGCGCAGCAATACTCATCGATTATCGACAAACGAGGTAAATTAATCATTCCGGGGTTTATCGACACTCACACCCATTACGCTCAAACTCAAATGATTGCCGCATACGGCGAACAGTTATTGACCTGGCTTAATGCCAATACCCAAACAACCTGAAGATACTCGATTTCAGCAAGAATTTACACGCGTTTAGACAAGGCATTGATTGCGGGGAATGGTTGTTCCCTTTCCAAAATCAATAACGCAGCATAAACGCGTGTAAAACTTGCCCTTTGGGAGTTTCACCGTGTTCCCACTACGTTGTTGCGCTAATTTATAAGGTACCTACATTACCGCATTAACGCGCCTAGTATTGAAAACACGGTGAAGCTCTGAAACACGTATCTTCAAGTTGATTGGGTATATTTTCCTACTGAAGAACAATTTAGCGACATTGAACATGCGCGTAAAATTTCGCAGTTTTTTATTCACCAATTACTCAAAAATGGCACCACTTCGGCGCTGGTGTTTGGCACGGTTCATCCGCAGTCTGTTGATGCGTTATTTGAAACTGCGTTAACAAAAAACATGCGCCTTATTGCCGGTAAAGTCATGATGGATCGCAATGCTCCAGCGGAATTACTCGACACGCCAGAGTCAAGTTACCAAGACTCAAAAAACCTCATTGAAAAATGGCACAATAAAGGCCGTTTGCAATACGCCATCACCCCGCGTTTTGCGCCTACATCTACCCCGGCACAATTACAACTCGCGGGTCAGTTAAAAGCCCAATACCCAGATGTGTATGTGCATACTCATTTGTCTGAAAACAAAGACGAAATAGCCTGGGTAAAATCATTATTTCCTGAACGTGAAGGCTACTTTGATGTGTATGATCATTATGGCTTAACCGGTAAAAAATCCATTTTTGCCCATGCGATCCATTTAACCGACAAAGAATGGGACAGCTTTCAACAAACTGATTCAGTGATTGCTTTTTGCCCTACTTCTAACTTGTTTTTAGGCAGTGGTTTATTTGATTTAACCACCACAGACAGTAGGCATATTCGTGTAGGTTTAGGCACAGATGTAGGTGCAGGAACCAGTTTTTCACCACTACAAACCTTAAACGAAGCATATAAAGTCATGCAGTTACAAGGTAAAAAACTGTCGCCATTTAAAGGTCTGTACATGGCAACCTTAGGCGGAGCAACATCATTAAGTATCGACGACAAAGTCGGTAACTTTATGCCCGGCAAAGAAGCCGATTTTGTGGTGTTAGACTGGGCCGCTACCGATTTACAACAGCTGCGCTTTAGCTATTCAAGTGGCATTGAAGACAAACTGTTTGCACTTATTATGCTGGGCGATGACCGTAACATTTTTGAAACCTACGTCGCAGGTAAATCGGTGTACCAACGCGATACGCTTAACCCTAAATAAAAATTAAGACTCATTAATGACAACAATTTACCTTGTTGTCATTTTATGCGTTAGTGCACAAAAATTAACCATGTTTATGGTAAGGTTAATACCGGATGTTAGTTTTAGGGGTGCTAAATATGCAAACTCTCACCAAAGAATACATCACCTCACTGTTACCTGAGCGCCCTGATAACAGCCATAAAGCGACCTTTGGCCATGTGCTAAATATTGCAGGCTCAATGCATTATCGCGGTGCAGCATATTTATCGAGTTTATCAGCACTGAGAACAGGTGCTGGTTACGTGACACTGGCCAGCAGCCCTGGTGTTTGTCAGAGCGTAAGCGCATTAACGCCCAACATTGTCATGCGCCCGTTACCGACTCGGCCCATTATTTACGCCGAACTCAGTACGCAAATGACCGATTCTGTGTGTATCGAATTACAATCAATCGACACTGAATCTATTGATGAAAAAGCAGTAGCACAGTTACATGATTTATTAGAGCAAGCCTCGGTTATCACGGTGGGCAGCGGTCTGAGTATTGGCCAAAGTAAAGATGAGTTTAACGCCTCTACTGCACCATTAAGCACCACGGCGATTGCTGAGGGAAATCATGGGTTTTTCTTTGCCTTGCTCGGCGCACTGCAAACTCGCCCCCAAAGTATGGTATTTGACGCTGATGCGCTCAATTTTATCAGCCATTTTTTATATCATTTACAACCTCAAACACCCTTACGTTTACCTCAAAACAGTATTATTACCCCGCACCCTAAAGAGCTGGCACGCTTACTTAATATTGATGTTGAAGAAATTCAGTCTGATCGCGCTCATTACGCGACATTAGCAGCAAAACAGTTACACACGATCGTGGTATTAAAAGGTCACAATAGCGTGATAAGCAATGGAGAATATGCCTTTATTAACCCTACAGGTAACAGTGCACTCGCCAAAGCAGGCACGGGGGATGTGTTAACGGGGATGATTGGCGGGTTTTGTGCTCAAGGCATGAGCCCATTAAATGCAGCTTGCTTAGGAGTCTATTTGCACGGATTAGCGGGTGATTTAGCCGCACAGGCATTAAGCGAATATTCAGTGCTAGCCAGTGACTTACTTGACTATATCCCGCAAGCCATTAAACACATAATGGCAGACTAAAACCAGTCCACATTAGAATGTGCACTTTTAGCAAAAATGATCAGTGCGCTTCGCAGCAAGCTTTGAGGGCATAATACTCTCGGTAACGGCTCCAGAGCTGTTCTACTTCATCCATGCTGTAGTTCGTTAAGACAGGCCAACAAAGAAAGGCGCGCTGATTAATTCGCCCTTCGGGGGGATCACAAACCCTATTATGGTTTTAAATGACTTTGATGTGGATGAGTTTGATGTAAATGACTTTGATGTAGATGTCTTTGATGTAGATGACTTTGATGTAGATGACTTTGATGTAGATGACTACACCTACATTCATCTTCATTGTTCTTAGCCTCGTGACACAGCCTAAAATAGATCACTTTCTCATCAGGATTCGCATAACATCTGCACCGATAAAAGATGACTCCATATGGAAGAAGCACCGCAGCAGAGGATGAGCTTAGGTTAATGCATAAAACAATGTACGTTAGTGATTGATGATTTTATAAGCCACTATATCTAGCGATTATGATGTTTGTCTGCGCGATCGCGTAGACTTAAAAATGCCAAGCCAAAACGCGATTTCAAGCAAGATGCCCATGACAATAAACGCCACTGCACCAGTTGCACTGCCAACAAAATAACAAACTAAGGCTAAGCAAATTAATGCTGCTAACAATAAATATTGGGTCACTGCTGTCATGTAAACTCCGTAAATTATATGGCCATTTAATCAAAAATACTTAATCAACAGCACTAGATCAACGAGACTGTATCAATGAGACTGCATCAACGAGAGTGCATCATTGATGCTAAGAATCATCAATGAGGCTAAGAATCTAATCCATCAATGTAAAACATTACCATGTCACATAAGCGACACGATATTCACATTAACACGATTTAATCGATGACATTCGCAAAAAGTGACCATCTAAACAACCGTTTAACCGTATGGTATCGACTTGCTTTGATGAGTGATCTTTCATCCTAAATTGTAAAATTACTGCATTTCACAACGAATCATTTAAGCATCACACTAAATAAGAACTAAGCGAGTTTCTTCATGGTAAGTTCGCATTGCACACATTAGTTTAGGGCTAACTAATATCATGTACGCCATCAAGAGAGTACACAATGACAGTTTATTTACCGAAAAGCTGACATTGTTAACAAACCAGCAATCATGCTAAGTTAATGAGTCAATTAGGCGTATTTTTGCACAACTGTGTTGTTATGTTTTTTCGTCAAACCCATTTGTTACCACTCAAGATTACATAGAATACTAACGATTAAGTCTCATGGTTACAGACAATGGTTATAGAAAATGGTGACAAACATTAATGACAGACTACTCTACCCTCAGGTACGGAGCTCTATATGAAAAACAGATTTTTAATTGCTGGATTACTACTCAGTGCCTCTGCATTTCAAACCTCTGCACAAGAACATTGCGGCACAGTGACTATCGCCGACATGAATTGGAGCTCCGCGTCGTTAATTGCCAATGTCGATCAGTTTATTTTAGAGCACGGCTACGGCTGCGACGCCATGCTAACACCAGGTGATACCATACCAACGAGCACCTCTATGGTTGAAAAAGGTCAACCCGATATTGCCCCAGAAATTTGGTGGAACAACGTCAAAGACCTAATGGATCGAGGGATCAGTGAAAATCGTCTTGCTGTTGCGGGTCATTCACTCACCAACGGTGGCGAGGAAGGGTTTTGGGTACCTAAGTACATGGTTGATAAAGATCCGAGTCTGCAAACCATTAAAGGTATTATTGCCAACGCAGCGCTGTTTACCAATCCGGATAACCCAGAACGCAGCGCTTTTTACGGTTGTCCTGTCGGTTGGGGTTGCCAAATTACCGCAACCAATCAATATCGCGCGTTAAAACTCAATGCTGCAGGCTTTGATTTAATCACCCCTGGTTTTGGTGCGGGATTGTCAGGCTCTATCGCGCATGCTTATCAACGTAAACAACCTTGGTTTGGATATTATTGGGCACCAACGGCCATATTGGGAAAATATGACATGGTAAAAGTTGAGTTTGCGAACGAAAGCGATATCGCACATTTTCGCGACTGTATTTCAAAAGGAGAGTGTGCAGAGCCTAAAGCAACAATGTATCCAGCGGCATTAGTACAAACAGTGACTACGGCTAAATTTGCGCAGCAATCGCCCCTCGCATTCAGCTATCTTGGTAAACGTGCTTTTACTAATGCTCAAATGAATCAGTTGTTAGCCTGGATGGAAGAAAATCAAGCTGATAGTCAGGCGGCAGCTGAAGCATTTTTCATTAACCATAAAGACATTTGGGTTAACTGGGTACCCGCAGATATCGCTGCCAACATTCAACACGCAGTCGATACATTAGTAAAACCAATCCGCATGAATAAGTGACCACTCAGAATGCGTCCAGCGTTTTTTGATTAAGGCGTCGTTATGAGGTAATAGTTATTCCCTTTCACATAGCGAGAGTGCAGAGTAACAGCCGCGGCGGTTAAGCGTGAAAGAGGAGCACCAATTGATAACGTTATATTATAAAATCAGCCACCTATTCCACCAGATACTCGACTTAACGTTATTGTTTCAGCCACCCCGTTTGATTTCCTATCCCTATAATGTCCACTTATTAATGCAGATTGGTATTACTCACAAAGCAAGCTGAAAAAGTCTTTAATCGCCATAGGTTTATGGAAAAAATACCCTTGAAATGCACAACATCCCATTGCTGTTAACGTGTCCACTTCAGCTTCTGTCTCTACGCCTTCTGCAATTAACTCTAACTTAAAGGTTCTGGCAATTAGCATCGTCGCTTCAACGATGGCGCGGCTATCATCACGTTTATCGATAAGCGATACAAAGCTCCTATCAATTTTAATTTTATCGACAGGTAAATGCTTAAGATAACTTAGTGAGGAATACCCGGTCCCAAAATCATCAATAGACAATTCAAAACCGATTTGTTTTAACGCTGTAATTTTAGATACCGCCAAATCAATATCTTCGAGCATGGCGCTTTCAGTCAATTCAAGTTCGATATCACTCACTTTTATGTGATGTTGACTAATCAGTGTGCTGATGCGGTCAATAAACTCTGCTTGGTAAAACTGTTTTGCGCTGACATTGATGGCTAATTTGATAGGCATTTTTAATGGCAGTGTTTGCAATGTTTGAATGCATAAACACGCTTGTTCAAATATCCACTCGCCCAGCGGAATAATAAACCCGGTTTTTTCTGCAATCGTTATAAACTCATCTGGAGGGATAAAACCGAGCTCTGCATGTTGCCAACGGATCAATAGCTCTGCACCTATAATCTCACCATATTGATTAACTTGGGGTTGTGCCACCATAAAAAAATCATTTTGAATTAGCGCTTGTCGCATTTCTGTGTCGAGTAAATAACGACGTCGAGTTTGCTTTTCCATATCTTGCTGGTAGAACACCGAGCTAGTCCCGGTAGAGATTTTAGCCTTCGACATGGCCAAATCGGCTTGCAGATACACCGTATAAGCATCGCAACTAGCAGACGAAAAATAAGTAATCCCTATGCTGGCATTCACGTCAATACGTCGACCATCAATTTGATAATCTAATTCAAAACATTGATGTACTTTTAGCAACAACAGATCAAGGTCTTTTTGTAAGTTCAATTGGTTTGGGCATAAAATAACAAATGCATTACCCGAAAAACGCCCTACCATTTCCTGCTTAAGGCATATTTGTTGTAATCGTTGTGCGACCTGGCAAAGCAGTTCATCACCAACGATATGTCCTAGAGAATCATTAATGTCTCTGAAATGGTCTAAATCAATATAAATTAACGCACCATGGCGATCGTGTTGAACGCATAACTCAATTTGTTGGTTAAGCACATTAATAACTTGAGTGCGGTTAGGTAAACCCGTTAGTTCGTCATGGAATGCAATAAAAGTCAGTTGCTGCTCGGCTAGTTTCCGGCGCTCTACTTCACTCACCACTCGTGAATGCTGTAAAGAAGCACGGCAAACATAGAACAAATCTTTTACTGCTGGTGTAATAGCATTAATCACTTGCGGCGGTAAGGGAATGTCACAGCGTTCAAGTACAAAGAACGTGTGATCGATGAACGCGAACAGATGATAATAAGTCCCATGATGGACGACGTGTTGAGTGATCACATTATCAATGCTTGGCTCGTTCAATAACTTGGTAAAAAAATCTTTAATTTCTGGAACTTGCTCAGGATAACACGCCGTAACATTTGGCATACAAATCCGCCCTAAATGATTGCACGTCATCTCATTGGGAGTAAACAAGTCACCTGTCATTTTAGTCGGCATATACAAATAAGCCGCTCTAACGGATAAACGACGAATACACGTTTCCATGTAGCGCCGGCACAATGACCTTATATCAGTATTCGCATTTAAGCTGCGAGTGATTTCATACTGTATCGACACAAGTTCTAATGTGGCTAAGTTGGCGATAGAATTAATCACACTAAAGCCCCCCTAGCACGATGGTTTTATTAAGAAATTGAATGGCACCTTGGTCAGTATTTTTTATCTCACCAATAGATAATACTCCAGCCAATTTTTTCCCCACTGGCATCTGTGCATTAATGGCATTGAGTTCTAACTGATATTCATCATTTAAAAATAATGCTCGTGAAATACAATCAATCAGCACCACATAATGCATTTGCTCAGCCGTGTTTGGCTGTAGTTTTTGCGCAAATTGTTTACCTGCATCGCTGGCTGCCGTAATTAAAATATCTTTAGTGGCATTAAGAATATACACCAAACTGTTTTCAGCAACATTACCCACACACACAAGACTATTACCGTTAACTGCAATAATATCTCTAACTAAATACTCTTCATTTAATTGTTTTAAACCAAAAGGATAACTGTGTATGTGTTGGGCAATTTCATCTTGTGTGATGTCCATACCACTCACTTTGGATATTGCGTCACTATAAATATCTGCGGCAGGTTGGTAATTTAGACTATAGATTATGTTGTCTTTGGCTTCGGTGACTAAATAAGGACCTGCAACTTGAGGTAAGTCATGCTTGCCTTCTACTTGCAATTTAACGGTATTGGACAAACAAAAGATAATTGCGGCATTGCTAAAGCAGCCCTGTTCATTAGCCACACACATATTGAAGCGATTATTAAGATCTCCAACACCTGCGCCAATCAATATCCTGTCACTGCCAAGGTTTTCATAAACTGTTGCAATAAAGGGCTCTACTGCAGGACTTAATCCATCAACAAAAATACCTGCAGAACCCAAGGTGCCATTTGAGGCAACAAACTGTTGAAGTTGTTGGCATAAAACATCGTGACTTGCGGCAATATCTGGGATTAATAAACTGCATATTTTATCTTTAAAGCCAAGCACCAATACGCCTTTATAACTGTAATGATCTTCAAATATCACGCCAGGAATAATACAAGCATTGAGCGGCACAGGTGTGGCAACAGCAATAGCAGGAATAGATTCAATACGCAGTGTGGACTGAGAACCCATTAACACTAAAATATATTGTGCTTTTTGACTAACGGTGTGAGCGATTAATGAAACAACATCATCCTCAGTTGCCTCATCTAAAAATTCGATATTGGTGAATATAATTGTCATTACTTATCTGAAATTCCCTATCATCAAATGGCTTCATTATCATAGCTGATAATGGCATATTCTTAGCACGACAAATAGTGAATTGTGGTTTTCATCACATCATCTAATGAGCATAATTCACACTACCCTCTAATGACCTGCTTCATTTCAAATTTTGGATCAAGTACTTAAGTGACGTGAGTGAGTTCAATGCTTGTATGAGAAACAAACGAAAAGAGTAAAACATAACACGTCACCTACTGACTATAGGTGACGTTATTGTCACTTTTGGAATAAATTATAATCGCGTTTATCTACCCTAGTAACGTTTCTAAGCATTGCTCGTTGATGCCGTAAAACGCTTTAATATCGGCAATTTGCTGTAAAATTGCACTGTTGTCACGGGGTTGCTTACGTTTTTGCGCCAAGATCATTTTGTTTTTGCTGGTGTGTTCAAGGGAAATAAACTCAAACACTTGCGTGTCGTAACCGTGAGCTTCTAACAATAATGCGCGTAGGCCGTCGGTGATCATTTCAGCTTCTTGACCTAAATGGATCCCATGTTGTAATAATGGTGCCAGTAACTGCGGGCTTTGCATTTGTGGGCGAATTTGTTTATGACAACATGGCGAACACATAATAATTTCCGCACCAGTTTGGATGCCCATGTGCAGCGCATAATCAGTAGCGATGTCACAAGCATGTAAGGCAATCATGATATTAATGCCCTGCGCTTTAAAGTGTTGCACATCGCCCTGTTCAAACTTAATCCCAGTTAATGCTAGCTTCGCAGCCGTTTGATTACACAAATCAACTAAGCCCTGGCGTAACTCTACTCCAGTTACCTGGGTTTTCACCTGTAACTTATCGATAAAATAGTCATGCACGGCAAAGGTTAAATAGGCCTTACCTGAGCCAAAGTCGGCAATATGCACTTCATTTTTATCGGCTAAGCCGGTGTTATCAATGGCACGTGATAACACTTCAATAAACTTATTGATTTGCTTCCACTTTCGTGACATCGACGGAATAATCTCGCCCTTAGCATCGGTAATACCAAGTTCACGTAAATACGGACGATGTTGTTCTACAAAACGCTTTTTAGCTCTGTTGTGTGACATTGCATCATCATCGACGCTAATCTTTTTTTCGCTGGCTTTAGGGGCATTTTTATTGCGATATTTATTGATAAGCACTTTACCCTTTTTACTGATGCTCAACTGCACTTCCCACTCATTAGTCATTAAATGAGCGCTTTGAAAATCACTCTCTAACCATTGCTGGCAAAGGTTAGAGACATCGGCAAGTTCAACATTTTTGGTAATATGATTGGTACGGTATTCATATAAACAAGATGCAAGCCGCTGACCTTTAAGTTCAACACTGCGCACAGCAATGCGAGTCAGCTCTTTATCGTCGCCACGGTATTTTGAAAACACTAAGCGTTGTAACGTGTTGTCAGTTAACGCGTTAACACATTCTTGTACAAAGCCATTCAGTTCGAGGGGGGTTACGTTTGACATTAAAATCTCGTTTACATTAAAAAATTAAAGCGGTATAGCACAAATGATCCTAGCGCATCTAATCTAAGTGCTTCTCATCTTAGTGTCTCTCACCTAAGTGCATTTCATCTTAGTGCATTTCATCTAAGTGCATCACCTGCGGCTAATGCTGATGTCCTATTCTACACCATCTAGCCGATACAACTCTCCTATTGATATCATTTCTCTGTACAGAATGAGCCATGGTTTATGCACAAAAGAAAATGGTTGGAACAGATAAGTAAAATGCCAAATACTTGCCTGCGCGCAATACCATCTATATTAAAATAGCAATGCAAATACTGGTGCAGTAATGACCATCGCAATGCCGGTAAAAATCATGGTTAAACTGGCAATAACTCCCTCTTCTCGGCCAATTTGATTCGCTTTAGCCGCACCTGCGCCATGGGCTGATGCGCCTAAAGAAATCCCTCTTGCCAAGCTACTTTGTATTCTGGCAGCTTTAAATAACGGTTCACAAATTAGCATGCCCATAATTCCGGTCACTAACACCAACATCGCGGTGAGCTCAGGTATACCACCAAAAGCACTCGTGGCTTCAATAGCAAATGGCGTTGAAACAGAACGCACAATTAAGCTTTTAGATAACTCCGATGGCATATGAGTAAAGTGGACAATCATCCATGAAGAGCCAACACCTAAACATAAACCAACGAGTACACCCACACTGATGGTGAGTGGATAACGTTTAATCAACGCCCTTTCTCGATAAATCGGCACTGCAAATGCAATAGTTGCTGGCGCTAATAATGCTGGCAACCAATGGGTAAACTGAAAATAATCTTCGAGTGGGATCTTAAAAATCACAACTGTGAGTAATATTAATGTAGGTGCCATGATAATGGGCGCAAACCATATCCGTTGTTGACGTAAATAAAGCTGCTTACTGATGTAATAGCCAGCCAAGGTGAGTAATAAACACAATACACCTAACGATGAACCACTCATAACACCCCCTATATCCATTGCATTAACTCACAGACTATCTAAGCTGAAAACGCAGTGATGTGATGTGGTTTAAACGTTGTTGACGTTCAAATTTAAATAACTTGTCGACGACAAATGCGGTACCCAATAACACGCTGGTGCTAGCAAGTAACATGCACACAATTAGCTCAACACCGTAGCTTTCGAGTATTAATTGATATTTAGTCATCGCAACTACGGGAGGAATAAAAAATAATAGTAAATCGCCGATTAACCATGCGGAGCCTTTATTCACTGCTTTTTCAGGCACCCAGTGACAGGACAACAGTAATAATAACAAGCCCAAACCAATCACACTGCCCGGAATAATCGAGTGCACAGATTGCGCAAACCATTGGCATATCCATGCAAATAAACACAAGCCGACAACTTGAAAAAATAAGGTCGTTTTGCACTTTAACAAGCTTAGATGGGCGTTTAATGAAAATGTCATGTTGAATTACACTGTGGTTTTAATTAATAACTGAAGTTTACTCTTGCTTAATTTATAAAAAAAATGAATATTAATAATCAAATACATCACCTTTGGTTATACAAATGAATCTTAAAGCACTGCATTATTTCACTGAAGTGGTTAACGCTGGCGGTTTTGCTAAAGCGTGTAACCGTGCATTTGTCACCCAACCTGCGCTTTCTAAAGCCATTCGTTTGCTAGAGGAAGAGCTTGACATGATGTTGTTAGAGCGAGGAAAACGCGGAACGCAAATCAGGTTAACAGAAGCCGGTCACGTCGTTTATCGTCATGCCTCAAGATTAATAGAAGGACGCCAACTCATGTTAAATGATTTAGACAGTTTACGTAACTTGAATGGCGGCGTACTTAAACTAGGCTTAGCTCCGCTAGGGAGCGCTGAGCTATTTGCCCCTGTCATAGCAAAGTTTAGGCAGTTACACCCTCATATTGAATTACAACTTTTGGTACGTGGTGGTGTAGAACAAACTGTTGCACTACATAAAGACGAAATTGAATTAGCGACAGGTATTATTGATTTTGATGATGAATTTGATGGCATTCGAGTGCGCGATGAATCAATGGTTGTTGTGCTGCCCGCGGCCCATGCATTAGCAAGTAAACAAACACTACAACTGAGTGATCTCAATACATTAGCTCAAGTCATGTTTGAACCAGAATATGCATTATATGAATTAGTATTAGGCGCTTGTGCCAAAGCCGGTTTTACACCAAAAAATATCACCCGAGTCAGCCATGCTGACTTTGGTATTGCCCTCGTTGCCGCTGGCACTGGCGTAATGATACTGCCTAAAATTATTGCAGAGCGTTATCGGGTTAATGAGGTGGTTAATATTCCATTAGCCAGTGCCGACTTACGCTGGGAGTTATCATTATTTTGGCGTAAACAAAAACACTTATCATTTGCTGCAAAAGCCATGCTTCAGCTCGTTAAACAACATTTGAGCCAATTAGAAAATACCTATTAAACCAAAGAACAGTAACCATGCTTGTATCTAAATGGTGTAGTGACGCACTGAGCTTCATTCGACTAGCTATATATTCAATAGCAACGATATATCACCATATTGTGTCTTTTGCTCGTATAATATCGACATAACGATAAAGCGCTAGTCATCACATATTAACAGGTCTATTTATGTCAGCCGAAGTACTCGAAATCCAGAGCTTTATTGCTCAGCACGCTCCCTTTGATCAGCTTCCAGAACACGTTTTGATTGACGTTGCCAAAAGTGTTGAGATTTCTTATTACCGTACCGACAGTATGATTGTTAACTTTAATGACAGGATTACCGAACTTTATATGATCCGCAGTGGCGTCGTAGAGTTATATCGCCGTAAAGGAGAGCTCTATAATCGTCTTGATCAAGGGCAATTATTTGGCCAAATGGGATTACTGACTAATAATAAAGTGCGTTTTCCAGCCAAAGCGGTAAAAGATACCCTCGTATACTGTATTCCTGAATCAGTGTTCAATGATTTATGCGAAAATTATGATGATTTTGCAGATTTTGTTGAGGCTGAGGATACCACTCGGTTAAAACAAGCCGTAAAGGGTAAAACCGTTGAGGCTAATGCGCTTACCACCTCTAAAGTGAAAACCTTACTGACGAGAGAACCTGTTATTCTTCCTTGTAACAGCACGATACAAACCGTAGCCCAAATTATGGCTGAACAAAATATTTCTGCGGTATTAATTAATGACCCCAATATAGATGATCAACAAGATAGCAGTTTTGTCGGTATTATTACTGAACATGATCTTTGCGCTAAGGTGATTGCCGTGGGTGTCAATGTTGATAGCCCTATTTCACAAGTCATGTCGACCGATTTAATTTCACTGGATCATAACGCATATATATTTGAAGCGATGCTACTGATGCTTCGTAATAATATTGACCATCTGCCCATTCTTAAAAATAAAATCCCCATTGGCTTAATTGAAGTTGCCGATATTATTCGGTACGAGTCGCAAAATAGTTTGTTATTTGTCAGTAGTATCTTCCAGCAGAATAGTTGCGAGGATTTAGTATCGTTATCTTCGCAGTTAAAAAGTTGTTTTGTACGCATGGTTAATGAAGATGCTAACTCGCATATGGTCGGGCGGGCAATGTCTGAAATCGGCCGTAACTTTAAACAACGTTTATTAGAACTTGCTGAAGAAAAGTTCGGCCCACCACCAGTTCCTTACTGCTTTTTAGCGCTGGGTTCAATGGCTCGTGATGAGCAACTGATGGTAACCGATCAAGACAATGCCATTATTTTAGATAATAGTTATAACGTCACGGTGCATGGTGAATATTTTGCAAAGTTAGCAGATTTTGTGTGTGATGGTTTAGCGGCTTGTGGTTACAGTTATTGTACTGGCGATATTATGGCCAGTAATCCTGAGCATCGTAAAACTCGCTCAGAGTGGGAAGCATGTTTTGCTGACTGGATAGAAAACCCAAACCCAAAAGCTTTATTAAACAGCTCTATATTCTTCGATCTTACTGGGGTTTATGGTCGGGTTAAATGGGCAGAACAATTAAATACATTTATCTTGAGTAAAGCCAAGAAAAACAACCGTTTTTTAGCTTGCCTGGCGCACAACGCCCTTAACCGTAAACCTCCGCTGGGGTTTTTTAAAGACTTTGTGATGGAAAAAGATGGTCGTCATAATAACGCCATTAATTTAAAACGTCGTGGTACTGCGCCATTGGCAGACTTAATCCGAGTACATGCGCTAGCCATTGGCTCACAAGCACAAAATTCATTTGAACGCTTAGAAGATATTATCGACGCGGGCATTTTGCCCAACTCAAAGGGGGAAGACTTACAGCATGCGATGGAACTTATCTCTTTGGTGCGCCTGCGCCACCAATCATCCGATATTGAATCTGGGATAGAACCTGATAACAATATTGAACCAGAAAGTATGTCTGATTTTGAACGTCGTAATCTTAAAGATGCTTTTTTAGTGCTAAGCAATGCGCAGAACTTTTTGAAATTTCGCTACAGTTCCAACAAACTTTAAAGGCTAACTCATGACAAATTTCAGTAAACAGGAGATTGTAAACTGGCAAGCCTTTCTCGAATTAAAAATGCAAAAAAGTAAAGATAGACGCTTGTTTGATTTTTACCACGCTGGAACATATCAAAATGAAACACCATTAAGTGATATTGAGTTTGTTGCGCTGGATTTTGAAACAACAGGCTTAGACTCAGAGAAAAATAGCATCATTAGCATTGGTTTAGTGCCATTTAATTTGCAACGTATATTCTGCAGTAAAGCAAAACAATGGTATCTCAACCCAAAAGATAAACTCCAAGAAAACTCTATTATTATTCACGGTATCACCCATTCAGACTTACAAGGTGCACCCGATCTTTTGTTGATTTTAGAGCAGCTTTTAAATGAATTAGCCGGAAAAGTCGTCGTGGTACATTATCGGCATATTGAACGCGATTTTCTCGATCACACATTACGCATGTTGATTAACGAAGGCATTGTTTTTCCGGTAATCGATACGATGCAAATTGAAGCCAATTTGCATCGGGCGAAATCTCAGGGGTTATTTAATTTCTTTAAGCGAAAGCGTCCACATTCCATTCGGCTTGCTAATAGTCGTGAACGTTATCACTTGCCTGCTTATGCTCCTCATGATGCATTAACTGATGCGATAGCCACTGCTGAATTATTGCAGGCTCAAATTAAATATCATTTTAGCCCCGATACAGCGATTAAAAATTTATGGGTATAACTGAACCACTATATGAATAAAAAAGCCGATGAATGAATCATCGGCATCGGTTGCAATACCCAGCTGTAGCCATGCTGGTTAACTATATTTTAAAGCGACTTAACTGTAGTTTAAGCCTATGCACTTCATGCTCTAGTTGATCTCTTTCATCGAGTAATTGCAAAATTAAACCAATTCCACTCCAGTCGAGCGCCAAATCACGTTGAATGCGCGTGGCTTTTTTAACTTGATGTAAATTCTCAACACTAAATTGCCATTGCTCTATTACCTCGCCCTGCAGCGGAATCGCAATACTGTGCTCTACAAGCTCAAGTAATAATGCTGAGCTAATGTCGCTGCATTCACACAGTTCATCACTACTCAACCAACAATCTTGTTCGCTTATATTAATCTGCAGCATCGTTATTTACTCCAACTGGCACGAGGGTCGAATGTATTTTTTTCAGCTAATTCAGTCCACAAAGGTTTGCTTGTATCGTCTGATACCGTCGGCACCACGATTTTAAGCACCGCAAATAAATCACCCTGCTCTTTTTTACTCAACAACCCTTTACCTTTTATGCGTAATCGCTGCCCTGATTGACTATTGGCTGGAATACTCAATTGAATATGCCCGGTTAAGGTCGGCAGTTTAACCTTGGTTCCTAACACGGCTTCCCAGGGTGCCAGTGGCACGACTATAGTCAAATTTCGACCATCAACATCGAATAAAGGATGAGGCGCATAACGAATTTTTAAATACAAATCGCCATTATCGGCTTTGGTTTGCCCAGGTCCGCCTTGGCCTTTTAGGCGAATGCGCTCGCCATTACTCACACCGGCTGGAATGTTCACTTTTAAGGATTTAGGATGTTCAACAACCTGACCATGAGCATCGCGTTGTTGTAGGGTAAACGAGACAGGCTTAAGGGTGTCGACCAATGTTTCTTCAAGAAACATCGGAAACTCCATTTCGATATCCTGGCCTTTAGCGTGTTGAGATTGACGACCATGATGTTGTTGGTTAGGGTCAAAGCCTGAATGACGAGAGTCAAAACCTGAATGGCGAGCCCCAAAAATTGAATTAAAAAAATCAGCAAACTCTTGATCGCTTTGAGGATCGCTTTGCTGTTGTCCCCAATTTTGCCCACCAGCTTGATCGGCATCGTTGTTGTGTGGCCTATTTAAATGATGATGACGTACTTCATCATATTCAGCACGCTTTTTAGTATTATTTAATACCGCATAAGCTTCACCAATTTCTTTAAATTTCGCTTCTGCATCAGCATGTTTACTGACATCGGGATGATATTTTACCGCCAGCTTTTTATATGCGGCTTTTACCGCTTTAACATCCGCTTGCGGATCGATGCCCAATACCGTGTAATAGTCTTTAAAATTCATGTTATCCCCTAACAAAAACACGTTTGCAACGGAACGTCAGACAGCTTAATACTTAATACTAATGAGTTTAGGCCCACAGAGAAACAATACGCTTGATCTTGATCAACTCTATTACTGTACGCCTCGTTTAATTAATCACCAATCATTAATCACCATCACTCATTAAGAATCACCATGAATCAATCAGGCATAATCACTTACTGAGATAATATCTTGAATATAGGCTAACCATTGCCGCTATCGATGCTTATGGTGCCTCACCAGGTTCTGGCACATCATGCTTATTCACTTTTTGCTCTGCGGCTATCTCTTTGGCCCACTCATGCTCAGACACTCCCGCGTCAATACCTTGTTGTTGGGTACTTTGCACTGGAGTAAAAGACAACCTAGTCAATAAAGGAAAATGATCCGAACCAATCGATGGTAAACGTTGAATGTGCTGCAAGGTAAAATGTTGGCTGTGAAATAAATGATCTAATGGCCAGCGCATAAATAAGTAATCGGCATGAAAAGTGTTAAATGCTCCACGGCCAACACGCGGATCAAGCAATCCACTCATTTTACGAAAAAGTCGAGTGGTGGCAGACCAGGCGACATCATTAAGATCGCCGGTGACTATCACGGGCAGATCGCTGTCTGCGACACTTCTCGCTATGATGACTAATTCAGCATCTCGCTCTGCTGATTCAACATTTTCGGTTGGGCTTGGCGGTGCGGGGTGAAGAAAGTGCATCCGAATATGGTCTGTGGTGCGTAAGGTTAATGTGGCATGTATTGATGGCACATCCTTCTCAACCAAATAACATATTTGTTGCTCGCCTAAAGGCAATCGTGAATAAACGTGCATGCCATAAAGGTTATCAAGCGGACATTTAATGCTGTAAGGCATGTCCGTTTCTAATACCTTAAGCTTGTCTTGCCACCATTGGTCTGATTCAAGTGTGACTAGTACATCGGGCTTATGCTCGTTGACCAATGTAATCAATGCGTCGGCATTACGATTGGGCGTGAGTACATTAGCAGTGATAATACTGAGTTGCTTATCAACATCAAATTCAGTGGACGTTTTAACCTCTTTGGGAAATAAAAAGGTATAAGGGAATATCCAGCTAAGCTGCCACATTAAGCATAACGTGGTGGCCACAACCAATAGCTGCGTACTTAACAGGTGAATGTCGAGAAAAACAATATTAGCGATTAATAGTATTGCGGCGAATATCGACAATTGAAATCGGGGAAAATCCATACTCCTGACAATCCAATGCGGATGCCGTGAAAGAGGCAGTAAAGTCGCCAGTAACATTAACACAGTAAAAAATGTCAGTATCGTAAACATAGAAAACCTAGTTTTGTATGGTGAATCTTAATATCACTCTCACTGCCACTGCCACTGCCACATTATTTAAATAGTGGCCTACATTCAAGACTAAAAAAAGGGCTTATCAATAATGTATCTTGATAAGCCCCCCTTCACAGTAGAGTCGTTAAGTGGATTGATTACGACTTAACTGCGGCGCTTTACCTCAGTAAACATGCCGAGTACTAAGCTAATACAAGCGAGTATTAAAATAATAGCAAACGGAAGTGCTGCGATAATAGTCACTGACTGAAGTGCTTGAATAGAGTCAGTACCGCCAATCCACAACATCACCATAGCGATTACCGCAGAGATTACCGCCCACACTATCTTTTGCTTCATCGGTAATTCCAACTTACCACCTGCAGTCATACTATCGACCACAATGGAGCCTGAATCTAAGGTCGTCACAAAGAACACAATAATCAGTATAACCGCAATAATGGATAAGATATCACCCATTGGATACGCATCAAGCATGTAGAACAAACTCAATGAAACGTCGGTAATACCTTGCTCGGTCCCTAGCTGGCCAACCTTATCAATGATTTGTTGAATCGCGATGCCACCAAAAAAAGACATCCAAGCAGTCGTCACTAAAGTAGGGATAATCAACACACATGCCAGAAACTCACGTACGGTGCGGCCACGTGAAATTCGCGCAACAAACATACCAAAGAAAGGTGCATACGCTATCCACCAGGCCCAATAGAATACTGTCCAACCGTGTAACCAGGTGGTGTCTTCACGGCCAGAATTCTGGCTCAGTGGTATGATGTTTTTGACGTAACCGACAACGCCTGTTACCAATGAATCAAGCACAGTCGTGAAATTAAGAATGCTGATAAAGCCAAGGAATATAAAGGCAATAATCATGTTGATGTTACTCAACAGTTTAACCCCGCCATCCATGCCACGCACCACTGAGAGAATAGCCAGCCCCATAATGAGCAGAATAATCGTCAGTTGCAGATAAATACTATTTTCAAAACCAAACACATGGCTTATACCGCTGGCCGCTTGAGAACCACCTAAGCCCAGTGACGTTGCAAGACCAAACAATATAACCAGTACCGCCATAATGTCGATGACATCACCGGTTTTCCCCCAGACTCTATCACCGAGTATAGGATAGAAAACCGAGCGCATAGACAGAGGTAAGCCCTTGTTATATACAAAATACGCCAATGAGAGCGCGGTCATGCCGTAAATAGCCCAGGCATGAAAACCCCAGTGGAATAACGAGGCGCCGAGCGCTAATTCACGACCTTCAGGTGTAAAAGGTGCCACGCCGAGCGGGGTGCCAAACCAATTCGTGTAAAACGCTGTTGGCTCTGCTACGCCCCAGAAAATAAGGCCAATACCCATACCTGCGGCAAAGAGCATGGATATCCAAGATACTGTCGAGTAATCAGTGGTGGCGCTATCACCGCCCAAGCGAATTTTGCCTAATGGGGAAAAGGCTATCACAAGTGCAAAAATGAGCATTATGTTCGCAGTCCACATGAACACGAAGTCAAAGTGAGATAGCGCGGCAGCCTTGACTGAATCAATGGCAGCTTTGGCATCTGCAGGAGGGAAAACCAGCAGGGCCACAATAAATAAAATGGATAAACCGACAGAAACGGTGAACACGGTGTTGTGGACATCCATGCCCCACTTTAAAATATTATCTTGACCAACTTGATAATCAGTTGAGTCGATACTGTATTTTTTTGATTTAAATTTCATAATTAAAAGGTTTACCTATTCGCAATCACGAATATGAAGACCAACTCCATTTTTGAGTGGTACTAATTAAACTGTAATAAAATACAAGGGGATTTGTACTTCATCATTTGTGCAGCGGTTTGATTTACATTAAAGAAGACGTTCTTAGAGTGTAAATATTTAGCTGACAAAATACGGGTAAAGTATACGTTATTAACAGCCCAACTTATATAAAAATAGGGACATTGCCCCTGTAATAAATTCAGAATCAATTTTTATTAACGTGTCCGTCTAATTCTGCCACAACACTTGTATTGGGTTTTAGTTAAGTACATAAGCGTCAGGTAATTAACTCGAGTATTTCAGCGTAGTTTAGAGATGTAACGATTCGACAAAACGCTGCATTAATACCTCACTCTGCACCAATGAAACGCTTTATGTTATCAATCCTATACATGGCTGAATGGTCAAGCGCAAAAAACGGTGAGTCATTCAGAAAAATAATGACCATCGTCAGCGATGTGACTATCACTCCCTTGAAGTAAACACAGCCTAAGCGGGTTCGGTTTTCGGTTTGAGTAAACCAATGCCAACAGCGGCCATTGCCACTGCAATAATGGCATTGAGGTAATTGAAAAACGCATAAGGTGCGTAATCAAGCACGTCCACTCCTAACGTCGCGGTATAAAAGGCACCAGCCGTGGTCCACGGAATAAGGGCTGTGGTCATCGTGGTCCCTTCTTCCACTGAGCGCGAAAGAATGGCGGGCTCTAAATTTTGTTGTTCATATTTAGGCTTAAACAGTTGGCAACTTAGAATAATCGAAATATAGGCTTCACCCATGGCAATGTTACCTAAAAAGCCCGACATAATCGTCGTTGCAATAAGGGTTGCGGTGCGTTGCACTCTTTTTATGATGCCCGCTAATAGTGCGGTGAGAAATCCCGCCCCGTGCAAAATACCGCCTAGCGCGATAGCCATTAACGCCAGCAATAAGGTCCAGCTCATGCTGCTAATACCACCGCGACCCAGCAAAGCATCTACATTGGCGATACCCGTTGATTCGGGCGTATTTTCCCACAGCGCATTAAGCACGGAGATAGCACTCTCTCCTTGATAAAAAATGGCGATGAGCACGGCAAGTATAATGCTGCATGACATCGTCACTTCTGCAGGCACTTTTCTAATGCTCAATACTGCAAGTAAAATCAGGGGTAATAAGGTAATCAGTGGCGTGAGGCTGTAAGTGTTGGCAAGTGCCGTTTGAATTGAAGTGACTTCTGTTAAATCAAGATTTTGCTCACCATAGTTAAATCCGATCACTAAAAATATGATGAATGTAAGGATAAAAGTAGGCGTAGTGGTGAACAGCATAGAATAAATATGTCGATAAATATCAGTACCAGCACTCATTGCGGCGAGGTTTGTGGTATCTGAAATCGGCGACATTTTATCACCGAACGTTGCACCGCAAACAATCATACCTGCGACTAAAGGCAGCGGGATATTCATCGCTGAGCCGATGCCCATAAAAACCACGCCTAGCGTGCCAACGGTACCCCAGGAGGTTCCGGTTGCGACCGACATCAAGGCGCACAGTAATAAACCGACTGCTAAAAACAAACTCGGACTCAACCAACTAAGGCCATAATAAATAAGCGTCGCGATGGTGCCACTGTGCATAAAACTGGCAATCACCATGCCGATCAATATAAAGATATAGATGGCAGGCATCGCTTTGCTTAGCGCGTTAGTCATTAACTCACGTATGTGTATATAGCCATAGCCAAGACTAAAAGCGTTAAGCCCTACCCATAAAAGACACAAAAACATCAGTATATGCAGGCTGATCCCTAGACCAAAAAGCCCTCCTGCAATGGTGATGATAATCACGCTAAAACAGATAAGAGACTGCAAAAAACTAGGGCTACGGGGTAAGTTAGGAGTGATAACTGGCATTGGCACACATTATGATAACAATTGGGATAAAGCTGAGTATATCAGTACGAGTAATTGGGTAAACTATAAACCAACAAGTTATCAAAATTTATACAGTTCATCTTTAATAAGCGGTGGTTTAGCGACCTGTAAGGCTCTGTAAATAAGCCCCCATAAATAAAAACCTGTAAATAATTTCCGGGGTATGGCCATAAAAAACATCTAAATTGGTATAAATTACGTATTCAGTATGACCACATACGTTTTTAATCAATATTCACATCGTCAAAACTATCGATTTGTTATCGATCCACAATCTTTGCTTCGCAGACTAATGTTGGGTGTCGATGGTTGTTGAGTCGAATGTTACTGAATCTATTGCTGTGAATCGAATGCTTGAGAATCTGTTGTTACAGAGTCAAATGCAGATACAAATTATTTTTACCATGTGAGTGAGGCATTACTATGAATAACCCCCCTTATCAGAAACTTCGTGTAACCTGGGCACTAAAAACAAGTTTTATTGCTGATGCTTTAGCCATGCCAGTGCATTGGTATTATCAACCAATGGAAATAGAGCGAGCTTTTACTGGGGGTATTCAACGTTTTGAAGCTGCACCAGAATTTCATCCTTCATCGATTATGTCGTTGCACTCCAAACACAAAGGAGGGCGACAATCGGCTAAGGGTTTGTCTAAAGGGCATGCGTCTAAGGGACATGCAGTTAAAGAGCCGCCACAAGTAGTCGGCGATATTATTTTAAAAGATAAAGCGCAGTTTTGGGACACACCGAATGTGCATTATCATCAAGGCATGCAGGCAGGTGAAAACACCCTCAATGCCCATTGCGCTCGAGTCTTAATGCGCACCCTCGCAAGCTCGTCACAACCCTATGACCGACAAGCATTTGTTAATGCCTACATTGACTTTATGAAGAAGTCCCCCGCCGCTCATCCTGATACTTATGCAGAATCTTACCATCGAGGATTTTTTGCTAATTTGGCGCAAGGTCGCGAGCCTGAAAATTGTGCCATGATAACGCACGACACCGCATCCATTGGTGCATTAGTAACCATAGCGCCTTTGGTTTTTTCAGCACGGCTTAAGGGCATAAGCGAAGCTGATATAAAGATTGCCTGCCGAGCGCATTTGGCCTTAACCCATCCAGATGAATCCTTAATGCGGGTGTGTGATAGCTATGTGCAACTGTTGTGTGCTCTGATGGAAGGACCTGATGAAGTCAGCACTAAAGCACTTTTACTTGAAGCCAGTAAAGGCTTAACGAGTACCCATTTAGCCGGTCTGTTAAAACGTAATATGCCCGACAGTCAGGTTATCGGCCAGGTGTTTTCAAGGGCGTGTTATATTTCAGATTCCTGGCCTATCGTCTTGTATCTGGCTTATAAATACCAAGATGATCCTTGGCAAGCACTGCGAGTGAATACCAATTTAGGCGGTGACAATGTACATCGCGGCATCGTACTGGGAACCTTGCTTGGACTGCAAGGCGATACTGTGGCCACCAGCTGGTTTGAACAACTGGTAGACCACAAAGAGATTGCTGTAGAAATTGAGGCGCTTATCAGCGTGGCAAACGCTGCCAAATCGTAAGTTCTGACAAGGTATGCTGAAACTTGTGTTGAGTTTCACGGATCACAAACGGGACTTTTTGCGGTTCACCCACTAATGTAAAGTGGCTTGATAATTGATCTTTCAAGCCATCTAATGTGCTGTAGTTTTCGCCATCTTTTTTGAAACCGCCGATCCACTCTTCCTTGGGTGTATGCTCTTCTAACCACGTATAAGGCGATGCAATAATAAGCAAACCGCCATCATTGATACGCTGCGCGATATCCGCTAAAAAACGACTCGGTTGGTAAAGCCTATCAATCAAATTAGCGGCGAGAACTAAATCATAAGCCGTAAATTGAGGTTTAAGGTTACAAGCATCACCTTGATGAAATGCAACACGGTTTGCATATGCGTCCAACCCAAGTTCTTGCAGGGTACGAGTATGATAACTCACCAACTCGCCTTCCTCTGCCCGGGCGTAACGCACTGCGCCTTGTTGCGCCATTTTAGCCGCCAGGTTAGTAAAGTTTGCTGAAAAATCAACACCGTCTACGTCATCAAACTGACGGGCTAGTTCAAAACTGGCTCGACCACACGCACAGCCTAAATCAAGTGCTTTAGCGGTAGGTTTACCCTTCATAGCTTCAAGAGCAATATCGGCTAAAGCTTTAGGAAAGTTCTCTACGCCATACCAGGTGTCACCAAAGTGAAACTCTGCATATTCTGACAACAACTGATCACTTTCGTAGTAAGCCTTAGGCGACTTCGCCTCAACACTCGAGGCGATATAGCGAAACCCGGCATGTTGAAAGAAATGACGCCTAAACGCATAACGTGCACTAAGGCGTGTTTCGTTACCACTTGAAATCCATGAACCGCCTTTGATTAAATTGTGTTTGCCATCAAACGTCGGCGTAGTGAAATCATCATAAAGAGGGTGTACTTTAAAATCATCAAAAGGATATATCGGCGTTTCGGTCCATTGCCACACGTTACCAACCACATCAAACCAATCGCCGTGTTGATGGCGCGTTACCGGGCAACATGATGCAAAATGGTCAAGGTGCAAGTTAGCATCGGCCTTGCTATCACCTAATTCTTCAACGCCGGCTTGTGAACACAGACGATGCCATTCATCTTCAGTTGGCATGCGGATCTGTTGCCCTGTCGCTACTGTTTTCCATTCACAAAACGCTTTTGCTTCATGATAGTTAACTTCAGCAGGCCAATCCCAAGCCATATCAATTTCTTCGGTCATCAGGCGTAAACGCCAGCCATTGTGCCAACGCCAAAAAGTCGGATGTTTCGCCTCAGTAAACTGCCGCCAAGCAAGGCCGTCATCGCTCCAAAAACTATTTTGCTCATAACCCCCGGCCTCAACAAACTCGAGGAACTCTTGGTTACTGACTAAATATTGGCTGGCTTTAAATTCGGCGACCTCTGCCTGATGTTGGCCATATTCGTTGTCCCAGCCATAAACGTCACTGTCAAAGGATTTGCCAAGATTAACCGAGCCAGCAGCCACGCTTATCAGTGTGTTTTTGGGTGCCTGGCCAGTCTCTTTGCAAGCAGGCCATTGAGGCAATGACTGCACTTTAGCCAGTTCATGTTGGCGAATGAGTACCGTGGACGTTTCAAGATGAATACGCTCGTGCTCAATTCCCATCACGATAGGCCACCAGGTATTTTCCCAATCAATGGGTAGCACTAGGTCTAAGCTATCAATTAATCTTAATACTGTGGTGCGCACTTTGGTACGATATTGTTTTACTGCAGCAACACTGGGCCAGTCATAACTGTCTTCCGACAAATCATCCCAGCTCATTTCATCAACACCCACCGCAAAAATTGATTCCATGTAAGGATTAATCCGTTCTGGTATCAGTTTTGCCAATATTAACTTATTGATGAAAAACGTTGCCGTATGCCCAAGATAGAAAATAAGCGGGTGGCGCAAAGGGATAGGTTTTTGATAAAAGCCGCTATCGTCGCGCAAACAATCAAACAGTTGCGAATAGGTATCGAAGGTATTGGTGAAGTAAAGCGCGATTTCCTGGCGCTTATCATCCACGGTGCCATTAATAAGTGAAGGAGTTCGGCGTAATGCTACAGAATCAACAAATGTTGCAGAGCGTTTAGCTATTTCTTGAGCGTTTTGTATTGGTATTGTCATCGTGAAACACGTTCCTTTAATGCTTATTCTATAGTCATACGATTGAATACTGGATAAAGCCTCAACTTTTTACTTTATATTGAATTTTTTGCCCAGAAACTCAGATTTAATTGCTGGTTAAATGGCTCAACCTCGTAGTTTTTCAATCGCTTCGACTAAATAATCTCGTGAGCAACCAAAATTTAAGCGAAAGCAGTCTTTATCACCAAAGTCTCTGCCCGCTGATGGGCCAACACCTTTGGCTTCACACCAGGCTTGCGTATCGGCGACTTGCAAACCGCTGGCATTAACCCACAGTAAAAAGGTCGCTGCGGGTGAAATAGCGGTTAACCCTTCAATTTTGTTAATTTCAGTCACTAAATAATCGCGGTTGGCGATTAAATAAGTCACTTGTTGCTGATGCCAGTCATCGCAATGTCTAAAGGCTGCATTTGTAGCGGTAAGACCAGTAACAGTTACCGAGGGTAATCTGCCACGGGCGGCATGGTTAAAAGCGGCTCTTAATTGTTCGTTTGGAATAATCGCGAAAGAGGTACCTAATCCAGCAATATTAAAGGTTTTACTCGCAGCCATTAATGTAACTGAATGCTCAGCCAACTCTGGGTGAGCACTGGCGGGTAAATGCGGCACGCCATCTAAAATGAGATCGCAATGTATTTCATCCGAACAAACCATGACGCCATGTTTTCTGCATATTGTTGCAATGGTATCTAATTCGTCCTGGTTTAAAACTGAACCAAGCGGATTCATTGGATTACACATAATAAATAAGCTGGCTTTAGGATCTGCGGCCGCCGCTTCTAAGGCATTAAAATCGAGGGTCCAGCGCCCTTCCACTTCTATTGAACCGATACACGTCCGATTAAGATTATTGATTGCCGGTGCCGCCAATATCGGAGGATAATTGGGTGTTTGCACAATAATCGTATCACCTGCTTGGCAATATGCTGCAATAGCCACATTGAATGCGGGCACCACGCCTGGAGTCCAAACTAGCCAACTAGGTTCAATCTTCCAGTTATACCGACGTTGACACCATTCAACTACAGCCTCACTGGCATCGGTATCGTGTGCCGGTAACGTATAACCAAATAAGCCGTCATCAATACGTTTGTGTAATGCAGATAAAATAGGCTCTGCACAGCGAAACTCAGTATCCGCAATCCACATAGGCAATATATCTGTGCCTTTGTATTTTTCCCATTTATGGGCTTTGGACGATGTGCGATCGGGTTTATCACTGAAATTCATTACGGGACCTTCGATTGTTAATGTAGCCGTTTGCATAAAACAGTTAATGTGGTTTGTTACTGGCAACTTAGGTTTAGATTAAAGCACAAGTCAACATAACCCAAGAACTTGTCTGGAATATTACCGGCTTTGTTTGTCTGAGGAAGACGATAAAAGAGCATTATTGGTGGGCATATCTTTGTGTAAATGACAAAATCTGTATAAGGATCAAAATGAAAAAACTTGCAACGTAGCGAATCGAAAGCTTGCTGGTCACACAGAAAACCATCGATTCGACATCCTCTATTACCGAGATAACTTACAACGTTACCAGCGCTGCAGACGGTAAAGTTGTTAAAAATCCGCCTAAAGGTTTTCACACCAAAACAGACTAAAGATTAACTCACAAACCTCACTTACAAATCCAAGGGGGAGACGCCTGCCATAAATTAATCCACTCAGGGATAGCGCTTGCAGGCATTGGCCTTGCGATACCGAAACCTTGTGCTAAATGGCATCCCATCTTGAGTAATTGCCGACCATGTTCTTGGGTTTCAACCCCCTCTGCTATCACCGAACGACCGAATGCCTTCGATAATTCAATGACACCTTTAACAATGGCCTGGTCATCCATGTCATCTAACATGTCGATGACAAAGGATTGATCTATTTTGATAACATCGGTCGAGAGCTTCCTTAAATAACTTAAAGATGAAAACCCCGTACCAAAATCATCTAGCGAAAAACGTATCCCTAACTTTTTACATTGACTAATAACCTCAGCGATATGCTGAGTATCTTTAATAATACTGGATTCTAGAATTTCAAATTCAAGCTGGCCCGCTTGAAAACTATTGTTGAGAAATAGCACTTCATTTAATTGATTAATAAAATCTTCATGCTGAAGTTGTAATGGACTGACATTCACACTGATGGGTATGACTATGCCTAAGCGTCGCCATTCATTATGCTGCTTGATGGCCTGGTCAATGACCCATTTACCAAGCTCAATCCCTAATGGTTCTTCTTCAATGTAAGGCAAAAAACGAAATGGTGATAACAGACCTTCTGTCGGATGTTGCCAACGGATAAGGGCCTCTAAACCTATAATTTCATTAGTTTCCATATTAATTTTTGGTTGATAAAATAACAAAAATTCATTGTTACTCAATCCATTGCTTATATGTTCTAACTCTCGATACTGGAGTTTTATCGCGACATCATTTTCAAAGTCAAATTCATGAATGCAATTCTTTCCCAGCTCTTTAGCCCTATACATGGCTTGATCAGCATGTCGAATAAGTATGTCTGAGTAACTATTGTCCTGTGGGAAAAATGTCACTCCAATGCTCACAGTGACAAAAAGACGCTTATTTTCAATAATAAAATCCTCTGCGATAGAAGAAAGTATTCGCTGTAAAATCTCTATTGCTTGATGATGACTGTCTAAATCATCCAGAATCAAAACAAACTCATCGCCACCAAATCGGGCAAGTGTATCCCCATCACGTATGACGGTTTTAAATCTATTTGCGACAAGGCAAAGAAACTCATCGCCTATATCATGACCGTAAACATCATTGACCTCTTTAAAACCATCCAAGTCTAAGAAGGCAATCGCTATTTGTTTGTTGTTACGCTGCGCTTTGATAAGCGCTTGCTGCATTCGATCCGCTAACAAATTCCTGTTTGGCAAATGTGTGAGTGGGTCATAATTTGCGGCAAACTTTAACTTATCGTTTAATTCTTTTAATACCTGATTACTTTTTTCAAGTTTGCGTTGATCATTTTTTGCGTCAGTAATATCTTGAAATATACCACTTAACTTTTCAGCGACACCCTCAACATACGTGACATGACAGGTCGTTCTAACGTCAATTTTTCGACCTTTAATAGTATAAGTTTCAAGCTCTAAGTCATACTCTTCACCATGTTGAATAGCAGCATCAAGCGCTGCTAAGAATATTTCTTTTGAGTCGGGTAATAAATAACTAGCGCCAAGATCAACGGTGGGATTAAATTCTTGCGGGGTTGCTTCATAAATGCGGTACGTTTCATCTGTCCAAATCAAATTATTGTCATGCAAATTGAGTTGCCAGCCACCTAGTTTGCCTATTTCTTGAGATTCTCTCAATAACTCGGTGGTGGTAGCCAGCAGCTCTTCTTGTTTCTTTCGGAAGGTAATTTCTTGGTGCATACCAATCATTCGTGTCGGTTTGCCTTCAGCATCCCATGTAATCGCTTTGCCTGTAGACAACACCCACACATAATGACCATTTTTGTGTTTTAAACGAACTTCTAATTCACAAAGTTCACTTTGGCCTTGGCAATGGTAATCATAATTTTTAATCGCTTTAGGCAAATCATCTGGGTGTAATACATCGAGCCAGGTTTGGTAATTAACAGGCATTAACTCCGATAAGCTATACCCTATCATCTCAGCCCAACGTTCATTACAAACAAGACCATCATTTTCAACACGCCAATCCCAGACGCCAACTTTAGTCGCATCGATAACTAACTCATTAACCTCTTGGCTTATCGTATTCTTGTGCATGGCCTTTATACTGTTTGGGATAAAAATGATGGATTTAATCCGCTTATGTAAATAAGCACTATTTGTTTGTAAATTAGTCACAAAAGTCTATTTATTGCTGTTGTTTTTTTATTTCAATACTAAAACAGTCGTAACGAACAGATAATCTTTAATATTAAGGTAGGCTTGATTGAGCATCAAAGCAAATAGCTTAGTTAATGAGCGAAATCAATGTGTAAAAAATCGACAAACAAGATGAGATTAGCGCTTTTATTCTGTTTACATTATATCCCCGCAATGGAGGCATTGTAATTCGACAATAGTTGAAATAAATACCGTAAGCGTCTAGCGAACCACACCTATTTTTTAAAATTCCAGGGTAACAAGCTATCGATATCCGGTGCTGGTTGGCACAGGTCATTAAGGCAAGCCATGATGTAATCAAATGGGATGAGTCCATTAAC
>NZ_JBOZPS010000014.1:0-130933 GCF_050849305.1 Shewanella sp. MF05960 | reverse complement strand
CTTCTAGCGGTAAATGAGCGCATCAAAAGCAACGATAAGAGTGAGAATGTTGTACAGAAAACTAAGGCCAAAAAGCCTTCGGTGAGCAGAGTATTATCTTGACTCACCGGGAGCGTCCATATATGGCCATGTTATTTTCAAGGTTCATTAATATTATAAATACCATTAAGATACGTCCGATAGTAAGGGAACCATACAAAACTGTGAGAGTTGCTGGCCAGTTTTCTTTATGTGTGACAGGTTGCCATAGTCAAACTTCAGCGGCTCAATTTGACTATCCAATACAATACATAACTCATAGCCTTTTGAATCACCAAGACGTCGACGGATTTGAAATGCACTAATATTTTGTATTGGGATCAGCTGTTGACTCAGAGGATAAAGAGAGCTGACGTGGTTGGTGATTAATTGTTTATCTAGATCAAACTCAACATGACTACGGAAAAAGAGAAAGTGCCAACTGAGCAAAGCCACAAGTGACCAAATAAAAACTTCATCGTTTGACCAGCGTTCAAAACCTGCAGTCGCAAACAGAACGCAAAAGGCTAATAGACCTGCAAAAACCCGTCGAGTGATAATATGCGTGTAAGTGTTGGCTATGACTGCTTTGCTTGCTGAAAGTTGTTTAAAAGGCATGTTTATAACCCCCCCACATATTTCATGATAAAGCCAAATACCATTAAAAATGGCAAAGGATAAAAAATCCGTATTACCAATTTAGGCTGTAAAAGTGGTTCGATAAATGGCCCACTGTTAATTGGAACTGCTGATGGACTGTTTTGGTTGTTATCCAACGAGTGTCGTGCCTGTGACAGTGTTACTTCAGCACAAGGTTTGCTTTCGACTTGGGCTTGTTTGTTCGAAGTATTTGGTATTTTTTCACGAATAACACTGCCAGTTGCCGAGTCGAAAGTGAGTTGATGTATATGAGGAAAATCGCTAATTTGCTCTTTGGCTGTGAGCTTAAATAAATTTGCAAAAAACATCGCTAAAAGCTTGGTGTCTGCTAAGTCACCGATGGGATAGACAATATCATGCATTTTAAGCTCAAACTGACTCCTATTATAACGATTATGGCGTAATAGCAACTCTGTCGATTGCAGCGGAGCCAGATGTGACTTTTTGCCGTGGTAGCCTAAGATGGTTAATTGTACAAAGCGTTGCTGGGTTTGGTTATCCAGTATCAAATGATGCTTAAGCAAGACAAGCAGCAATAGAGGAGGACACAGTAAACACGTGACAACCTGATAGAAAGTTTGTTCTGCTCCGCTCAGTGTTAGCGCCATTAATACAGAAGCAGATAATGGCAATAGACCTAATATTGCAAAGCCGCGAAAAATATAATGATATTTGGTAGGCAAGCGTACCTTATCTGGCAAACCTGCAGGCTTTATAAATCGTTGCGCTTGCTTAGGTAACTGCGAATACTCCATGTACGACGTCCTTGTGTTACGGTTAGCTATTGGCTGCTCATTGAGTTGTTGTTAATCATCACAGGTTGCCAAAGCACTATTGGAGCCAAGAATGGCTAGAAGATAAACAATCTTATTCCATTAGAGCATGTGACACCCTTTTTAATATAATAAAACCAAGGGCATTGATGAGAATGCACCTTGGTAAGCTCGTTTATGGTAAGAGGATCTATTCTTGTTGTAAATGGAGCTGTCACTCATTGCTAACAACAATTATTTATTGATTAGGGCAGTGAAGATAAAAACCAGCCATCAGCAGTCCTCATGTAATTACATCGAGCATAAGATGTTGATGAGTCACTTTTAATGTAGATATTAACTTTTGCTAACTCTATTGCGGTAAAACTTTCCTGCTTTACTTTTGGTGCATCTTCGTAACTAACCCCTGTAATCTCAACTGTGTGAGGCTCACCTTTACCAAAGTTACGCTTATGAGATCGTTCTAATATTTTTGCTAATCGCTTTTCTTGCCCCTTTGTTGACTCTAGTGGCATTTCTGCCATAAAAGCTGACAAATTTTGGCTCTTGATGAAATCAAGCGTGCCTAAGCAGCGTTGGCCTAATTCGTTATCAAGGCTTTTATCACTGTTTGCCAAAGCATTATGGGAGCCAAGTAATATGGCTAGAAGAAAAACAATCTTATTCCTTAAGAGCATGGGACATCCTTTTTAATATAATAAAACCAAGGGCATCGACGATGATGCACCTTCGTTAGTTTGTTAATAATACGACTGTCTACTCTTGTTGTAAATAAAGCAGTGGTTCACTGTTTTGAAAGATTTTTTGAGTGGTGTTACCAATTACAACGGTAAAGGTCTTCACACTGTCTTTGAGTAAATCTCTACCTTCTAATGCATCGCCATTTACTGACACGACATTCCCAGCAAATTCGATATAATAGGTTCCAATTTCATCTTCAGCACGTATACCAACTAATTTGACCGTATGAGTACCTGCTGCGAGAGGCACAGATATTGGGCCGACTTTTCTTTGAGGACTTGAACCGTCTGTAATAACTTTATCATCGACGACTAATTTAAAGATATCGTCGTTAAAATTACCGTTATCTCCAAAAGTAATATCAAGTAAATAAGGAACGGTAAACTCTAGCCCATTACTGAACTGATTATTTACCTCTACAATTACCTCGCCTGAAACGATGCCACTAGGGACTGTAACAGTTAGTTTGCTAGCTTCGACCTTAACAATATATGCGGTAATACGGGCATTATTTTTGCCAGCAAAGGTAACGATATTTTTTGACTTTAGAGGTTCAAAGCCAATACCTTCTATAATTACAGTATCGCCGGGTTGGCCGTTATCTTGCTTTAGTCTCGATATTTTTAGGCCATCTCCAATTTGAATATCAATTGGAGCTATTGCCGTTTGTCCACGGTGTTCTACTTTTACTGATATTGGGCCAACCGCTTTTTCCAATAAGCTGCCTGGTACGGTTATATCAAGGCGGGTTCCAGCGACCGAAATATTGTCATGAAAAATGTTTATTTCACCAGTATTTGCATTTTTGTCTTTGAGAACGGTGACGGGCTGCTCATCGAACCAGTACCAGCGTTTATTGATACCAAAGCCCGAGCCAACAATTGTTAATGGCTTATCTACGCCTTCTGCTTTCATAATGCTAGGGTCTAAATCAACTATATTTAAGCCCCATGTGACTGTAAAGTCAGACTTCACTGGCACAAACATCATGTCTTTAATTGTTTTTACTTGGTCAACTAATATATCAGCGACTTTAGCTCCTTTTATTAGAGCTTCCGCTTGGCCTGCAAAAGGTATCCATTTGCGAGCAGCAGCTTCAGCAGCGAGAAAAGCGAGGTCTTGAGGGCTGACTGCTAACTCTTTGAAAACTGCCTTTGTAATAGGACCAAACTTACCTGCATTATCAACTTTATAAAAAGCTTCGACCTCATTTCTATAGAATTCGATGACGATTTCTTTTGCAAAATTTTCAATGTCAGCAATTGTAACATCATCGTCACGATAAATTTTCTCACTCTCTTCCAACAATTTTGGTGAGTTAGCTATAATTGCTTTGGTTATTGCAACTTTATCAAACCCTTCCCCTCGACCAGGTGGTTTGTAATTGATGCCTTCTAGAATAATATCAACAAACGGAAGTAATATTCCGTCTATTATTGTTCTAATAGCCAGGCTGGTTCTTGCGTCTAGATTAGTTTTGTCATAAACAGAGTTGTAATTAAAACTAAAGGGGGATGGACCTAGGGGAGTATTAACTCCAGGAGATAGTACTTGGTATAAACAGCTTTGGTAAGGACATTCATTGTAATATTGGTCCTTAGACCAGAGTTCAAACCCTAGAAATGTGCCGGACTGTGGCCCTAAAATATTCCCATCCCACCCACTATTAATATGCTTTCGCAGTGGCGTATCTAACTTTGACTCATCATATTCATTATTTTCCCCTAAAGGGATAATTTGAGTACTTAAATATAGTTTTGTTCTATTCTCTAACTCTACACAACCATCATATTGAAGTTTATTCTTTTGTTCATTATTAACAGCTGAATTGTCAGGGCAGTTTGGATCTGTTGGTAGCCAATTATCGGTAAAGTTTGTTGGACTTATTGAGTAATCGAAATGATCTGTGCCATAGTCTTTGATTGTTGGCTTAATATCACCAGTTGCTTGTGAGTTAGCGTTAACAAGCTCTATTTTGTTTATTAATGTTTTTTTTTGCACCATCGGTTTTGAAGACGATGAACTTGCTTGATACTTTTCATAGATTTTACGGCTATTTTCTAGTAGTAATTCTCCTGTTTCTACAGAATATCCGTCTAAAGCTAGTGGAGAGCTACTTAAAAGTTCATCGAAATGATTTAAAACCGTTATAAACTCTGGGTAATTAACAGATTCACTTCTAAACAAATTCAGTTCGTCTAGTTTAATTTTTTTGGTCCCAATATAATCAAGTATGTGTTTGAACACTGTGCTTTCTAAGTTTAAATAAGTAACTGCCTCTCCAGGGATTATGTAGGCACTTAGAAATAGCTTTTTCCCATCAGATGAGTGGATAAAGCTATTAATAGGAGTTAGTCGATTCTTAAAATGACTAACTTTCTGGCTTGCAGAAGCATCTAAAGTATATTGAGTATCAGAAAGTGTAGTAAGACTAATATCATCTAGCTTAACGTTATAATATGAGCCCGAAACTACTTCAATATCTTTAATAACATAGTATGTTTCTAAATTACTTTGACCGAAACTGTTATTGACCTGCAACACTCCATCGTTTAAATCATTTGGTATGCTTACAGTGACTTCCGTTTTTGTGGATGATATTAGTTCTAATGCTTTTCCACCCGCTATTACGGTCATATCTTGCGTAAAATCACTACCTAATAGAGCTACTGTGTCCATTTCTTTTAAGAGATAAGCATTGTTTGTAGCTAATACTGGAGTGCCTTTGCTTTGTATATTTAAATTACGAATATTACTTCTGTAAGAGCCGTCTGAGATGAACAACTGAGTACTAAAATCAGGAATGACTACTGAAAATGTACCTGAATAAGCTGTTATGGGTATATTAATTGGGTTGAGTTTGGTCCGTTTAAATACCATGTAATTTTGCGGCCCTGGTAATGGTTGGTTAAGTTCAAACTGAATAGTATCTCCCTCTCGGATAAACTTTATATCAATACCGTTATGAGTCACGTAAGGCTGACTTATCATTGTATCCATGTCTTCGGTAATAGCTGCTAGCCGTTCATCATCATAATTATCTAGTAAACCATCGTTGTCATCATCAAGATCTGCATAATCTGCAATACCATCAAAATCTTGATCAATCGGTTGGTCTAGATTTTCACCAACTTCAACTCGGTCTGGAATATTATTGCCATCAGAGTCATCATCGATAAAGTTTCCAAGACCATCTCCATCACTATCAAAAGCACTTTCTTGTTTATCAGAGATCCCGTCACCATCTGCATCTAAATCGAGCCAATTGGGTATATTATCGTTATCGGCATCAAAGTTTAATGAATTTGATAATCCATAATAAAATTCCGTATTATCCCAAATATCATCATTGTCAGTATCATGAGTCAGGTTGTTAAGTGCTATCGCGGACTCTAAAATATCGTCTACCGCATCGCCGTCTTGGTCTTCGAATACTTGAGCGGTATAGGTAAAGCTTTCACGTCCATCAAAATTTATATCATTAATGCCAACGTGATACAGCCCATCTTCAAGGATTTGAACACTTATCGCAATTGTTTTTAAACTTTGGTCAAATTCAATTTCACCAAAGTTTAGAGCGTTCCCTTGAGCGTCCGAAAAATATATATTTGGTTTAAAATCCGAATTTTTGTAACTAAGAACTAAAGTGTAGAAGTGACTTTTCTCTCCTTTAAAGGAAAATAGATCCCCATTATCTGACCTGTTAGATATTGCCCCTTGAATTCGAAAAGGAGGAAAAGAGTTTACTGATGTAGCAATTGATGGATTATCATTTGGTTCAATTTCAACAACATACGGCAGTGACTGCTTGGCAGCTATAAACGGATAATCATCAAGCTCATCTGGCACACCATCACCATCTTCATCCTTGTTTTCCCAGGTGCCGACAAACTCGACTGGATCGGTTGGGGCAACAGGATCAGTTGGATCTATAGGATCCGTTGGGTCTACAGGATCTACAGGTGTGGGCACGACAACACCAACGCCTTCACCTTCCTCTAATTCACTATTACAACCACTCATTCCTACGCTAGCAGCTAGTAATATTGCTAACCAAAGTGCATTATATTTCATCGCATATATCCCTATTTAAATCCATTTTTCAATTTTTAATGACGGTTACGTCAAGTTCATCTTTATGTTAATTACATTCTAAAAGGTGTTTGCATCCGCATTAACCCTTGTGAAACCATCGCTAAATAACTATCTCCTGTGGCTTGTCCAAGTGCATTACACACGAGTTGTTCCGGACCTGGTAAATACCAAACAGACGTTACTATTTCTTCGATAACATAATTAGCAAATGGAACAATGAGCTTTTGACACCATCTGACTTCTATTTGTAATAAATTGGCATCTTGTACATTCAACTTTCTACCTTGTCCTAAATCTTTTAATACAGGATTTCGGTACATTAAATTGTTATTCGGTATTTCATACACATAGCCTTGGGGATATCTCACCCTCACTTTAAACTCATCAAAAGCGGTTCTATCTGGGCTTAAAATAGTAATATCGCTTTGTAATGCTACTGCCACTTTTGATTTTGCAACAGCCTCTAGAGTGTCTGAAATATCAGTCCCATGGGCAAATAAAGGCATCATCCCCTGAGCAAGCCCATTACGAATATCATTAATATTACCATTGTGTAGTGTTCCAGCCCTAACAGCATTAATGGTGGCCGCATTTAGGGTACTTTTAGCTGAGTAAATAAAAGCCCATTGCACAATTAACATCATAGTCACTAAAATGATTGGCATTAAAAAAGGCACAGCGAGACTAAACTCAACCATACTTTGGCCTTTTTGAGCTCTACATGTTTTCAGTTCCATTACAACGCCGCTTGAGTTTGCTGATCCGATTTATTTGGCTCTCTTTGCAATTGATTCAGAGCATCGAGTAACGCTTGAATTTGTTTACCAATAGGAGAGTTTACATCACCATGCTTTGTTGCCGCTGCAAGCGTTTCAGTTGATTGTTTAATACGGACTAAACTAATGTTATAAAATGCTTTTTGATTATCTGGTTGAAATTCTAAATTTTTTGAGTAAGCCGCTATTGCAGCATCGTGACGCCCCGTTCGAGTGTAAATATTACCCAACCTAAACCAGGCTGGAGCATAGTTAGGCACGCTAGCTAAGACCTCAAAGTACAAACTCTCAGCCTGGTCTAACATAGCCATTTTATAAGCACGTTCAGCATTGGCTTGCAGCTGCATGATTTGTTGATTACCTTCTTGTTGCTTAGTATCCGGTTTACTGGCGCAACCAGCTAATCCCATGCACAAAACAGCTGTAAGTAATAATAGATGTCTTACCATGACAGTAAATCTCCGATTGAAATATTGTTATATTCTGCACTTCCAGATGCTAACTCGAGTACTTTTTTAGAGCGAAAACAACTGGTCATTCTAATCGGTTTAACCGATTTTTTAATTTTGACAACTTTGTTATTTTTATCTAAAAAAATCACATCGATATCAAACTTCATCCCTAAGGTATGAACTGAATTACAAGGTGCAATCAACAGGCCTTGTTGCATTGTTAAACTGCTTTGCCCTAAAAGACCTTTCAATCTACTCAAGGTTTTGTTTGCATAGAAAACATTATCTATGCTGCTACCTTTGTCGCTTTTAATACTTATTAAGTTCATTTTATAGCTCGTACATGAATTTCATCGCAATAGGGAAAGCCAAAATCATAAATGTTACTGGGAAAATAAATATAACCAAAGGAAAGACTAATTTAACAGGTGCTTCAAGCGCTTTTTTCTCTGCACGCTGAAAACGTTCTACACGACGCTGATCTGACTGGATCCTCAATGTTTGCCCTAAGCTCGCGCCCGTTTTTTCTGCCTGAGCGAGCGCACTTACAAGGCTATTAACTTCGGTGATTTGCACTCGGTCAGCCATATTTCTGAAAGATTGCGCCCTTGACATCCCCGCTCGCATGTCTCGAATCACCTTTTCTAATTCAATACGCAATGGGCCTGCGGGCCCACGGTCGACAGCTTGAGACAATGCTCCTGTCATATTTAAGCCAGCTTCAATTGCCATGGTTAAGTAATCTAAATACACAGGAAGCGATTTGACGATTTGACCTTGTCGTTTTTTACGTAAATCATTTAGGGTTAATACGGGCAAAAAATAACCAAAAACGGCAGCAAAAATCAGATAGTTAGTTTCTAGATTATCTAATAGCAAACCACAAAATATCGTTAACCCAAGCGAAAATAATGTACTTAAAACCCTGATAGCAAAATATTGCTCTGCGGTCATGATGTAAGACAAACCTGATATTTGAAGCTTTTTTGAGATCCGTTCCAGGTAATCTACACTTAAATTTTCACTAATATAAAAAGCAACGATTCTAACAAAAGGCCAGATAAGCTTTAACCCTGGAGATAACGGGTCCATAAATTCACGATTATCTTTTGGTACTTTTCGATAAATACGAATACAACTAACAACTAAGAAGATGAATGCGATTGTGTAGCATGTGACAATTAAATTAACCATGATATTCCCTATACATCAATTGAGACTATTTTACGGATTGACATATACCCGGCAAATAACATGATAGTAATAAGTGCAATTAATGCCCATCCCATTGGCTCCGTAAGAATTCGGCCCATTGAAGAGGGTTCCATATGATATAGCACTACACCAATAAAGACTGGCAATAAGGTCATCACAACGCCTTGCATTTTACCTTGAGAGGTTAAGGCATCAATTTTACCTTCCATCTCAATTTTTTTGCGTAAAGTCTGTGATAATCTATGAAGCACCTCAGCTAAATTCCCTCCAACCTCTCTGGATATTTGCATGCCTGCGGTAACAAGCTGAAATTCATCTTCAGGAATTCTCACTAGCATATTATCTAATGCTTTGTTGAATTCGACACCAAGCCTTTGCTCACGCAAAAATAACTGAAACTCTTGTTTAGTTGGCGATTCCATTTCTTCAGCCATAAATTCAATTGCACTGGTTACGTTAGCACCAGACTGCATAGATGTAGCTACCATATTGAGCGCGTCAGGTAATTGGTGAACAAATTTTCTACGACGCCTTTTATGTAAAAATTTGTAAATAAACCGGGGGACAAGAGCAAGAGAAATACTGAGTAGAATACCCAACACCCAAGTGCCCATAAAAACTCTAAATAAAATAGGTAACGAAATCAGAGTGATCATATTTATGATAAAGAGTTGTTTTGGCTCGATAAACAAAAACATTTCGGTCAAATTTAATTTAGCAGAAGTCGTAAACGTTTGATGGTAATTCAACGCAAACTTTTCCGATAAATGCTTTAAAGACCACACCAATAGCGCAACAGATATAGATGCTAAAAGGGCTGCAAATAAAATTATTGTCATTTACGGCCTCCATTATCAAAAATATCTAATTTAATTTTTACGCCCCGCTTTTGTAACTGCTCATAAAACTCAGGAACGGTACCAGTTGCAGTATAAAAGCCTTCAATTTTGCCTTCTGCATTAAATCCAGTTTGTTGAAATTTAAATATTTCAGACAACTGTACAACACTGCCTTCTAATCCTGTCAGTTCGCAAATACTAGTCACTCTTCTTGAACCATCAGAAAAACGAGATTGTTGCACAATAATATTCACTGCTGAGGCTATTTGCTCACGTATCGCCAAGATAGGTAAGTTCATCCCGGCCATCATTACCATCACCTCTAAACGTGACACGCAGTCTCTGGGAGAATTTGAGTGAGCAGTGGTAAGCGAACCATCATGTCCTGTATTCATAGCCTGAAGCATGTCGAGAGCTTCACCACCTCGACATTCACCAATAACCACTCGGTCAGGACGCATTCGTAAACAATTTTTGACTAAATCACGAATTTCAACAGCACCTTTACCTTCTTGGTTTGGCGGTCTGGCTTCTAGTGAGACTAAATTAGGTTGATACAATTGAAGTTCTGCGGCGTCTTCGACTGTTACAATCCGCTCATTGTCTGGAATAAAATTCGATAACACATTTAATAATGTTGTTTTACCAGAACCTGTACCACCGGAAATCACAATATTTCTTTTTTGCTTAACAGCCATTTCTAAAAATGATGCCATCGCAGCATTCATTGAATCAAACTTAACTAAGTCATCACAGCTCAAACGTCGCTGCATGAACTTACGAATGGTGATACATGGCCCTTTTAATGCTAATGGTGGAATGACGGCATTAACCCTAGAACCGTCTTTTAATCTTGCATCCACCATTGGCGAACTTTCATCTATTCTTCGGCCTATTGGTGTAACAATTCTTTCAATGGCACCTAAAACAGCTTGATCATCAGAAAAGGCAATATCGGATAAAAACAAGTTACCGGCTTTTTCATAAAATATTTGGTCATGGCTATTAACCATAATTTCAGTAACATCTGGATCGGCAATAAGGCTTTCCAATGGTCCTAAACCAATGGTTTCGTCTAACACTTCTTTAATAAGTGAGCTAACTTCGATTTCAGCCGGAATAGTCATTGAATCGATGATTTGTTCAATCAATTTGGAGCTTTGAAACCTTAATTCATCGTCACTCATTTCATTGACGTTTACGCGTCTTAAATCCATTAGCTTTAATAGCTCTCTATGAACCTTACGACGACATTCGTTTCTGACTTTGATTTTTTGAAGTAATTCCGCCGAAGCAATAGAGGCTATATTTTGTTTTTCTTGCGCTTGAATATCTGTAGATTCAATATTTACACCGCTATCAATTTCCGTATCTAAAACCTTGCTTTCGTTCTCTTCAGATGTGTTACTGCGGTCGGAAGACTGTACCCGAAGAATATAATCACCAATCTGTATTTTGTCATTTAACGTTAATGGACCAAATTGAGCCTGCTTTTCATCATTAACTTTTGTTCCTGTGCGACTTTGATTATCTGTTACAAATATCCCGTCATCATTTTGATATAATGTCGCATGATGCTTAGAGACTTTAAAGCCTCGGAGTTGAATAAGTTGTTGAGTCTCTTTTCCTACATGACATTCCGAATGAATACACTGAAACTCACCCACTTTAGTGCCTTTAGTTGTGTTAACAATTACGCTAAACATCTGTAAATCCTTTTTAATCTAAGATATAAAACGCTTCAAGTTTAGGAGACTCATCAATGAGCTCTAACCCTCGGGCTAATTGTGCGTCATGACTTTCTTCGCCTGGATACACAATCGTCGGGGTAACAAAAATAACCAGCTCACTTTTCTTTTCTCTAAAGTCTCTAGATTTGAACAATTCACCTAAAATAGGAATGTCACCTAAAAAGGGAAATTTACTGACCGATTTTGACATCTCACTATTGACTAGACCTGAAATAACGATAGTTTCATTATTTTTGACATTAATGACAGATTCAGTTTTACGCGTTAACAATCCTGGGATGTCACCGATGGAAACAGAGGGATCAATTGAGCTAACCTCTGCCATTACTCGACTAACAATATTTTGATTTTCATCAACAACCGGTTCTATATCTAGCTTAATACCGTACTCTTTAAACTCAACATCTACTGCGCCAAGCCCACTCACACTCTGTATTGGAAATTCTCCTCCCGCTAAAAACGAAGCAGTTTCACCACTGCGAGTCGTAAGATTCGGCTCTGCAAGCATTCTAGCATCACCTTTTTGAGCCAATAACTGAATTTGAGAGCTTATACCCGTCACTACACCAAAATAACTCCATCCACGGTTATCGAGTACACCAATACTGTCTGTCACTGCACTTGATATTTGGTCAACAAACTGACCTGAAGATGCAACACTAAAAATGGGGTTGGCGGTAAAAGCTTTTGCAGCACCGTATGCCGGACCAGCCATAACTGAATCCCACTTAATACCAATGTTATTTAGTGTCGATTTATTAAATTCAACTATCTTGACCTGCATTCTAACCATCGGTGCAATAGCTTTTGCATATTTTGTGTACTGAACTAATGACACAATATTAGGACTAGCCTCAAATATTTTCTCTAATTGTTCTTTTTGGATTAAGTCTGCCTCACCTTGAACAATGATCAAACCATCATTTTCTGTCACTTGTAATGCAGGAAAAGCGGCTAACATTCTCTTAATTGTCGCTGACGTTTTGAGTGAGTTGTCTGGGGTGACGGTCACGCTCAACTTGATGACATGACCCGTTTTTTGCCATATTTGCAAATCGGTTTCACCTGCAGATTCACCTATGATAATAAGACCATTATTATCAATAACCTTTGTACTAATTACACTACCGTTACCAACCACTATTCGCTCAATGTTTTTGGCTTTATACAGCTCTACTGCACCTACATATAATTTAAATGGAGTATTGTTGTGAGCTAAAGCTACCGATGATGTAAAAATACAAATAAAAAAAACAAAAATTATATTTAATGATTTCATAGTGATAAATTATTCTTATATTGATTTAACTGCTCAAGCATTTCTTTAGGAAGCGGATAACTTTGGGTCGTTGTTTTTATGCCACTGCCGCCGATAATCATTTCGACATTGTTTTCGGCAGTTTGGTTATTAACAACATTAAATATTTGGCTTTCTTTTAAAGAAACAAACTCTAAAGGCGCTACCTCTTCTTGATTACGTAGTAAGGTTACAAATTTGCCTTTGTTTCTAGCTAAAGAAACTCTCGCAGCATCTTCTACCGATAACGCCAGTGTTACAGTATTGTAAGCATTCGGATTGTCATAAATAGTCTCAACTAACTCAGGATTAATATCTAAACTTCTGCGCCCGGCTGCTAGCACTACGACATTTTCAATTAACAATTGTAATGTTTCAGTTTCTTGTTCATCTTTTTCATCTTTAAAAGCTAACAATAAGTCGATGTGATCAGCAGGCACTAACATGCCCGCGGTCGAGTTAATTTCATCTATATTGATTGTGATTGCACGCTCACCATCTTTAAGTAAATCAGAGAATTGTTTTGCGTGCATACCAGGTAAATATGTCGATATAAGCGGTCTTCCCGCACTCATAGGTGCCAATAACATCTGCCCGATGACTAAATCGAACTGTGAGGGATGAACAGCGTCTAAAGGTAAAATATCTGCTCGGACTGTTCTTACCGACATATTATCTTGTGATACTACATCACCTTTTCGTAATTCTTGGGTTGCAACAACTACGTCCGCCATTACGATATTATCACTCGAAAGCTCATCTCTAATTTGCTGTTCTTTAGTGATAAAATAATTCTTGGTTGCCCAAGCTGAAACACCGCCTAGCACAATAGCTATAATCAGTAATATCCAGTTGAAATCTATAGATTTAAATCGCATTTACTATCCCTAGTTGTAATCTGGTAATGTTGACATTGATTTATTGTATGCAAATGCGCTATACCATTCTTTTAATGATTCTGCACAAGTATTGATTACACTCTTATCATTTTCTAATGGTGTAAATAATGCAGCGACTAATGCTGCACATACGATTAAATATTCAACACTCGATTGTCCTTTATTATATGTATATCCTGTCATTTCATATTCCATCCATGACTTGGTTGAACACTATATTTACATTCTCACTTTTTTTGTTAAAACTGATATCAACCGTATTAGCTCCATTACTCATCATCAAAACCGCTTTTCCTGAATTAACATCTAGAATGCCAGTATTTTCGCTCCAACCAAGTCGTTGGAAATATCTTCGATAATAATGATAATTTTCTGAAATGCTCCTTTTGTTTTGTAAAATGACTGTTCTACCGTTTTTAAATAAATCTTTCGACTTAATATCAGAAATTATATTCGAGTTAAGTGGTGATGGAAATTGATCAGCGCTAATATTATTGGAACTTGCTTCAATATTTTGTGTTATGCCAACTAAAACAGTCACACCATCATATTCTTTCTTAATTCGAGCTGTCAGTAAAAAAGGCTCTTGCAGGCTATTAATGACATAATCACTGCCTAATTTTTGCTCATCAAACTTATCGCTTTTACTCTTCCATTGCTTTTTAAAAAATGCTGCGGTTAACATTTGGCTCGCATTATCTTTGACAATCCAAGTTTTAGTTGGATATCCATACATTTTAATGTCTTCGGCAACTATCTCTACAACCGCATCTTCTGGAAACTCGATATCAGGCCATTCAACACTGAAGCATATAGAAGGTATACATAATAGAAGGAGAATGAATAACTTGTTCATAATTTAACCACCACAGTTTTCAGTACCATAACGACATAACCTATTTTCCGGTAATATCTCTGGAGCAACATGACCAAATTTTAAAGAATTAGTCCTAAGCTCTTTACCAAATGGAATAAAGCCGCCAATTCTTTGAACTAGACGTACAAGACCATTATCTAACACCGTCGTTAACACCAACTTTTTGACTCTTTTCTCAGCATGATCAATTCCACCCGCATTCCACCCAGAAGCCATTAATGCACTGTTGCCTTTAAAACTTAGATTTAATTGATCAAAAGGCTCTAAATAGTGATTTTGTAATTTAATGCTAACGTCTGTTTCGTAATATGGCGTTCTGTCTAAATTTAATCCTGTAAAAGATAATAATCCAACCGCATAATCTATCGTACTCCCTATACTTCCTGGTGTTTTACCACTTCGCTCTGTTCGTTCAAATCGAGAAAACTCACCGTCAGTAATGTTCTCATCCGTTAAGGATAATAAATTGTCATTTGATGAGTTTCGTGTAGTTTGAGATTTGAGTAATGGGTGAATGTTCTCGTCCCAATCCCATTCATTTCGATTTTCACTACTAATTAAGAGTCCATTTTTTTGATAAAATCGCCAAGGAATACGCATTGCAATATCATTTTCTGGCATAATTGCCGAATGATGAGAGCTATTATTTGGCAACAAACTAGGACGACTATTCTTCCACACTGTTCGTTCCCAAGAAGTATACTGTGCAGCCTCTGATACTCGATGCTGTACCTCTGTCATTTTAGACATGTAAGGCAGTAGAATTAATAAAGGAATAATGACAAAAGTAAGTGCAATTGCGCCTTCAACCAATGCTTGTCCTTTCTGTTCAACAGCACCCATTAGAGCAACCTCGTTAATGCTAAGGCCATCGTTCGCTCTAAATTCGTGGTGTCTGTTAATCGAGCTTGCCAAAATGGATTATATAAATTTCCATATTCATGCTTACCATCTGCTCGAGACCATAAATCAGTTGGTCTAGAGTAATAGGCCTGTGATGCAGATATAGAATTTAATCTATCACCTAACATTTTTTCTGCTGTTGCTGGGTCTATATTTTTTCCCGCTAAATCAACAGAGCTTGTTGTCCTTGCATCTTTCTGTTCTTTTGAAACAACAACGACGATATTATCTGTATGATTCTTTTTAACTGCTGAATTTGATAAACCATAAAAAGGTTGGACACCACTATAAACTCCTGATGTCTGCTGATTATTCGCTGCGTATTTTGACGCTGTTTTATTTACAGCTCGACTTTGCCCCCAAAGGGATTGACTTCCTAGCCGAGTTATATCTGCTCTGTCATCTGAACGAGTAGCCCCCCAGCCTAAAGGAGTTTCTTTATAACCACGCCAACCACACCCAGACCAACCACAACTCCATTTTGATAAGTCAAAACTTAGCGTATCCATTGATGTCCAAGATTCCGCCTCATTTTGATTAGAAATAAGTTCACTACCACCGGCTTTCTCTGTTTTCCACCTTCGTTTCATAGGCCAGAAAGTAAAAGTCCAAGGAAAATTCAATTTATATCTACGGGTTGTACTAAAGGGATCTCTTGATTTCAAAATTACAGTTTTAAAGTCAATAAACTGCGTATTACTTCTGTTTTGAAGATTTCGATTGTGTTCCTTTTGAAAGGTAAACCAAACATTGTGTATATTTTCGATAAGCTGAGGGTTTTGCGCAAAACTTAATTCAGCTTTCTCATCGTTTGCATGCACGATTTTAGTTGCTGTAATAAATGAAGCGCTTGCACTTGCAAAATGAATTGCATTTTGAGAGAAACGAAGAATACCTAATATTGTATTTTCAGCAGTAATCATTATTTCTGTAAATGGTTGTACTACTTGATTTGCATAACCAACACTGCTTCTTATAGCACCAATAACCTGCCCAAGATAAGGAACCCAACAAAGAACATCACATGCATTTTCAGAAAAGCGTTCTGCCATATTAAACCATGAAGACAACCCAACCATTTGGGCTACCGCAACTTGATTGGCAACAGAAGCTCTATTTGTGTACGCTTTAAAATTAAAATCTCTCACTGCGATGGTTGCTATACTATAAGCTGCGTTATCAGCTGTATGCTGTAGTTTTGTTGACTTTATATTTAATTGAGCAGTGTTATAGCTGTACAACACTGTCATTGCAGCAAAAGACATTAATATCAAAGAAAGGACTAAAGATTGACCTTTTTGCTTTAAAAATCCTGTATTACTTTCCATTCGTTAGTTCATCCATGAGTTGTGATAAGGCGTTAATCTACAACCGTTCCGCCACCAGTACTTCCACCGCCTGAAGTACTTCCTCCCGCAGCCGAATTTGCACCTTCATTATAATTACCTAAATTATACTTTTTATTAGCGGTGGTACTGGCAGCTCCTGCGGCGGTTTGTGCTGCAGTAATTTGTGAACTCGAATCTTGTCCTGACATTTCGGCCGAAAGACCAGCAACTTGATTACGAATGGTTTGTCCAAAAAAACTGTATACACCAATCGCCGAAACAGCAATTAATGCCACAATAATGATGTACTCGGTCATACCTTGACCTAATTGACTTTTTTTCATATCAGGATCCTTTTGATAATAAGGTAACCTACCTAATTGAATATAATTAAGTAGGTTAATAGTTAATTATTTAGCACTTTTGTTTGCAGCTTCATCATAATTGCCTAAATTATACTTTTTAGCCGCTACTGTAGTTGCAGTAACCGCAGAAGCCTTAGCTGCACCAATTTGAGCAGTAGACTCCTGACCTGACATTTCAGCCGATAAACCTGCAACTTGGTTACGGATTGTTTGGCCAAAAAAGCTGTATACACCGATCGCTGAAACAGCAATTAGCGCTACAATAATTATGTATTCGGTCATACCTTGACCTTTTTGCTTCAATTTGTTCACCCTCGAACCTCCAATGTTAAAGTTATTCAATGTTAAAGTTATTCATTTACTGAAAGTTTAATTACAGTTCTTAAATTATTTCACATAAAAAAAACAAATCAATTATCACCAAGTATTACCGCAGAACAACAATACATACTTTGTAATGTACTATTGTGTGATTTCACTTTTCCTAGGATAGTGCACAGTAATACAATTTAATGTAATCAAGATAGTAACTTAATGAATATAATCGGTTAATTCTGATAATAAATTTTCTATATTTTATATCATTTTTTTGAACACGAACATTTAATGCGGTATTTTGTAGTTATTATTTTATTCACAACCCACATACACAACAGGGAGTTAAAATGTTAAAACCCGCACTTATATCATTAGCCGTCATCATGGCGATGATGCCAGCAATGAATGCGTTTTCTGCGACAACACAAGAATTATTTTCTGAGCCCAAAGAGGTAAAAGATACAAAGAGTGAACTTAGACACTTCACACCGGTGCAATTGATCACGGCAATCGACGATCAAAATATTCAATCGAAAGAAGTGAAAGGCAAACTGACTAGAACCAACTATGAGCTACCGCCATCTTATACCTCTGCTCATTTAATCAATAACTACAAAAAACAGCTTAACGCGCTCAATGCTGAGATTATTTTTGAATGTGAGCAAGCCACTTGCGGTCATGAACGTAAACTATCTTCATTTATATCGCCTTTGACAAATATTTCCAGTAGTTCTCCATCACTAATAACAGCACATATTACCCTGCCTAAAAAACAAGTTTACATATCGATATATGCGGCTGGCTGGCAGAATGCGACCAATGTAGAATTGGATATTATAGAAATCATCGATGAACCATTAGATTTGGTGACGACAAATCAAGATTATTTATCTCAGGCTGTGAGTGAAATAACGGTTAAAGACAATAGCGATAAAGATACTAAAAGCTCAGTTGATCACCCGATGCTAAGCAGAGTCCCAGGAGCTTACATACAGGAATATATCACTCATGGCTTTAACCAAACCTTAGTACTTGCTGGAGATAACTACAAAACGTTGGAACTGGAAGGGAAAGTTACCGATATTGTATACATATTGCCACGTACTTACTCAGAATTTGAGATTGATGCAAACTATCATAACGCATTAACCAAACTTGGTTTTACTGAAGTTTATACCTGTTTAGGGAAAGCATGCGGAGACGAAGATACATTAGAAACTAAGATAGCATTACATTCAGCAATTGGTCGCGAAGAAAACCAATTTTATAGACTCTATAAGCTAGAAAGAGCTGAAGGTGACGTTTACGCTATGGTATACGTCATTGGGTTTTCAGGGCGATTATCTGCTGAAATCCGAATCATTGAAGAAACCACATTAAATAATAATCGAGTCGGAATTGATTTGCAGGGCTTAACCGACGAGATTGCTAAAAGCGGCCATGTGGCACTAGACGGTTTACTGTTTAAGTATGATAGCGATGAACTACTGCCTGAGGCTTATCCGATTGTAGAAGTGGTCGCTCAATACCTTCAAACGCACCCTAAACAGCTTTTTTATGTGGTAGGACATTCAGACGACCAAGGTTCGCAAGCGTATAACCAAACCTTGTCAGAAAAACGTGCTACAGCAATTAAAACCCGTTTGATTAAACAGTTCTCTATTTCTGCACAGCAAGTGGAAGCCAAAGGGGTTGGTGAGTACTCGCCTATTGCCAATAACCTTGATGAAGCGGGCCAGAAACAAAACCGCCGGGTTGAACTGGTCATTCGTTCAGACAGTAAGTAATCATTCACAACATGAGCTATTTGGTGAGTCATTGGTTATACCATTTACGCTTATGATGCAAAAACAAAAGGTAGCCTAGGCTACCTTTTTATTTCTATTCCTATTTTAGGGCCTGGGCTTTTAGTGGGAGTAATGGCCATGTGGAAGCACAATAAACTTATTGCGGAGTTAACAATACCCCTACTTAAGCATCAGTTGAGTCAATAATTGTGCTTGAGTGAGTAGCTCAACGTTATCATGATGCTGCCCGTTTACCGTTAATTTAACTTGTGGATTATCTAAAAACTCGCGTGCATCTTCGGCGCTGTAAATTGTCGGAGTGATGATTTCGTAGCGCTGGTTTTTAGCCACATTTAACGTGAGATAAAGTGGCTTTGAGCGAACCCAGTAACCTGAGTCATCCGCATTGTCTTGAAACAAATCACGGTAATTTATCTCTACCAACTGTTGGCCGCGCTTAAGGCCGATGGTGCTGTCAAAGCTTACATTTTCGCCGTTAACGGTTTCTACAATGAGCGAATCTGGCACGGTTAAACTTGATGCCTGTACCTGAAATCCAAATAGTAAACTCAAGCTGATAATAGCGGGGGTGACGATAGACTTAATTGCGCTCGTCTTGGTTGATAATAATTTCATGGGGTTGTCCTTTTAATGTATTGCTTGGCCATCAAGCAAGTTGTATTGATTTAAAAGACCCCAGCGTTAGCGATTTTCTTACAGATTTTATCGCTAGTTTTGCTTGTTGATTGTGAGTATTACGTTTATCTCACTGTATTAATTATTTAAACCGCCATAGAAATAATATCAAAATAAAATACCTATGCGTTATTTCACATTAATTAAAACAATATCCGCCATTGTTTAGCCATCTATAATGTTGCATGCTAGCGTGTAGATTAACGACAAAGAATGCTGCCTTTATATCGATAAATTTAATGTCTGATTTTATGTTAAAAATCAATTTACGACTAAACTCAATAGATAGTGTTAAATGTGCAAACAGCGATGTCGCCAATATGATGATAAAGGGCAACATATTGATACGATAACGATAACCCTGTTTGATCGCCCAAGTATTGGCGATGTAAAGCGTAATGGATGACACTCCCTTTTACTTGCGGGGTATAAATGGATAGTTTTTTTAGCTTATTGAATAACGCAGTCTTATTGCTAGCACTCGTCGTGATCTTCGACGCGGTTAGATTACAAAACATTGCTTCCATCCGCTACAAGTCAATATTAAGCGGTATTTTTATTGGCATCATCGCCATAAGCGTTATGAGTAATCCTTGGGAGCTGCGCCCAGGGGTGTTTTTTGATGCACGCTGGATACTACTCAGTTTAAGCGGTTTATTTTTTGGTTTTATTCCTACATTTGTCGCAGTATTGCTCGCTACAAGCTTCAGAGTTTACCTGGGTGGTGATGGCGTTTACATTGGTAGTTTGATCATTTTCACCAGCGCGCTAGTGGGGTTAAGTTGGCGATATTGGTTAAAAAAATCCCACAATCACCTTAACTGGAAAAATATTCTCGCGATGAGCTTCATCGTTGAACTTGTGGTGATTGCTTGTTTGCTATTGATGCCCATTGACGATAGATACAAGATTCTTTCGACCATTAGCCTAACATTGCTTTCGGTCTTTACCGCTCTCTCATTTTTATTAGGGTTGTTGCTTAAACATCGCATTGACAGCAAAAAACTCGCACAAGAGTTATTGCGCCATCAACAGTTACTCGAAACCGAAAAAAACCTCCTGCAAAATATTATTGATGGCATACCCGATCTCATTTTTTATAAATCGACTGACGGTAAATATTTAGGCTGTAATAAAGCCTTTGCCAACGAAATGACCCTGACATTAGATCAAATCAAGGGCCGCACCGACCATGAATTTTTTAGCGCGCAACAAGCCAACAAGTTTATTCACGATGACACTCAAGCATTAACACAAAGAGCGACCATGGTTTGCGAAGACAAGATTGTCGCAGCCAATGGTATTGAACACATTTACCGCACTCAAAAGACACCATTTACCAATGTCGATGGTGATATTTTAGGGATTGTTGGAGTAAGCCAGGATGTAGCAGAAAAAAGACATATCGAAGAGCAACTACAGCGCAGTGAGTCCACTTACCATAATATTATTAGCACCGCCCAAGATGGTTTTGTTATTGCGTCACTAGACGGCAGCATTATTGAAGTGAATCAAAGCTTTGCCAATATGACGGGTTACACTACAGATGAGTTAATTAGCCTGTCAGTTAATCAAATTGAAACCGATGATAAACGCCAATTTTCAACGCATAACCTTGACCGCGCAAAACGCGATCAGCGTTTTAATTACACGTCATTACACAAACATAAACAAGGTCACCTTTACCATGTAGAAGTAACGGTCAGTTATTGGGACGGTGATAACGGCATGTTTTTTTGCTTTGTTAAAGATATTTCAGAGCGCATTGAGGCAGAAAAGAAACTCTTACTCAGTGAATCGAAGTTTAGACATATCTTTGAACGGATCCCTGCAATATCGGTTCAAGGATATAACAAAAATCGTGAGGTGATTTTCTGGAATCAAGCCAGTGAAAACCTTTACGGCTACAGCAAAGAACAAGCTCTGGGAAGTAAGCTTGAAGACCTTATTATTCCTGCGCCGTATCGCCAACATGTTATCGACAATGTAAATGCCTGGATAAACGAGGGCTTACCCATTCCGGCAGAAGAGTTAGTACTCATGCGATCTGACGGCAGTAATGTGCAGGTGTATTCGTCTCATGCATTAATTAACAACACAGAAAATGAAATTGAAATGTACTGTCTCGACATCGATTTAAGTGCCCAGAAAAAAGCTGAAGCTCAAGCATTAACATTGTCACAAGCTATTGAGCAAAGTCCAATATCGATGGTGTTAACCGATACCAATAGCAAAATAGAATACGTAAACAGCGCTTTTGAAAAAATATCAGGATATTGTGCCGACGAAGTGATTGGTCAACAAACCAGTATCTTAAAGTCGGGGTTAACCCCAAGATCACAGTACAAAGAGTTATGGGAGGTTATTGTTACTGGAAAATCGTGGCAAGGCGAACTGCAAAATAGAAAGAAAAACGGGGAGATATTTTGGGAACAAGCTCATATTGCTCCAATTTTTGATATTAATGGTGTAATAAAACATTATTTAGCATTAAAACAAGATGTTACACATTATAAACAGCAAGAAGAAAAAATCCTTCATCAAGCGCATTACGATAGTTTAACTGGATTGCCTAATCGTTTACTGTCACTTGATAGGCTGGCACAAATGATTAAAGAAGCTCACCGAGCGAAAAAACAAGTGGCAATACTCTTTTTAGATTTAGACGACTTTAAAAAAGTGAATGATACTTTAGGGCACTCTGTTGGCGACGATCTCTTGGTGTTAGCCGCAACTCGGCTGCAAGACACGATCCGAGAAAACGATGTAGTGGGCCGTTTAGGCGGTGATGAATTTATCATTATTTTAAATAACATTAATGATCAGCTTGATGTTGAAGTGACAGCCAATAAGTTACTGCAACAATTTGACACGCCTTTTAAGCTTGAAAATCGTGAACTGGTATCAACGATTAGTATTGGTATTGCGCTTTACCCTAATGACAGCTTGGACGCTAAAGAGTTACTGAGGCAAGCCGACTCTGCGATGTATCATTCTAAAGATCTGGGCCGCAATACTTATACCTTTTTTACTCAACAAATGAATCAGGACATGCATCGCCGACTAAGGGTAGAAGAGCAACTTCGTGGCGCCTTAAAAAACCATGAGCTGTCGGTACACTTCCAACCCTTAGTGGAGATTAAAACCCGTAAAATCATTGGTGCTGAAGCGTTACTACGCTGGCATAACCCAGAGCTTGGCCATGTCACTCCCGATGAGTTTATTCCTATCGCGGAGCAAACAGGGTTAATTGTCCCTATTGGCCAATACGTTTTAGAAACCGCTTTTTCTGCGGCTTATCATTGGCAAACTTACTTTAATCGCCAATTTAAAATTGCCATTAATGTGTCACCAAAGCAATTTAGAGAACACAAATTTGTCTATTTGCTTAAAGCCTTATTAGCCCAATATGACATTCAACCTAATAGCGTTGAGTTAGAGATCACCGAAGGGGTATTACTCAGTGGTGATCAGATTATTGATAATAATTTATCTGCCATAAGCGATATTGGTGTCAGTATCTCTATGGATGATTTTGGTACAGGCTACTCATCATTAAGTTATTTACGCAGCTACCCATTTGATACATTAAAAGTGGATAAGAGCTTTATTAATGACATTACCGTCGATCCAGGTGATTTAGAATTGGTGGGCGCGGCAATCGCAATGGGCCATGGACTTAATTTATGTGTGGTGGCTGAAGGCATTGAAACTGAGGAGCAATATCAATTACTCAATGCATTGAAATGCGATTATGGTCAGGGCTATTTATTCAGTAAGCCTTTACCGCAAGCTGAATTTGAAGCTCTACTCGAAACACAAGCAAGTATGCAATCCCTTTAAACTCTGTTTTGACGGCGATGCTAAACACAATAATATTGCCATAAAAAATGCCCGTGCTATTAAATGGATGACCATTAATACCACAGGCATTTTTATTTGCTTACTGCCAGATAGCTAAGCGTTTTTCACTTTCCAATTCACAGTTTGGCCAGCAAAAAATGGCACAATAGGGTTACCGTTTGGCAAAATAATTTCTTCAGGTACTGTCCACTCTTGTTTCACTAATGTCACAGTACCTGTGTTGCGCGGTAAACCATAAAAGTCTGCGCCATGGAAACTGGCAAAGCCTTCGAGTTTATCGAGTGCATTCAAGTTATCAAACACTTGAGCATATAACTCTAACGCGCTCCAGGCACTGTAACAGCCAGCACACCCACACGCGGACTCTTTACGGTGTTTTTCATGCGGGGCAGAATCTGTGCCTAAAAAGAACTTACTTGAACCAGTCGCCACAACAGCTTGCAGTGCTTGTTGGTGGATATTGCGCTTTAATACTGGCAAACAAAAGTTATGTGGACGCACACCGCCGACTAATAAATCATTACGATTTAGCAATAAATGCTGCGGTGTAATGGTGGCGGCTACATTAGCTGATGCGCCCGCAACAAACTCGGCAGCTTCTTTGGTGGTGATATGTTCAAACACCACTTTAAGCTGAGGAATGGCTTCAACAATGCGTGATAAATAGCGGTCAATAAACAGCTTTTCGCGATCAAAAATATCGATATGTGACTCGGTCACTTCACCGTGCACTAACAACAACATACCTTGCTCTGCCATCACCTCAAATATTGGAAATAGCGCATCTAAGGCTTTTACCGCTGTATCAGAGTTAGTGGTCGCGCCTGCAGGGTATAACTTAGCTGCAACCACACCAGCAGCTTTAGCGTCGATAATATCTTGGGCGCTGGTGTTGTTGGTTAAAAATAGCGTCATCAGCGGCTCAAAGTCACAGCCTTGTGGGCGCGCAGCTAAAATGCGTTCACGATAAGCCACAATCATGTCGGCATTAGTCACTGGCGGCACTAAGTTGGGCATTACAATCGCACGTTTAAATAATCTTGCTGTAGCGGGTACGGTTTCACGCAGCATGTCGCCATCACGAAAATGAAGGTGCCAATCGTCTGGCGTCGTTAGGGTTATTTGCGTCATGTGAGTTCCTTTGGGCTACAGCATTAAATGCGGCTATTGTGCCTTAAACTAACTATTTTTAATAGGTTAGCCACGGTGTGATTCACCGAATAGTGAATCTGGAATCGCTAACAAAACCGAATAATAACCATCGTCAACATAGCGGCTTAGCACACAATAAACGGCAGTAACATCTCTATAATCCCAGCTCAATTCACTAAAGCTCAGCACAATGAAGTATTGTCGTATTATTGCTAGAACATGTGTCATTGCTTTAGGCTATTGAGCCAAGTATCGCAGCACCAAACCTTGCTGGGCATTGAGCCATTCTACAGATAAAATACCCGCGTAGGATTACGCTTACGAGTGTTGCGGTACCCTTTAAGTATGGCGGCAATATCGTATATAGACAAAATATGCCCTAGTTCAAAGTTCTGCTTGTGTATCGCTAATCGATACTCAACAACGCTTGCAAGTCTTCATCAAACCCAGTATAAATAGCATATGCCAATAACGAGGTGCATTATGGCGAGACCCAAAATACCCAGAACAATATGCGGCCAAGCTGCCAATATTTGTTTCAAGCCTAATGGTATTCCAATGACACAGTTGGAACAGGTACCTCTGGCTGAGGATGAAATGGAAGCATTACGCTTAGTTGATTTGCTCGGTATGCAGCAGCAAGAGGCGGCTAAATCAATGGCAGTCTCTCGCCAAACACTGGCCAATTTAGTGAAAGCAGCAAGGTTCAAGGTGGTTGATAGTTTAATTAATGGTAAAGCATTGATGACAAAAAACATCAGCTAAATCAGCAGCAAAGTAAACACGGTTCGGCGTGAATAGGTAGGGCTAATGCAAGCAGTATTAAAAGACTCGGGCCTCAAAGTAACCAGCCAAAGATGTAAACTACTCGAATTTATCAACCAGGTTGATGAGCAGCATTTAACCGTTGAAAGCATCTTTCAAGGCATTAATGCACAAGGCGAGAGCATTGGACTCACCAGTGTTTATCGGATGATGTCTGATTTTGAGCAAGCAGGACTTGTGACTCGTCGTTTGCTTGAATCTGAAAAAACGATTTACGAGCTCAGCAATAAACCACGCCATGATCATTTAATTTGCCTCACTTGCGGCAAGGTCATTGATTTTGTCGACCCGTTAATTGAACTGCGTTTAAGCTTAGCGGCTGAGCATCATGGTATGAGCATTCATCACCACAGCCTCAATATGTATGGCCAGTGTTTTGAATGTCAAAAAGCACATTTAAACGAATCGATTACCTAGAACCTATTCCGTAAACCTATTGCACATCTACAAATAGGTTTAATGACTTAACTTTATTGGAGATAAGCATGACTAAGATTGTCATAATTGGTGGTGTTGCCGGCGGCGCATCGGCAGCCGCAAGAGCAAGACGAGTATCTGAAACTGCTGAAATCATTATGTTAGAAAGAGGCGAGTTTGTGTCGTTTGCCAATTGCGGCCTGCCTTACCATATTAGTGGCGAGATAGAATCAAGAGATGCGTTATTACTGCAAACACCCGAAAGCTTTAAATCACGTTTTAATGTTGAGGTGCGAGTATTAAACGAAGTGATCGCGATCGATCGCCAGGCTAAACAACTGACCATACGCAATCTTGTAAACAATGAAACCTACCTAGAATCTTATGATAAATTATTACTAAGCCCTGGCGCTTCACCGATTAAACCGCCACTACCAGGCATTGATAGCCACTTTGTGCATAGCCTGCGTAATATTCCCGATATGGATAAGGTTCTCGCCACCTTAATGTTACACAAGCCAAAACATGCCACGGTTGTGGGTGGTGGATTTATTGGTTTAGAAATGGTCGAAGCGTTGCGTCATTTAGGCTTAGAGGTCAGTTTGCTTGAGCTTGCCGACCAGGTTATGGGGCCTGTTGACCTTGAAATGGCCAATATGCTGCACCAAAAACTGGTTGATAATGATGTTGATTTACGTTTAAAAACCGGATTGGCCGCCGTAACTGAATGCCCTATTCCACTAGCAGACGCAGACAACACAGATGATTACGATAAACCTGCATCGCCACACTTTCATTTGCAATTAACGCTGAGTGATAACACAACATTAGCCACAGATTTAGTGATTTTGGCGATTGGTGTTAAACCAGAAACAAGTTTGGCAACGGCATGCGGCCTTTCATTGGGTAAGCTTGGCGGTATTGAGGTTGATGATGAAATGCGCACCTCAGATGCTGATATTTATGCCGTAGGCGATGCCATAGAAACTGCTGATTTTGTCACTGGAAACCCAACATTAATCCCACTTGCTGGCCCCGCTAACCGACAAGGGCGTTTGGCGGCCGATAACATGTTAGGTGGTAATATAAAATATCGCGCCACTCAAGGCACTGCGATTTGTAAGCTATTTGATATGGCCATTGCATCTACCGGTCTCAATGAAAAAAGCTTACGTAAACAAGCCATTCCATTTGAGAAAATTTATGTGCATACCGCCAGCCACGCAAGTTATTACCCAGGCGCGCATCCTATTACGCTAAAGTTATTATTTAGCCCAGACAGTGGCGCTATTTTAGGCGCTCAAGCGGCAGGACTTGATGGTGTCGATAAGCGGATTGACGTATTAGCGGTGGCACAACGTGCTGGCATGACGGTATACGACCTGGCCGACCTTGAGCTCACCTACGCACCACCATTTGGCTCGGCGCGCGATGTGGTAAACCAGGCGGGTATGGTGGCCGCTAACGTATTATTAGGTGATGAGCAGATTTGCCACTCGCACGATATAAGCGCAGTTAACGCCGGGCAAGTCATTGTCGATGTGCGCAACCCAGGCGAGCTTACCACTGCGGGCGCCATTGACGGCGCGATTAATATGCCACTACCACAGCTGCGTGACCGACTCAACGAGCTCCCTAAAGACAAAGAGTTACTGGTATTATGCCAGGTTGGTTTACGTGGACATGTTGCTTATCGCATGCTCACTCAACACGGCTTTAAGGTGCGTAACCTCACTGGCGGTTACAAAACCTTCCAAATGGTCAACGCCCGTTTTTAATTAAAGGGTTAGAGAGATTCACTAAAACAAAAAACCAGCCCGCAGGCTGGTTTTGTTTTTTTAATCGGCGATAAACTCAATTCATCAACGATTAGCGCTAACTCAACGAAGAGCCAACAAGGCAATTACGCTTGTGGGCGCATCGCTGGGAATAAAATCACGTCACGGATAGTATGAGTGTTAGTGAATAACATCACTAAACGGTCGATACCAATACCCTGGCCTGCTGTTGGCGGTAAGCCGTGCTCAAGTGCAGTAATGTAATCTGCATCGTAGAACATCGCTTCGTCATCGCCCGCATCTTTGGCATCAACCTGCGCTTTAAAGCGGTTGTCTTGATCTTCTGCATCGTTAAGCTCGCTAAAGCCGTTAGCCACTTCACGGCCACCGATAAAGAACTCAAAACGGTCGGTAATGAAATCATTGTTGTCGTTACGACGTGCTAGAGGCGAAATATCAGCTGGGTAACCGGTAATGAACGTAGGTTGCATTAACTTAGGTTCTGCTGTTTCACCAAAGATTTCTTCTAGTAGCTGACCACAAGTCCAGAATTTTTCTAACTTGATGCCCAGGCTCTTGGCTAAATCACGCATAAACTCTACGTCTTTAACTTGCTCGTAGGTCATTGCCTGAATTGTCGCGTTGTCTGGATTGTACTTTTGAATCGCTTCTAACATGCTTAAACGAGCATAAGCGCCACCAAACTCAACGGTCTCTTCACCATAAGGCATGCTAGTGCTGCCCAATAATTCTTGAGCAATTGAGCCTAGCATTTCTTCGGTTAAGTCCATCAAGTCTTTGTAATCAGCATAAGCCATATAGAATTCCATCATGGTGAATTCTGGGTTATGACGTGGCGACAAACCTTCGTTACGGAAGTTACGGTTAATTTCGAACACACGCTCAAAACCACCTACAACTAAACGCTTAAGGTATAGCTCTGGCGCGATACGTAAGTACATTGCCATGTCTAATGCGTTGTGATGCGTGACAAATGGACGTGCAGATGCACCACCAGGAATAACGTGCATCATTGGGGTTTCAACTTCCATGAACTCTTTTTTGACCATAAAGTTACGGATGGCAGCAACCACTTTAGAGCGCATGATAAAGGCATTACGTGAGTCTTCGTTAACGATCAAATCAACGTAACGCTGACGATAACGCGTTTCTTGGTCGGTTAAACCGTGGAATTTTTCAGGCAATGGACGCAGCGCTTTAGTCAGCAACTGATACTCTTCCATGTTGACGTACAAGTCGCCTTTGCCAGATAAGTGCAGCTGACCTTTAACACCAATGATGTCACCGATATCTAAACCTTGATAACGTTCTTTTAAGTCGCCTTGTACTGGCTTGCCAGCATACGCTTGAATACGACCAGACACGTCTTGAATCACTAAAAATGGACCACGCTTAGCCATAATACGACCAGCAATGCTGGTTTGAAAACCTAACGTTTCAAGGTCTTCTTTAGTTTGTTCACCATATTGCGCCTGTAATTCAGCCGCTTTATGGCTACGTTGCCATGTATTAGGATGAGCATTTGCAGGGCAGCTAGTACGGATGTGATCGAGTTTAGCGCGACGCTCTGCAATCAGTTTGTTTTCATCTTGTACGTGTTCGGTCATGTTATATTCTCGCGTTTGCTCGCCACACTTTGATACATGGCGAAAAAAGTTAATTTGATTAAACTAAAGTCCTGATTTTAGGCTGGCTTCAATAAACTTATCTAAATCACCATCCAACACAGATTGAGTATTGCGGTTCTCAACCCCTGTACGTAAATCTTTAATTCGTGCATCGTCTAATACGTATGAACGGATTTGACTGCCCCAGCCGATGTCTGATTTAGCATCTTCAGCAGCTTGTTTGTCGGCATTTTGTTTATGCATTTCTAACTCGTACAACTTCGCTTTTAATTGCTTATAGGCTGAGTCACGGTTTTTGTGTTGCGAACGATCGTTTTGACATTGCACAACGGTATTGGTTGGCAAGTGAGTAATACGTACCGCAGAATCCGTTTTGTTAACGTGCTGACCACCCGCACCAGAGGCTCGGTAAGTATCAATACGCAGTTCAGATGGATTAATCTCGATTTCAATGTCATCGTCAATTTCTGGGTAAACAAACACCGAGCAGAAAGACGTATGACGCTTGCCAGATGAGTCAAATGGCGACTTACGCACTAAACGATGCACGCCCGTTTCGGTGCGCATCCAACCAAAAGCATATTCGCCGTTAAATTTAATGGTTGCGCCTTTAATACCCGCAACATCACCGTCGGTGACTTCCATTAATTCTGGACTGTAGCCGTGGGCTTCGCCCCAACGCAAATACATGCGTAATACCATGTTGGCCCAATCTTGCGCCTCAGTACCGCCCGAACCAGATTGAATATCCAGGTAACAATTCGATGCGTCACTTTTACCCGAAAACATCCGGCGGAATTCTAAGTCAGCCAAACGGGTGTCTAAAATGTTAAGTTCAGCCGCGGCATCGTTAAACGTCTCTTCGTCATCTTCTTCGATGGCTAATTCAAGCAATCCTTCGATGTCTTCAAGACCTGCGTCCATATCATTAATGGTTTTAACAACCGCTTCTAATGCCGCGCGCTCTTTACCCAGTGCTTGCGCACGTTCAGGTACGTTCCACACTTCTGAACTTTCCAGTTCACGACTGACTTCTTCTAAACGCTCACTTTTAGCAGCGTAGTCAAAGATACCCCCGAAGTAACTCAGTACGTTCAGCGAGCTCTTTGATTTTGAATTTTACCGGATTAACTTCAAACATGAATATTCAACTTAAATTAGCAGTTAACAAAAGGTGCAACGGCGCATTTTACCCCATGACACGCGCTAAACCTAGACCGAAAGGTCGATTATTAACAAACTAATGGCGAATATATTTCACGACAACGGCCGTTCACTTCATAAGCGTTTAGCCATAAAAAAATGAACCCACTTCGGGTTCATTTTCTGTCGAGTTAATAGTGAAACTGTACGGCGAGTTACACCTTAAATTGCCCCACTAACTTCGCAAGAGTTTGCCCCTCGTTGGCCACATCTTTACTCAAGCCAGATGCATCCTGGCTGGCAGCCAATAGTGAGTTAACAATTTCTTGCACCGAGTTAACATTGCGATGGATCTCTTCAGTCACAGAGCTTTGCTCAGTCGCAGCGGTCGCAATTTGGGTACTCATGTCACTAATACTGGTCACTGAGGATGTAACCGCGCCTAGGCTTTCTGAGATTGCCCGCGATGACTCTACCGAGCTTAAGCAACTCGTTTGGCTTTCTTGCATAGTCTGCACCGCTTTAGTCACTAACTTATGTAATTGCGATAACATGTCGTTAATTTCTACTGTGCTACTTTGGGTTCGGCTGGCGAGATTTCTCACTTCATCGGCTACAACCGCAAAACCACGCCCTTGTTCACCAGCACGTGCTGCTTCAATGGCTGCGTTTAACGCCAGTAAGTTAGTCTGCTCTGCAATACCACCAATCACGCTCAATACAGAGTTAATTTTCTGCGATTGCTCACTTAACGATTTCACATCTGCTGCTGCGTTATCGATTTGCTTCATTAAATTAGACACTTCCGTTAATGAAGTATCGACACACTCTTGTGCTTTCGTCACGTTGCCAGATGCGGTATGCGTTGCTTCTGCAACCATGCTGGTATTGTGCGCCACATCATTTGCCGTTGCTGACATCTCAGTAATGGCCGTCACGATTTGATCGATTTCATTATTGTGGCTATAAAGCTGTTCGGTCATTGAAACCATTTGGCCACTAATGCTTTGCGCGCCGTGTTTAACTCTGTCTGTCGCACTCGCTACATCACCGATAATCGTTTGCAGCTTATCGACAAATAAATTAAACGCACTGCCTAATTGGCCAATTTCATCTTCGCTCGTCACGTCTAAACGTTTGGTTAAGTCACCGTCACCTTTGGCAATATCGTTTAGTGAGTTGGCCATATTCTGGATAGGAACAACCAGCTTGTGAGCCATCAACACAACCACAAATGCCGTAATACCGGTTAATCCCAACGCCATTAATAAAAACATGACAGTTTTGCTGTTCATGCGTTCGGCTTTTTCATCGTGAAACTTGGCGATGGACTCTTCAATATCATCAATATATGCACCAGTTCCCAACATCCAGTTGGTGTTAGGCACCATTACGGCGTAACCGAGCTTTTCAATTAATTGCTCCGTACCGGGCTTTTTATAAAAATAAGAAAAGATACCATCACCAGATTTAGCTGAATTTAATAACCCGACGATAACTTTGGTACCATTAGGGTCAGCCATATCAATTTTGTTTTGCCCTTCTAGCTCAGGCATCGTCGCATGGAAGATGTTTACCCCCGCAGTGTCATAGATGTAAAAATATCCTGCACTGCCGAAGCGTAAATCACGTAAGGCTTGTTTTACATCACCGCTGCTGCCTAGCGATAGTTGATAGTCCACAACACCACGAGCAATCTCAGTGGCTTCAGCCAGTTGGTTTTTTCTCTCTGAAACTAACTCGCCCCTAAATTGGGCAATATCATTTTCTAACGAAGTCCCCTCGTTAACATAAAACAGACTCAATAAAACGGCTAAAATTAATGATAATGGAATTAGAGATAATCCCAAAAGCTTATTGCGGAGGGAGGATTTCAGCATAGTTGGCAGCCTTTTTGTTGTAATAATCTATTAAGTATAGATGTTTACAGCATGTAGCCAAACTTTGCACACAAATAAAGTGAAACATGTCGCAAAAATAAACAAGATGGAAGTTGAACTTAGATTAGCGTCAATAACGCGCCTATTGCAGCAAAACCCACAACAAGCCAAACAATGCCTGGCCTGAATACTTTTAAAAGACTAAATCCAATAATTACCAATGCCATATCAAGCGGCATGATGACAGCGCTGGTAAATACCGGTTGATACAGTGCCGCTAACAGTAAACCGACAACCGCCGCATTTACACCTGCTAATGCGCCGGCAATATTGGGGCGCTGACTAATGGTATGCCAGCTTTTCAATCCGACTAACATCAGTAAAAAACCCGGTAAAAATATCGCTAAAGTGGCGACTATGGCGCCTAAAATAGGAGACTCTAACCATAAATCGGCCCCTAAAAAGGTGGCAAGGGTAAACATAGGCCCAGGGATGGCTTGCGCAAGTGCATAGCCGGTTAAAAAGCGGTCGGGAGTAATGTAGTCACCTACACTGGCCTCGAGTAATGGCAGCACCACATGGCCGCCACCAAACACTAAACTTCCGACTTGAAAAAACTGCGCAAAAATTTGCCCTAAACTGTCATCATGCCCCATAAAATACAGTGAGCTGGCTAAACACAAAATAAACAAAGCCAGCCAACGATAATCAAGTTCGATAGGGGGATTTTCGGGGGTAATATTTTCACCACGCGTCAGTAATACCACGCCAAGAATGGCGGCAATCACTAACACTGCAATTTGCATTAGCATTGACGGCATTAAGATAATGGCCACCGCAGTTGCAGCCATTAATACTTTGGCGGTTTTACGCTGACAAAATTGGCTAAACATGGACAATGTCGCATCGGCAACGACCACGACGGCTAACAGTTTTAATCCGTGGATCATGCCCTGCACTGCAGTGATTTCTAGCCACTGCGCACTGGTTACCGCAAATAAAAACAACAATAGAAATGACGGTAACGTAAAGCCTAAAAATGCCGCGAGCCCACCAAATAAACCCCCTTTGTGGTAACCAATGGCAAAACCAACCTGGCTTGAGCCCGGACCTGGCATAAATTGGCTTAAGGCAACAAAACTGGCGTATTGCTTACCATCAAGCCATTGTAATTCATCAACAAATGCTTTTCTAAAATAACCAATATGAGCCGCAGGGCCGCCAAAACTGATTAAGCCTAATGCTAAAAAACGACTAAATATTTGCCACATCGCCCAGTTCCTTTTTGTGTGAAGCCATCATTTTATGACATAAAAATGACAATTTCATGACCACACTACTGTTAACTTACTGTTTTTCTAACATGACTAACACTTCAAAATGGTCAGTATGCGGAAACATATCAAACAACTGCACCTTGGTAATCTGGTAGCCCTCAATATTGGCTAAATCAACCACTAAGGAGTTGGGATTACAGCTTGAGTACACTATCGCTTTAGGGGCAAAAAGACTTAATGAACGACACAATGCTTCGCCTAAACCACGTCTTGGAGGATTGACGATAATTAAATCAGGCTTGTCTTGAGTTGCTTGCCCTTGAGCAAACTGTGTCGAGTCAAGCGCACTGAAATCAACATTTGTTAACCCCAACTTTTCAGCAGACATTTTGGCGCACTCAATCGCTTCCGCTTCAATTTCAATACCCGTTAAACGAATATGTTTGTCGGCACAATGCAGGCCAAAACCCCCTACGCCACAGAATAGATCCCAAATATAACTCGGGTTAAACTCTGCAACCCACTCGCGGGCAGTGTGATATAACTTGGCCGCCACATCTGGGTTGGTTTGAAAAAAGCTTTTAGGCCGAATAAACAGCGGCACATGATTAAACTGCTCTTCTAAACGAGTGGCCTCGGTTAAAAAGATTTCTTGCTCGCCCTCTAATATCGCCATGTGCACAGGTTGAATATTCACTGACACTAACGCGATCGCTGGAAACTCGTGTAATAGTTGCGGTAACTCACGTTCAATTCGGGTAATGGCTTGCTCACTGCGCAGTACAAAGCGCAACATAAACTGGCCCTGTATTTGGCTACGAGTCAGTAAAATATACTTCAGTTCACCTTTGGCTTTATCCACTCGGTAAGGCGGTAACCCGGCCTGTTGCACAAAACGTTGTAATCGATGCAGAAGAATTTGCATGTCTTGCGGATACAAGCTGCAATCACATAAACTAACCGCCTCACCTTGTGGGTTCACCAGGCCTAAAATAGGTTGATGCGCAGCGCCCAACACCACCATTTTAGCCTTGTTACGAAAACCAGACTCGGCGCTTAATACCGGAGCTAACCATTTTGCTACGCTAAGATCGCTAAATAGTTCAATAAGCTGCTGTTGTTTTTTGTCTATTTGTTGTGGCATCGGCTGCAAAATGTTGCGGCATGATAAACAATCACCGCGCTGAAAATATTCACATTTCACAGCTTGTTGCCTCGCCCGAATTCAGCATGGCAAATGCCTGATCGCATAATTGTTTAAGTTGAGCGAGATCCTCAAGCGTTCCGCCCACTTTGCAGCGCATTTGCTCTGGAACCGTTAACGCTTGTTGATGTAACTCACGTCCCGCTTCGGTAACGTGTAACACCCGCACTCGTTCATCTAATTCACTGCGGCCACGACTGACTAACTCTTTAGCCTCAAGGCGTTTAAGTAACGGTGTTAATGTACCAGAATCAAGATGCAGCTTTTCACCTAGGGTTTTCACGCTAATACCAGGTTCTTTCCACAACACCATCATCACCAAATATTGCGGGTATGTTAGCGACAATCCGTCTAACAGTGGTCGGTATGCGCGGACCATCGCATTGGTAGCACTGTATAATGAAAAACACACTTGGTTTTCAAGTGCTAAAGGATTAACCGCTTGCTCGGGGGCATTTTTAATAGACATAGGCTTTACTCAGCTCACCAATAATATTCAAATCTGTATCCAGACAGATCTAACACGGAATTTCATCAAAATTTAATTATATCACACATTAATTGCGCGCAATGTATTAACGCGTCACGAGAAATAAAATGATTTATCGCTCAAGTTTTACACTGTTAAGCCGATAGAAATAAACACAAGTCAAAACTGAGGACAACGCATGCCAATCAGTGTGAATGCACCATCATCAATGCCTACAACGATTGATTCTGGTAACAGTTTGAAAGTCGCTGTAATGGCGAAAGATCAGCAAGAAGCAGAAGGCCAAATGGCACTGCAGTTGATTGAAGCCGCCGCGCCACCGCAACCTGTGGGTAATAGCGGTCATAATATTAATACTACGGCATAGATACATGATGCTTAAAAAAAACCTAGCAATTTACGCTAGGTTTTTCTTTTTCAAGGCCACTAATATCTAATAGCGTAACCATTTTAATGCGTCATGTTGGTCTTCAAAATACTTCATTTCACCTGACATAAACCAACTGCCCATTTTAGTGGCCCAGTCTAGCCAGGTCTTATTACCCCATATGGCAACGCGTTCAAATTCAGACTCATGCTTTAACCCCAGCTGTAAGTCATCCCAGGCAGCACGCAAATCCCAACCTTCAAGCTCTGTCGCATCGAGTAATAAGCTAATTTTAGGTTGATCAACCTGGCTTAACGCACCTTCAAGCATTGGCGTAATCACCAGATAATCTTCATGGGTTAACGTTCCGACGGCTTTTAACGTCACAAAGAAAACATTCTCAATACGATTAATGCCAATTGATAAACCGTGTTTTTTAATACTCATACCCCACTCCTTAGTGATATAAAAAAACGAGACTCATGTTTATATTTTAACCAACTAAGTCAACTGGAGTGTGCCTTAGAGCACAAATTTGAGTTAAGTATTCTATCTTGTGCCCAAACAACCTGAAGATGCTCGATTTCAGCAAGAATTTACACGCGTTTAGGCAAGGCATTGATTGCGGGTAATGGTTGCTCCCTTTCCAAAATCAGCTAAATTAACAAATGCCGCAGTATCAACGCGTGTAAAACTTGCCCTATGGGAGTTTCACCGTGTTCCCCTGATGATTAAATCAAGAGCGTTGTTGTGCTAATTTATAAGGTATCCGCATTAACGCGCCTAGCGTTGAAAACACGGTGAAGCTCTGAATCACGTCTCTTCAAGTTGATTGGGTATAAACCTGCCGGCCAACCTCTTTAGGCAGCAGTGAAAAAATGGCCGCTGCAAACATCGTCATGATGCCTACGGTAACGAAGGTTAATTGAAATGCACTTAACACCTCTGCTTGACTGCCGCTACTGACACCCGCACTAAAGCCACCCAACAATGCCCCCGCACAGGCCACGCCTAGACTTAATGCTAGTTGAGCAACCACAGACAATAGACTGTTACCGCTACTGGCACTCTCGTCATCTAAATCAATCAGCGTCACGGTATTCATGGCCGTAAATTGCAATGAATTAATGGCCCCCAGAACCGCCAACATACACAACATAAACCAGTATGGTGTTTGTTCGCTGACTAATCCCATACTAGCCAACATCAAACCCAGAGCCAAAGTATTCCCGGTTAATACGATACGAAAACCAAAACGCTCGATGATTGGACGAGCCAACCACTTAGCGAGCATTGCTGCTGCGGCCAACGGTAACATGCTCATCCCCGCTTGAGAGGGAGAATAACCTAATGCGATTTGTAATAATAACGGCACTAAAAATGGCAAAGCACCGCTCCCCAAACGGGCAAAAAGGTTACCAAAAATACCAATGGAAAAAGTGTTAGTTTTAAACAATGAGGGTGAAAATAGTGGCTTTGCAATGCGGCCCGCTCGTAACCAATATGCTATCAAGCATGCCATGCCTGCAAATAACAGCAACATGACTCGTAAGTGGGGTAAATGCAGTTCGCCCAATCCTTCCATCGCAATGGTAATCAACAACATTGCACTACCAAACAACAAAAAACCTACACTATCAAAGCGTGTTTTTTGTTTGCCACGTAAGTCGGGAATAAACTTGAGCGCGGCATAACAACCAATGAGCCCTACTGGCAGGTTAATTAAAAAAATCCAATGCCAGGTTAAATATTGCACCATCCAACCGCCCATTGCTGGGCCTATTAATGGGCCGAGTAATCCTGGGATAGTAATAAACCCCATAATCCGTACCAACTCTGATCGCGGATAAGCCCTCAGTATCACCAATCGCCCGACAGGAAACATCAATGCGCCACCGAGCCCTTGCACCACCCGCGCGCCAATCAACATATCAAGTGAATTTGATAAGGCACAAAGTAACGATCCGAAACTAAACAATACAATCGCGCTGAAAAAGATCTTTTTGGTGCCAAAGCGATCGGCTATCCAGCCTGATGCGGGGATCAATAACGCGACGGTAAGCATGTAGGCAATAATAACGCCTTGCATGCGCAGTGGATCTTCATTTAAGTCGCTGGCCATTCCAGGCAAGGCGGTGTTTAAAATCGTGCCGTCCAGTGATTGCATAAAAAATGCAATCGCCACCACCCAAGGCAAAGCTCTGGCGGTTCTATTATCAAGTAAAGGGCTATTTATCATCATACCTCTTTATACCATTGCGCGTTAGTAAGTGATCTCTCAGCGAGAATTTAAAAGGGCTTAAACAAGGCGAATGACTGAATGAATAGTTATTCTCTTTCGAAGTCATGCAACGCAGTGTAAGTCCTTTTAAAACTCGCCTGAAAGGAATGCCCCAGCCGCTTTTGCTCTGCGTTCTCGCTATTTGAAAGGGAACAACCATTACTACATAGCGACGCCTTAATCAAAAACCGCTGGACGCATTCTGAGTGGTCACTTATTAATGCGGAATGGTATTTACCACATGAGCGTGGCCACACCAAGCAGTGCAAACAATACGGCACAACCTCGGTGGATAAGGGTCATGGGTAACTTGTTCGCACTAAAATGCCCCGCTAACACCACAGGCACATTGGCGATAAGCATGCCTAATGTGGTACCGATAACTACCCAAGTTAATGATTGATATTTAGCGGCTAGCACCACGGTAGCAATTTGTGTTTTATCACCTATTTCGGCAATAAAGAACAAAATAAACGTCGCGCCAAAAGCCCCGAGTTTATAAAAACGATTATCATCATCGTCGATTTTATCTGGAATTAATACCCATAATGCAATGGCAAAAAAGCTCGCGGCAATAAGATAACGCGACCATTGAGGATCAAGCCAGCCTATCGACCATTGCCCTAAATACGCAGCTATAAAATGATTAATTAAGGTGGCGAATAAAATCGCACTGATGATGGCCGTTTTATTGCTAAAACGAATCGCTAATAACAACGCCAATAATTGAGTTTTATCGCCGATTTCAGCAATTGCAACAGAAAAGGTTGAAGTGAGTAACGCGTCCAATGTGATTATCCTAGGGGTAAATGACAACTAAGCACAAGCCGCCGCATACCCCTTGATGCAGTGATTGTGCTTAGGTCTCGCTGGGTAAACATCAGTGATTAACTGCATGTTACTGTCTGCACCATGGCATGAGGCCAAATATGTTGATACAGACACCTTGCGTGCTTAACAGCATTGCAAGATTAGCTACTCCCCTAAAACTAGGCGCATTATAACGATTAATTTTATTTATTCAATCAACTGTTTTTACATTGTAAACGTGACTTAATATCATCGCGAACACACTGTAGCGCTGTAATGCTACGCTATTGCAATGTTGGCGTGTAAAGTAGTTTGGCTTAATGTTATGTAATTGTTTATAAACACGGCTGTTGGCCTTTAACTGCCGAAGATCCTTGCCTGCTCAGTCACCATTCTGCTAATGTCCGACACAAATAAAATAATAATTAGACAGGACGTTTGCTGTGAATTTGAAAACCTTAGGTTCTATTTCTATCGTTGCCGGAACTGCGATTGGCGGTGGAATGCTCGCCTTACCATTAGCCACCGCGGCACTAGGCATTATCCCTGCGTTAATCTTATTGGTCATCATCTGGGCTATTTCAGCTTATACCTCTTTACTGATGCTAGAAATCAATTTGCGCAGTGGTGTCGGCGATAACGTCCATGCCATCACAGGTAAAACCCTTGGTAAAGCAGGCCAACTTATTCAAGGCGGCTCATTTCTTAGTTTATTATTCGCCTTAACCATGGTGTATCTAATGGGAGGGTCATCACTATTAGAAACCCGCTTACAACCCATCGGCATTACCATGAGCAATCAAATTGCAGTCATATTATTCACCGTCTTTTTTGGCGGAATTATTGCCATCGGCGTAAAGTGGATTGATAAAATATCGCGGATATTATTTACTGCGATGGTGTTGTTATTAGTTGTCGTTGTGAGCTTCTTGCTACCCGACGTGAACTTAATGAGTGCATTAAATAACTACTCTACAACCGTAGCCTCTGGCGATGCACTGCAGCAACTTTGGTTAGCCGCTATTCCTGTGGTGTTTACCTCTTTTGGTTTCCATGTGTGTATTGCGACAATTGTGCGCTACCTGGATGGTGATGCTGTATCGCTGAGAAAAGTGTTATTGATTGGCTCAACCATCCCCTTAGTTTGCTACATTTTATGGCTACTGGTCACACTAGGGTCGTTAGGTGGCGAAGCCGTACATAGCTTTGGCGGTTCACTGCCTAAACTGGTGTCTGCACTACAAGGCCTCGTTCAATCGAGCATCATTAGCCAGGCTATTGATCTGTTTGCCAACCTTGCATTAATTACCTCGTTTTTAGGGGTCACCATGAGCTTATTTGATTATGTTGCTGAACTGACGCGCGCTAAAAATGACGTTGCTGGGCGCGCTAAAACATGGCTAATCACTTTTGTCCCGCCACTGCTTTGTGCACTGTATTACCCGGACGGCTTTTTTCAAGTTCTTGGGTTTGCAGCAATACCATTGGTGGTGATGATCATCTTTTTACCGATTGTGATGGCATTAAAACAGCGCGCTCAAAAATTGGGTGGCTATCAGGTTGCTGGTGGTAACGTTGCATTATTATTAGCGGGATTAATCGGCTTACTTATTGTGTTTGCCCAGCTCATGGTTGCACTCGCTTAAGCAGGAGTGTTAATCATTTGTAAGCGAGTTTTTCAGACGCTATCATGAGAGTGAATCTTTTGTTAAAGTCAGGCCTAGCCTGACTTTTTTGTTTTGTGGGCAACTAATTAAATTACCGAAAATGGAATAATTATAATGAAAAAATGGTTATTAACCGCCGCCATCGCCGCCAGTTTTGGCGCTGCAGCAGATGAAGGGATGTGGCAACCACATCAATTACCTGCAATGGCTGACGAACTGAAAGCAAAAGGCTTAGAGATAAGCGCCGAGTCAATTTCAAAATTAACTGAGTTCCCAATGAACGCAGTGATCAGCCTAGGCGGTTGTACCGCATCATTTGTATCGCCAAAAGGCTTAGTTGTCACTAACCATCACTGCGCTTATGGTTCTATTCAGTACAACTCAACCCCAGAAAATAACCTACTTAAAGACGGCTTTTTAGCCAAAACATACGCCGAAGAGTTGCCAGCTACACCTGGCTCACGCATTTTTGTTACCGAAGACGTCACCAATGTGACAGACAAAGTGACTGCGGGCCAAATGGATAAAATTGGCAATGAATTCTATAAAGGCATTGAGCTTCAACAAAAAACCTTAGTGGCTGAGTGTGAGCAACAAGACGGTTATCGCTGTCAGGTGTATAGCTTCCATGGCGGTTTAGAATATTATCTTGTTAAGCAGCTCGAAATTCGCGATGTGCGCTTAGCTTATAACCCTGCTGCAAGCGTGGGTAAATACGGCGGCGATATCGACAACTGGATGTGGCCACGCCATACCGGTGACTTCTCATTTTACCGTGCTTATGTATCAAAAGATGGCAAGCCAGCTGACTTCAGTAAAGACAACGTTCCTTATGAGCCAAAAAGCTTTTTAAAAGTCTCCGCTAAAGGCGTGAGCGATGGCGACTTTGTCATGGTTGCCGGTTACCCTGGACGCACCAACCGTTACCGCACTGCCGATGAAGTCAGCAATCAATTTGGCTGGGCTTATCCTGAAGGGAAAGTCTTGCAAGAGCGCATGATTGATATCATTAAAGAAACGGCTCCAGAGGGCAGCGACGAGCGCATTAAATACGAAAGCTTAATCGCTGGTCTTGCCAACTACGCTAAAAACTTTACCTCGATGATTGAGTTTTATGGCAAATCAACCATGTTGGCCGAACGTGAAAAAGTAGAAACCGATTTAGCAAACTGGATTGGTAAAGATAAAAAGCGTCAACAGCAGTATGGCAAAACCTTAGCAAACCTAGAAAAACTGGTTGCTAAAAGCCAACAAAACCAAGAGCGTGACATATTACTGGGCTATATCGGTTACACCACTATGGTGACCACTGCACGCAGTTTATATCGTTTAGCAAATGAAAAAACCTTAGCGGATATGGCGCGTGAACCCGGTTATCAAGACCGCGACATGACCAACTTTACCTCAAGCATGGAGCGAATCGACCGTCGCTATGCTGCCAGTGTTGATAAAGCGTTACTCGCTGACTTACTGACACGCTATGCAACATTGCCTGCCAAGCAACGCATGGCATCATTAGACAAGGCATTTGGCATTACAAATAAGTTTGATGCTAACGCCTTAGCGAAAACCCTCGACAACATGTACTCAAAAACCACGCTAGATGATCAAGACACCCGTTTAGCCTGGATGAATAAATCGGTTGCTGACTTTAAAGCGTCAAACGATCCTTTTATTCAATTTGCAGTACAAACCTATGACGCAGACATGGCACTAGAAAAAGCCAAAAAGCAATTAGAAGGCGAACTCATGAAAGTGCGCCCACAGTACATGGATGCCATCATTGCTTACAACCGTGAGTTAGGTAAACCAGTATATGCTGATGCAAACTCAAGCTTACGTGTCACAGTAGGTAATGTTAAAGGTTACTCGCCACAAGATGGCTTAATGGCCGAACCCTTTACTCGCCTAGAAGGACTTTTAGCCAAAGATACTGGGGTTGACCCATTTGATGCACCGGCTAAACAGCTTGAACTGATTAAGCAAAAGCAATACGGCGATTACTACGTTAAAGCCATTGATTCAGTACCGGTTAACTTTTTATCGACCTTAGACACCACCGGCGGTAACTCAGGTTCACCGACGTTAAATGGTCGTGCTGAATTAGTCGGTTTATTGTTTGATGGCGTATATGAAAGCATTATTGGCGATTGGGGCTACGATGCTCAAAGCAATCGCTCAATTCAAGTGGATAGCCGCTATATGCTGTGGGTGATGAAGTATTTAGACAATGCTGACAACCTACTAGCTGAAATGGATATCGCTAAATAGTCTCCGCTTTAACTCAGTGACGTTAACTCACTGAGTTGCGTTAAGCTTAATAACTCTGCGGCCGAAACTGGCCGCATTGTGTTTTCTGGCAGACAGCCTAACTCCACGTCCATCAACTTTGTTCTGAGTAAATCAATCACCTTATAACCCAGCGCCTGGCACATGCGGCGAATTTGGCGATTTAAGCCTTGGGTTAAGACAATCTCAAAAGTGTCACCCTCATCAAAACCACTCAATGAACGTATACAGCATGGCCGGGTTTGCGCACCTTGATAAGTCACACCTTGCGCCATTTGCGTTAAAAACGCAGGTGTTAGGGGTTTATCGACCTGCACAACATAAGTTTTGGTGTGGTAAAAATCAGGGTGCATTAGCGCTTGTGTTAACTCGCCGTCATTGGTGAGTAACAACAAACCGCGAGAGTCTTTATCTAAGCGGCCCGCAGGATATAATCTTGGGGTTTGCGGCAACAAATGAATCAAACTGCTTGGGTCGCTTATCAATAACCGGCAATCGATACCAATGGGTTTATGGTATAGCCAATATTGCTTATCTTGCGGGGCCAAAACAGCAACACCATCAACACAAATATCGAGGTTTTGCAGGCTATCAACCCGCTCGGTATGGGTGGCTAATTGTTGGTTAATCGTGACTCTTCCGCTGTCAATTAATCGCGACGCTTGGCGGCGTGACGCTACACCACATAACGCTAAATAATGACTAATGCGAACCAAAGACATGACCTATAGCGACCTTTAAATTAAAAATTAATAGTTTTCGAGCCACTTATAGGCCACTTGTTGCTGCACTTTAATGGTTTTCATCATGCTGAAACTCAAGCAGACACACCATAAAATATTGGCTTGCGTCAATGACCACATCGCTAACGACACCACACAAAACTGCGGTAAATAGTTTGAGCAAGGAGGAAAATCTAATTGATTAAAATCGAGTAACACGATCAATATTGTGCCACAGATTAAGGCGATAATTGTCAGTGATAACATGCGTTTATTCATGGTGCTACCGGGTTTAAAATAATCCAATACACACACGCAATGCAGCACAATTGAACTGACTAAATACAGGGTCGATACTTTACGGTGAGTGTCTAAAAAGTTTACTGGAAACACCCCCATCAAAATAATGCTGATGCCAACAACGCAACCCACCATGGCCAGGTAACGACTTAGCCCATCTTGGTAGGTATAAAACACAGCCACCATGGCTAACAAGAAGCAAGAACCGCCGGCCAATAAAGATAAATTGAACACCACGGCTAATGGCGAATTCATGTAGTCGCCTAAGGTGTCAGGGCGGATTAATAGCATATCGAGACTGACACTACCGACTTCGGCCAGCAATGCACTGCCAACACCGAATGAACAGATCATCGCTGTGGCCAAAGACATAAACACAATCACTAGGTGTAAGTCATAATTTCGAGTTTTAGATATCACCAGTGAATCTTTATGCTAAAAAAAGGGAGGCAAATATTAACCTGTTAGCGGCTAAATTTAAAGCAAATAACAACATGCCCAGCGGTTTAGGGCTGGGCATGTTGGTCATAATCGTACAATGGGTGTTCTTTGGCTTATTAAGCTCGCTTACGCAAAATAACAATAGCGACTGCCGTTACGGCTAATACCATGCAATACCAGGCATTTGATACTGCAGTTAATGGGCTAATAGTAAACACAGAGGCAATTAACAATGCTTGCGCGCCATGAGGGATTAACCCTTGAATGATACAGGCAAAGATATCGAGAATACTGGCGGCGCGTTTTGGGCTAACACCGTGTTTCTCAGCCAGCTCTTTAGCAATATCACCAGTAACCACAATCGATACCGTATTGTTAGCAACGCAGGTATTCGTTGCGGCAACAATAGCCGCCATGCCGAGCTCGGCAGCGCGGGTTGATGCCCCGCCGTTGGCTTTAGAAAATCGGCTGATTAGCTTTTCAACGAGCTGACTGACAAAAGTTAACCCACCTTGTTGCTGCATTAACGCCGCTAAACCACCCACCAACATAGACAGGATAAAAATCTCCTGCATATTCGTAAATCCAGTGTAAATATCATTACCCATTTGAATCACGGTATATTCCGAGGTAAATATCCCCGCTGCGCCCGCCAGTACAATACCTAAAGACAACACCACAAAGACGTTAAGCCCTACCACTGCAAGTACCAAAATGGTCAAGTATGGGATAACTTTTAAAATATCGATATCTTGTGTCGCAATATCGGCCTGGCCCTGGCCAGCGAGTGCAAACAGCACCAACGTGATGATTGACGCAGGTATCGAAAACACTAGGTTTTCACGAAACTTGTCTTTCATTTCACAACCTTGCGTGCGGGTAGCCGCAATGGTGGTATCTGAAATAATCGATAAGTTGTCGCCAAATAATGCGCCAGACATCACTGCGCCTGCCATTAATGCGTAATCAATTTGTGCCTGGTCTGCAACGCCTAATGCCACTGGCGCTACAGCTGCAATGGTGCCCATAGAGGTACCCATCGACGTGGCAATAAACGCCGCAATCACAAAGAAACCCGGCAACAGTAAATTAGACGGAATAAACGATAACCCTAATGCAACCGTCGCATCGACGCCGCCTGTCGCTTTAGCAACGGCAGCAAAGGCACCTGCAAGCAAATAAATTAAACACATGGCGATAATATTGCTGTGGCCAATACCTTCAATGAAGGTTTCAATGGCTTGGTTGATGTGTTGCTTGGATAAAATAACGGCCAACACTATCGCAGGTAAAATCGCAACAACGCTCGGTAATTGATAAAACGCATAATCAACACCTTGGCTTTGAAAATATAAGCCAGCGCCAATAAATAAACCCAAAAACACAAATAAGGGCAGTAAGGCCACAAACGACGCTGGGCTATTAAGTGCTGTCGTTGGTGATGAAGTTGGTTTGGTCAAAGTAGTCTCTCTTTATCTTAACGATTAGGGGTTGTCGGATGAGAAAAGCGAGTACGACACAATCTCGGTCATCGGTGATTATCTAGCATGCATAAAACAACACTAAATACTGCAGTCGCATCTTAACAAGTTGAGCCAAGAATAAGAGAACTAAACAATCATGTCAATCTGGACGTCTAGACTTCTTTGCTTCCGTGGTGAAATTTATGCTAAAACCTGATAACTGCTACAAACATTTTACATAAACATAATCAATTTATCGATTTAGTGCTATTTTTCTACCAAAAAATTGATTTGTGTTACGACTAACCTAATGCCGATTTGCTAACCTGACAAGTGTTCATCACGATACTAATAAGGTGAAGTTATGGAACGTAAACCAGACAGAATGACAGCGATGAGGCTGATCATCACTCAAGTCAAAGTTAGCTTCCCGTTAGATCAGGCTGATATTTTCAGCTGTGGACCAAGCAATACTTGCGTAGGTTGCCCTAAAAAATTATTGGATTTAGTCGACGCTGAAATCAATTATTGGGAAGCCGCCATGGCCCAAGGCGTTATACCCTCATTGGGTGATATCAGCCGCTTTGCTAAAATGTGCACTAACGTTAGCCGTGGTTTAAAACGTAATAATACCATTCCGCATTAATAAAAAAGCCCACTTTGCAGTGGGCTAATAAGACAAACGCTTTTACTCACGATTGCCGTACAATCTCGTAATGCTTACTCGTCAGCATCACCTAACGACAATAACGTCGCATTACCACCAATAGCGGTAATGTTATTGGTGCGGGTCTTTTCGGTCACAAAACGGGTTAAGTAGTGTGGTCCACCAGCTTTAGGGCCTGTGCCAGACAAACCTTGACCGCCAAAGGGTTGCACGCCAACCACTGCGCCAATTTGATTACGGTTAATATACACGTTACCTACATTGACTTTATCTGCTAAAGACAGCGCATGGCCTTCATTACGACTGTGGATCCCTAACGTTAAACCAAAACCTGTGCTATTGATTTCATCAATCACTTTAGCTAAATCGGCAGCCTTGTAACGAATGACATGCAAAATCGGTCCAAAATGCTCTTTTTCAAGTAACTTAATTGAGTTAATTTCAACTGCAGTAGGTGATACAAAGTGACCGTTTTCTGTCCCAGCTGGCAGCTCAAGTTTATTGATCAATTTGCCCACCTGGATAATATGATCAATGTGGGCATTCAAGTTCGCTTTAGCAGTAGCATCAATCACAGGGCCCACATCGGTTTTCACTGAACTTGGGTTACCAATCACTAACTGCTCCATGGCGCCCTTCATCACTTCAATGACGCGGTCGGCAATATCTTCTTGTAAAAACAATACACGTAACGCCGAACAACGCTGGCCAGCACTGGTAAATGATGACGAAACCACATCATTTACCACTTGCTCAGGCTGTGAAGTTGAGTCAACCACCATGGCATTTTGGCCGCCGGTTTCAGCAATTAATGGAATAATTGCACCATCTCGGTTTGCCAATGTGCGGTTAATTAATTTAGCAGTACCGGTAGAACCTGTAAAACACACACCGCCAATACGTTCATCAGCAGTAATAGCCGACCCCACCACAGCACCGGTACCCGGTAGGAACTGCAATACATCTGTTGGGATACCCGCTTGATGTGCTAACTGAACCGCACGGAAACCCACTAAACAAGTTTGTTCTGCAGGTTTAGCAATAACGGTATTACCCGCGGCTAGCGCTGCAGAAACTTGACCTAAGAAAATCGCTAATGGGAAGTTCCATGGGCTGATACAGACAAAAATGCCGCGTCCCTGTAGAAACAGTTCGTTTAACTCGCCTGTTGGACCCGGAAGCAATTCAGGCTTAGCCATCATCTTCTTCGCTTGTACGGCATAGTAACGACAAAAATCGACGGCTTCACGGACTTCATCAATACCGTCTTGAATGCTCTTACCGGCTTCGCGGGTACACAGAGCTATCAATTCTTCGCGGTTTTCTTCCAATAAGTCAGCTAACTTTTGTAAAGCGTTTGCACGTGTTTCAACCGGTGTACGCGCCCAACCTGCAAAGGCTGCATCGGCACCCGCAACGGCTTGTTCAATGGCATTGGCATCAGCAAAGGCAACTGTACCCACGGTTAAAGAAGTATCATAAGGGCTAACAACGGTTTGAACTTCACCCGCTAAGGTTTTACCGTTTACCAATGGACCCGCAGTCCATTGAGTATCACTGTATTTATCCAGTGCAGCAAAAAATGGCTCTGACTCAGAAATAATGTTCATGTTTAATCCTTTAGAGTTTTTACGTTCTGCACCGAAAATATCAGCTGGTTGAACAATTTTATGGTTAGCGAGCGACTTATAGCCCAATAGTGTCACCAATGGATGAACAACTAAGGTGTCGATTGGCGTATTTGGGTCAACTAATTTGTGAACAAATGAGGTATTGGCACCGTTTTCAAGCAGGCGACGCACAAGGTACGGCAGCAAATCTTTATGAGCGCCAATGGGCGCATAAATACGTACCGCTTTAGCACCGCTTTCTGCAAGCATGGTGTCGTAAAGCTCTTGGCCCATACCGTGTAAGCGTTGGAATTCATATAAACGATCACCCGCCATAGCATCAATACAGGCTACGGTCTGCGCATTATGAGTCGCAAACTGTGGGTAAATAGCACCACGAGTGGCGTCTGATAATAAATAACGGGCGCATGCTAAATACGAAACGTCGGTGCCAGCCTTACGGGTGTAAAGTGGGTAGCCTGACTCACCCGCTTGTTGTGCCCATTTAAGCTCACTGTCCCAATATGCCCCTTTAACTAAACGCAGCGGAATTTCATCGCCTTGGTCTTTTGCAAGACGCGTTAACCAACAAAGCGTTGGCAAACAACGTTTAGAATAAGCCTGAACAACAATCCCTAATAAGCCCCAGCCTTTAGCTGCTTCAGACTGATAGAGTTGTTTGAATAATGTTAATGATAATTCGAGGCGATCAACTTCTTCTGCATCGATAGAGATACCAATATTAAGTTCACGTGCTTGCACGATTAACGTGATAACAGTGTCGTATAATTCGCTTAATACACGGTCTTCATTCGCAACTTCATAGCGCGGATGTAACGCTGACAATTTGATAGAAATAGTCGGTCGTGGTGAGTCAGATTCGTTGTATTGCTGAGCGCCTAAATCGCGAATCGCATTACTGTAATCGGTAAAGTATTTTTGTGCATCGTTGGCTGTGAGCGCCGCTTCACCGAGCATGTCGTAGCTGTGTGTGTAGCCTAATTTGCGTTTAGCTTCGCTGTTTTTAAGTGCTTCTTTAACATCACGGCCTAATACAAATTGCTTACCCATGATTTTCATCGCTGCAAGCATTGCTTGGCGGATCATTGGCTCACCGACACGGTTTACTAGGCGCTTTAACAAATTACTTGGCGAACCATCAATATTACGGTCTAACTTTACAATGCGACCCGTTAACATTAAGCCCCAAGTTGACGCGTTAACCAGCACAGAGCCACTTTTATTTAAGTGTTCATCCCATTTTGCACCAGACAATTTATCTTCGATTAATGCATCTGCAGTCGCGGCGTCAGGAATACGCAATAACGCTTCTGCTAAACACATTAAGATAATGCCTTCTTGAGTCTCTAGGCTGTATTGTTGCAAAAACGCATCAATACCAACCATGAGGCCTTTTTTCTCAAACTGACGCACTTTGCTCACGAGCTCATGGGCACGACGAGTTACTTGTTCAATGTCTTGTTCAGACGAAGGTACCAGTTTAATTAATTCAGACAGGTATTGCTCTTCATCGACAATGTAATTGTTGGTCACTGCAGTAAACAGTTCATCAAGGGTGGCATTGTCGTAGCGGCCGTCTAGTACTTCACTCGCTTTGAACATAGTATTCGCTTCCATCTGGTCAGGTTAAGGATGGTTATTATGGTTGTTGAATGGACACTGTATTCACGAATATTTTATTTTGTATACAATGTACGATCTGATTTTCGGCGATTATACATTCAAAATGTGAACTTGGACACTATAGTTGAAACCTTGATGTTGAATGTTTGATTAACACTATTGAATTAATCAAAAATTTAAGGGTGAACAACTCAACATGCGGAAATCAATAAATATAATTATCTGATTAATAATGCTTTTAATAGTAAATACTAAAATAGGGATAGATGAATTAATTTCATCAAAAAATGCAAAAAAAAAAGGCCAACGTTTTAATTGTTGGCCTTTAAAGTCGAGGTTATCGCAATAAACGGTTTACTCACCGTTATTTGAATTTACATCCAGCGGTTTTTCTGACGACGTTGTGGACGAGGTAAGTAAACCAAAATAATACCGATTAATGCGCCTAGGCCACCAATTAATCCGCCTTGCTGCCATAACTCATAGCGTTGATCATCAGCCACTTGTGCAATGTTAGATTGGGCTTCATCACGCTGCTTAATCGCCAATGCTAATGAGGCGGTCAACTCAGCAACTTTCTCATTGGCTAGATTCAAGTACTCTTCGGTATTGTCTGTGCTCAACGACTCTTTATTCAGTTGCTCGTTTGCTTGCCTTAATTGCGTTTCCATATCTGGAAAACGTACGCGATAGCTCGGCTTGTCGGTAACTAAACTGGCTAATACCCAACCTTCACGACCTTTATGATCGATAATTTGGGTAAAGTCGCCTTCGGTATTATCTAATAACGTGACAGGCTGACCAGCTTCTACGCTACCAATAATTCGGAACTCCTTTCCTGGCCCACCATGAAGATAGGTAAATACATCATCAGAGATATAATCTGGTTCAGCTGGCGCAGCAAAAACACCACTTGGCGCAAGCACTAAAATAAAGATTGAAAGCAGTCTTAACACGAGTAATTATCCAAACGTTGTAAACTTGTTGTCATGCTATTTATTAAATGCCCTGAATGCAAGAAGGAAGTCATATGACTTCCTTCTTAAATGCAATTAAACATTCATATTTTTACAAATATGCGCGGTTCGATAGTTAAATTAACTAAAGATACCTTTGATAATGTAAAAGAACACTATCGATAATGCTGCGCCAGCAGGTAAGGTTACCACCCAAGACACCACAATATTACGCACAACACCGATGTTAATCGCCGCGATACCACGGGCCATTCCCACACCCAATACCGCACCCACTAAAGTTTGAGTCGTAGAGATAGGTAAACCAGTGCCAGAAGCGAGTACCACGGTTGATGCAGCTGCAAGTTCAGCAGCAAAACCACGGCTTGGCGTTAAGTGAGTAATGTTTTTACCGATAGTTTGCATTACGCGCTGACCAAAAATAGCCAAACCTAATACAATGCCCACAGCGCCTAATGGTAAAATCCACCAGTTTAAGACAGCTTTAGAGCCAATCACGCCACCGCTTTCAACAATAGACACAACCGCAGCTAATGGACCAATCGCGTTTGCAACGTCGTTTGAACCATGGGCAAACGCCATACAACACGCAGTAACAACCATTAAGATGGCAAATACTTTTTCTACGTTACCGTATTGGGTTTTAATATCCGCTTTTTCGCTCATCTTCAAACGGCCAATAGCCACTTTACCAATCAGTCCCACAACCACGGCTACCACTAACGCTAACAAATATGCTTCAACGGTAGAAAAATGCAAACCAACGTGTTTTAAGCCTTTGGTAATGGTCACGAGTGACATCACAAAGCCAGCAATCGCCATGTAAAAAGGCACATAACGTTTAGCACTGCTTAATGGATCGTCTGTGTTGAAAATCAGTTTTTGCACGCTTTGGAAAATGATAAATGCAATAAAGCCTGAAATTGCAGGCGTCACCACCCATGAACCAACGATCCCGCCTACTGCGCCCCATGAAACAGAATCAATGTTCACACCGACTGCAGCAAAACCAACAATAGCACCGATAATAGAGTGCGTTGTTGATACTGGCCAGCCTAATGCAGAAGCAACAACTAACCAGATGCCTGCTGCAAGTAATGAACCTATCATACCGTAGACTAACAACTCAGGCGTTTCAGTGAAGAAACTCGCGTCAATAATCCCTTTACGGATAGTACTGGTTACCTCTCCGCCTGCTAAGAAAGCACCGGCGAATTCGAAAATCATTGCAATAATGATGGCTTGTTTAATAGTAATGGCATTAGAACCTACAGAGGTTCCCATGGCATTGGCTACGTCGTTTGCGCCAATACCCCATGCCATCAAAAATCCAAATGTTGCCGCAAGCATAATAAGCATTGGGCCATTGGTGACTAATACATCAACCATGTTGTTTCCTTGATAACCTTGTGATTAATTACGAGCTAACATTAGCTCTAGGCGGGAACCGACACGCTCAGCAATATCTGCTAAACCTCCAACCCATTCGATAATTTTATACATGAACATCACATCAATTGGATTCAAACCATCTTCTAATGCGTATAACTGGCGACGCACTTGAATTTGTAAATCATCAGAATCTTCTTCGATAATATCGAGTTCATTGATCATTTTGGCAACCAACTCAACTTCACGACCACGGAAACCGGTTTCGAGTAAATCGTCGAGCTCGTTAATAGCTTGCTTAGCTAAAGACACGGCATCTAAACAACGTTTAAGATAGGCACCGAAAGCAGCTTGGACAGGCTGAGGAAGGACTAATTGACGGCCGATTACACGACCAGAGATATCTTTTGCCGTATTTGCAATCTTGTCTTGTTGAGTTAATAACTCAAGCAAGTCAGTTCGCTCAACTGGCATAAACAATCCACCGGGTAAAGTCAGGCGGATCTCACGCTTAAGTGAATCAGCATCTTTTTCCAACAAACTAATCTGTTTGCGGATCTTTATCGCTTCATCCCAGTCGCCTGAAATGGTTGCATCAAAGAATGGAACAAGAAGTATTGCACACTCATTTACTTTGTCGATATGCAGTTCTAAAGGCTTAAGAGGTGATTTTGCAAACACACCTAAAATAGAGTTTACTGGCATTGCCGTTTACCTATTTAATTAATTCCAGTTTGGAAAAAGCGGGCGCATGTTAACCTAAGCGTCCGCATAATGAAACTGTGTTTTTTAATTTTGTAACACACAGGTTCTCAGTTATCGTTGCTCATTATATATGATGCGAGCATGGCTATCCTAAGATATTTTTATTACAGCAATATGACATTATGAACATATTATGACGCATTAATGAACATTTGATTACAGTTGGGGCAAAAAGTAAATGGACGCAGAAATAGAGTTGAAACTCTTCATTCAACAACAAGACCATGATTTATTAATAAAAATATTGAATGAGCTCCCTAATTCATCACCCCAAGGGACAAAAAAACTGTCTAATGGATATTTTGATACAACTGACTTACAACTGCGTCGTTGGGATATGGGGTTACGTGTAAGAGGCTTTGATGATCAACTCGAACAGACCATAAAAACAGCAGGCAGTGTTGTTGGTGGCATCCATTCACGTCCAGAATATAATGTCAGCATTGTTCAAAAAGTGCCGGACTTGTCACTTTTCCCGAATAAAATTTGGCCAGACAAACAAAATATAGCCGTTATCAATACTGCGCTTGAATGTATCTTTGAAACCAACTTTAACCGCCAAACATGGCATATCAATGTTGATGACAGTATTGTTGAAGTGGCTTTAGATATCGGCGAGATTATTGCCAACGGTAAGATTGAACCCATTTGCGAGCTTGAGTTTGAATTACTCTCAGGGCATGCTTCGGCGTTGTTACCTCTTGCTATTGCAGTTGCCCAATCAGTGCCGCTTCGTTTAGGCAAAGCCAGTAAAGCGCTGCGCGGTTATCAACTCGCCGGAAAATCTAAACCAGTAGCGACAACGCCTTTAGACGCTATGCAACCTTTCTCTCACGACAACGCACACTCAATCCAAAACCTGGCAATGGGATTAGAGCGCTGGCAATTAATTGAACAACGCTTAGCGGTCACCTCAACAGAACAACAAACACTATTGTGGGTACAGTTAACTGAATGTATTGAGTTTCTAAAACATACTGTGTCATTAGATACAGAGAAAACTCATCCGCTACACACATTATTTAATCATATCCTTGAGACACTACCACGGGTTACGCCACCAGATAATAGCCCCACCAATGCAGTGCCGAGCGAGCAACTTGCACGGTTGTGGCGTCTGCCGCAATACGGCCAATTACAGCTAGCATTAGTCAATCGGTTAATCAGTGCAGCAAAGTAAATAGTATCCGCAATCGGGCACAAAAAAAACAGGAAGGCAAACCTTCCTGTTTTTATTTAGTAGAATAACGCCGATAATAATGACGTTACATTGATTTAATTACTGAGCTAAAGCCTGTTTAACACGTAATCCATAATCCACGTCGGCTTTGGTGAAATGCTCTACCATGGTTTGTTGAACCGCTAACGTTGTTTGACGTAAGGTACCTGCAATAGTGTCAACTAAACGCACTTTCTCTTCTTCGCTAAATAGTCGGTACAAGTTTCCCGCCTGTGTAAAATCGTCTTGGTTGTAACGGCTATAACGAGCCGCTTCCCCATCTAAACGTAATGGTGGTTCCGCAAAATCAGTCACTTCAGTTAATGGTGCTTGAGTATTAGGACCATAATTCACACTCGCATCACCGCCAGTTTGACTGCCTTGATATGGACACTGTGTCCCTGCCATTGCGCCAGCTCGTTGATGATGATTTGCCTTGGCTGCATGTGGGCAGTTAACCGGTAGCTGGTTGTAGTTAGTACCAATACGGTATCGCTGTGCGTCGGCATACGAAAACAGTCTCGCCTGCAACATTTTGTCTGGCGATGCACCAACACCCGGCACTAAATTGCTTGGTGCTAATGCCACTTGCTCTACTTCAGCAAAGTAGTTTTGTGGTAATCGGTTTAACTCAAGTACACCCACTTCGATTAACGGATAATCGCTGTGCGGCCATACTTTGGTTAAGTCGAATGGGTTAATGGCATAGGTGTTTGCATCTACCTCGGGCATAATTTGCACATTCACCGTCCAACGTGGGAAGTTAGCATCATTAATGGCTACCATCATGTCGCGCTGTGAAGAGTCTGGATCAATGCCTTTTAATATATCGGCTTGTTCGCCTGTTAAATTCACTACACCTTGCTGTGACTTAAAGTGAAACTTAACCCAAAAACGTTCCCCTTTGGCATTCCAGAACGAAAATGTATGCGACCCATAACCGTGCATTTGACGATAGTTAGCTGGAATACCACGGTCTGACATCAAAATAGTCACTTGATGCATCGCCTCAGGATTAAGTGCCCAAAAGTCCCACATGGCTTGTGGATCTTTTAAATTAGTTTGCGGGTGGCGTTTTTGAGTATGAATAAAATCAGGAAACTTAATGCCATCACGAATAAAAAATGTTGGGGTGTTATTACCCACAATATCGTGATTACCACGTGCGGTATAAAAACGAAGACCAAACCCACGAGGGTCGCGTTCTGCATCAGCAGAGCCCATTTCGCCGCCAACAGTTGAGAAGCGCATAAAGGTTTCGGTCTGCTTACCGACACCGTTGAAATGATCGGCAATGGTAAATTCGCTTAAATCTTTAGTTAACGTAAATGTGCCGTAAACACCCGTACCTTTTGCATGCACAACACGCTCTGGAATACGTTCGCGGTTAAAGTGGGCAAGCTTTTCAATTAAATGCCAATCTTGTAAAAGTAGCGGCCCACGCTCACCTGCCGACAAAGAGTTTTGATCGTCTGCTACTGGAGCACCATTTTGGCTTGTTAAATAGTTACCTTGATTCATGTCTTGCTCCTATGCCTGGTCTGTTAACCATTGCTCAATTAAGTCGTAAACTGTTGCCATGATGATTTTCCTCACTCAACTCATCATTCGATGGAGTGATAATAGAACTTGTTCGCAATTAATTAAAACGATTAAAACAGATAACCACAATCGCCAAAATAATTTAGGGTTTTACAATGATATTGGAAAAATCGATTAAGAAGTAACAATCCGTACATTGTGGGCAATAAAAAAGCCAAAATCTGCATTTTGGCTTTATTGAACGAACGTGTTGTAAAAGTTGGCTTATTTATCGTTCGTTGGGGCAGGTTCACGATATAACTTAACGAGGTAATAAATATCAATCAGTACAATAAAAAAATTGACCAGTGCCACGGGAATCGCGTCAATCGCTAAACCATAAGCGACAAACAAAACGGCACCAACCAAATTCCACCAGCGTAACTTTTTGATGTCAGACATCATCAGCGAAATAGCGACCACGACAGAAGCCAAGTAACCTACCCATTCCCAGATATTAATACTGTCCATGGATTCTCCTTATAAAGAGGTGATTATCACGCTATCGCACCATTAACCCCAGTTAATAGCGCTATATTCGTGACGACTAATCAAGTAAAGCATCTTGTAGGAATATTATAATACCTATAAGGCTAAAACTTTGATCTACCGTTGATTTAGTTAAAATATAATGTCGTTTATCGCTCAACAACAGCTGCAGTCATCCGTGAAATACAACATAACTCGCCAGCACTATTACGAATTAAGATTTCCCAAACTGAGCTGCGCTTGCCTAAATGAACCGGCTTAGCGGTGGCTGTCAGCTCGCCATTGCGTGAAGCTTTTAAATGGTTAGCATTAATCTCCTGGCCGACACAATAATAACGCGTAAAGTCGACCACAAAGTTTGCCGCATAACTGGCTACGGTTTCAGCTAATGCGACATTTGCGCCACCGTGCACAATCCCCAGCGGGTTATGCACCGATGGATTTGCCGGCATCGTCGCCACCATATAATCATCACCAATTTCAGTGATTTTAATGCCTAATGTTTGCATTAATGTACCTTTACCCTGCATCCCAGCATCTAAGCGAGCGCAATCTTCAAGGGTAACGTTGCTAAACCAAATACTCATAATTACAGTCCATTTTTATTGTTATCGATTCAGTCGACTTCAAGAGTCTACTTTTTCATTTCAGTTTTATCATTGTGCTTTTCTCTGTTTACTCTGACACTTGAGTATAAATAATTCAAAGAAAAACACCCAAAATACAAAAAAGGAGCCGAAGCTCCTTATACCAATTCCATGCCAGTCAATGTGACAATATTCTCTAACTCACTAAATAACTCACTAACTCACTAAATAACTCACTAACTCACTAACTCACTAACTCACTCACTAACTCACTAAATAACTCACTAACTCACTAACTCACTAACTCACAATGACTTTGATAGGTTTGCGCCCATCGCAGTAATTCGACACGATTACGCGACTCTGTCTTCCTAAAAATAGATGACACATGCGCCTTTACCGTATGTTCGCTTATGCATAACCGCTGAGCGATTTCTTTATTACGCGCACCACTCGAAACTAGCTGGATAATCGTCCGCTCACGATTAGTGAGTCGTTGCATCATGGCTTCGGTTTCTTCTGGCAATTCGGTATTGGTGTCGAGCTGTTTTACAAGGCGTCTGAATATTTTACTAATCAGTGGTCTGTCGTACCACAATTCATCAGACACCATTTTTCTGAGGCCAGTTAACATCAAGTCCATACGCTGATCGCTATACAATAACCCGCGTACGCCCAGTAATAATGCAGACTCTTGGTCTAATGACCCGCGTTCGACTTGGTATAATGCAACAGGAACATGATTAACTAAACGCGACGCAAGTAAAGGAATACCTTTTGCGTCTAGTGCTGCACCTTTTTGTGAAATGAGATAAAAGTTATTGGCATTTTTATCAAGTTCAAGCTCGGCCGCATGCTTGACAATACGGGTTTTCAAGCCGATTGATTCAGCTAAAATAGCCAAATGACATGGTGCTGCGATTTGATGTAAAAACACCAACTCATCGATATTAGAACTCATCACTCTTCTCCCTGAAAAGCTAATTTTGCTCATTGATACATGAGCACATCCTAAGCGCCATTCTATACGTAAAAGAAACGCATTGACTAGCATTAAGACTTAGGAAAGCAAACAATCTGTTTTACATTTAATACTTTAGAGCAATAGCACTAAAGTTATCATCACAACAGTTTAGTGACCTCTAGCAACTCTATACGCTTGGTTAGGCTGGCAATACAGGCAAAAGCTCAATGGCTAGGCCTCTTGTCTTATACACTAATAATAGCTAATTTTTGTTAGTACAAAGGACTATTATGTCAATCTAAAGTATTAATAGTTCGTTAGACTGACATTCGTTACCGTTTTACACTACCAAAAGCTAACAATAGCAGCGGTTATGTCGTAATAACATCAACCGCCTTGCGACAGTTCGCTCAATTGACGGGCTGGCTTTGCGCCATAATGTGCTTTATTTGTTTATTGTGCACTGGCGTCAACACTAACAACGCAACAATGCCACCGATTAAGGCTAAAAACATATCGGACTGGGTGTCCCAGACATAACCTTGAGTACCTAAAAACGCCTCGGCATTTTCGCCTGTTGCCGCGGCAACCCACCATTCAATCAGTTCATAAAAAGCCGAAAATGCCAGTACGAAACACACCGCTAAAAATTGGCACCAGGCACCAATTTGCATCACCTGCTTACGAATAAATATCTCACGCGCCAAAATAACCGGAATAAAGCCTTGGGCAAAGTGCCCCACTTTATCGTAATTGTTACGCTCGCTCCCCATGACCTGCGCTAGCCAGTCAAACCAAGGGACTTCTGCGTAAGTGAACCTTGCGCCAACCAGTAATACACAACAATGAACTAAAATAAGCCCATAAGCTAAAGACGTTAGCGGAAAACGTTTACGACTAAAAAAGAGTATAGGTAAGGCAATTAAGGCGGGGATGGCTTCTAGCCACCATGTAAACATATCTTTGGGGTCGCTCACCGACCACAACAATACCAACAGGTAAATCGCTATCCATATTACGCGCATTTTCATCCTAATTTCCTCATCTGCGATATTGTTCTAAATTTAAAATATTACTTTAGCCATCTAGCCCTCCACAAGCCATAAAAAAAGTGCTACTTTGGGATGGCGTTGGAAGTCCGCATTTATATCACAACTATAAGTACATGCATTAACACTAATAGTCTATGTATTAGCATAAGCACCATTTAATGATGAGAGGGTACCCATATCATGGCGAAACACTCGCTTGACAAGGATAAAATTAAAATCCTGCTGTTGGAAGGCGTCCACCAAACTGCGGTTGATGTACTGGAACGTGCAGGTTATACCAATATTGAATATCACAAAGCCTCACTCGGCGAAGAGGCGTTACTCGCCTCCATTAAAGATGCTCACTTTGTTGGATTACGTTCGCGCACTCAACTCACTGCAGAAGTGTTACACCATGCAGAAAAGCTAGTCGCTGTTGGCTGTTTTTGTATCGGCACTAACCAGGTTGACTTATCTACCGCTGAACAACTGGGTATCCCGGTTTTCAACGCACCGTTTTCCAATACGCGTAGCGTAGCCGAATTAGTCATTGGCGAAATTATTATGCTAATGCGTGGCATTCCACAACGTAATGCAATTTCACACCGTGGTGGTTGGTTAAAGAGCGCCAACGGCAGTGTTGAAGTGCGCGGTAAAACCTTAGGTGTGATTGGTTATGGTCATATTGGTACGCAGTTGGGCATTTTGGCTGAAACCTTAGGCATGAGAGTGATTTTCTTTGATATCGAAGATAAATTGCCACTGGGTAACGCGTCACAAATTCATTCGATGGACGAATTACTCGCCCAAGCCGATGTTGTGAGCTTACACGTACCTGAAACGCCTCAAACCAAGAATATGTTTGCTAAAGCTGAGTTTGCCAAAATGCGTCAAGGCAGCTTCTTTATCAACGCATCTCGCGGCACTGTGGTAGAAATTGACGATCTCGCGCAAGCGTTAACTTCAGAGTATTTAGCCGGTGCAGCGATTGACGTATTCCCTGTTGAACCAAAATCAAATGACGATGAATTTGTGTCGCCATTACGTGGTTTAGACAATGTGTTACTGACACCGCATATTGGTGGTAGCACCGCTGAAGCACAAGAAAACATTGGTATTGAAGTCGCGGGTAAGTTAGTTAAATACTCAGATAACGGTTCGACCTTGTCTGCTGTTAACTTCCCTGAAGTGTCTCTTGCACAGCACCGTGGTACCTCGCGCTTATTGCATATTCACCAAAACCGTCCTGGCGTGTTGATTAAAATCAACCAGGCGTTTTCTGAAAAAGGCATCAACATTGCTGCTCAGTACTTACAAACCACCGCTGAAATCGGTTACGTGGTAATGGAAGTCGACTCAGATCAAGCTGAAGAAGCCTTAGTTGAACTTAAATCAATTGAAGGCACGATTCGTGCTCGCGTATTGTTTTAATCAACTCATAACTCATTCGTGAATGGCTAACTGCCCATAAAAGCTACCTTGCCCACAAGGTAGCTTTTTTTATTAGCTTTAAACCTCTGCCCTCTGTTGAGTATGGTATTAATCCGTTACACTTCAAAACATATCGTCTTATTCTTTCGTTAGGGATCGTTATGACCATTTCAGCAAGCCAACCCGATTGGGATTTCATTGCCACCTCTCCAGCATTAATGTTATCGCGTTTGTCTCACATGGGATTAATCGAAGTCACTGGAGAACAAGGTCGCAGCTTTATTCATGGCCAGGTGACAACCGACATTACCTCGTTAACCGCTGATCAATGGAAATGGGGCGCTCACTGCGATCCTAAAGGTAAAATGTTAGCCAGCTTCCGTACATTTGCCATTGCAGACAGCTTGTTTATGTTAATGCCGACATCGACTCTTGAACTTGATTTACCGCAACTCAAAAAATACGCGGTATTCAGTAAAGCTGAGCTCGCCGATGTCAGCAACCAATATCAAATGATTGGCGTGGCAGGCAGCGAAGCACAGGCATTTATAACGCAACAATTTGGCGATATCACAGCTGCTTTAACCATAGTAGACGGCGGTGCGGTACTGCGTGATGGCGAACGTTTCATTGTGATTATTACTGATGAAAAAGCGCCTGCGTTAATCAATGCATCACAACAAACATTAGTGGATGCTAGCGCGTGGCAGGCATTAGAAATCAAAGCAGGTTACCCTAATATTGATGCAAGCCATTCAGGCCAATACGTTGCACAAATGTGTAACTTACAAGCCATTGATGGCATCAGCTTTAACAAAGGCTGTTACATGGGCCAAGAAACCATCGCCAGAATGAAATATCGCGGTGGCAACAAACGCGCTCTGTACATATTGTCAGGCACCACCAGCCAAACCATTAATACTGACACCCAATTAGAAATCGCCTTAGAAGATGGTTTCCGCCGTGGGGGCAATATTATTGAGTGTGTTCAACAAGGCGATAAAGTCCTTCTTACTGCCGTATTGCCCAACGATACCGAAAATAATGCGCAGCTGCGTATCGCTGACGATGAAAGCTCGCAATTGACCATTATTGAATTACCTTATTCATTAGTCGATGCTTAATTAAATCAGAGAGTTAATTATTAAAGCGAACCCTAGGTTCGCTTTTTTATTTTTGAACACTCACGCAATATTTGACGTATATTGTTGTTATTATGATTACGTTAACAAGCTGTCACTATGGCGATGTTAATGTGACAGTTTGATTTAACTCATTCGTTATGGAGCGACTATGACCAGCATTGTCACCTTAGACAACATCAGCAAAGGATTTCGCGATGGTGAGTCATTCCATTGTGTATTGCAGCAGGTCAGTTTAACATTAGAGCAAGGGCAAACGATTGCCCTCACTGGCCCTAGTGGCAGTGGTAAAAGCACGTTATTGAACATTATTGGTGGCTTTGAAACTATCGATAGCGGCGACATGCTCATTAGTCAAAACAACAGTATGTGCTCGGTAAACCAATGGCAAGACAAGCAATGGAGCCAATACCGACGTCAATCTCTTGGGGTGATATTTCAGCAATTTAACTTACTTACGCCTCTTAATGTTCGCGACAACATTCAATTTTCATTGGCATTAAATCAATTAAGTTGGAGCCCATGGTGTGATGAATTATGTCATCAACTGGGACTCACACCACTGTTAGACCGTAGTGTAGAAAACCTCTCTGGTGGACAACAACAACGAGTCGCTATTGCACGTGCTTTAGCCCATAAACCGCAACTAATCTTAGCCGACGAACCCACCGGCAACCTTGACCAGCACGCGGGCATGCAGGTTATGCAATTACTCACCGATCTCGCACAACAGGCTAATTGCTGTATTTTAATGGTCACTCACAGTGAAGAATGTGCACAATTTATGCAGCATCGCTGGCACGTTGAAAACCAGCAAATTGTCGTCAACCCTATCGATAATAAGCTGCAGGGGTAAGCCCATGACGTCCCAGTCGTCTGCCACCAGCCGTTTAATGTTATGCCTACGCTTGTTTGCTAGCCATTATCGCCATGCGCCATTACAAGCCAGCGCGATTTTACTCGGCATTATGTTGGCAGTGACATTATTGATTGGAGTATACGCCACCAACGAAAATGCCAAGCAAAGTTATGGCAATGTGTCAGAACTGCTTAGCAAACAAGCCCGTTTATCCATTAGCCACCTCACAGAAGATAGCATTGATGAATCGATTTATTTTACGCTAGCCAATGCTGGCTTTGACACGATTGCAAGTATTGAAGGCATAGCAACAGATGAACAAGGCAGATTATGGCGAGTCAATAGTAGCGATATTATTGCCGCAATAAGCAGCGGCATAGCCCAAGATGAGCAAGCAAACACATCAGTGGCCTCAGCTAATATTCCCCTTGCCGAATTATTGTCGGGCCAAGCTAAAGTGTTAATGTCTGCCAGCCAGCGCGATCGCATCAGCAAGGTGACCAATCAATCGCAAAGCATTACGCTAAATAATATGCCTTTAGACATCATTACGATTGATGATCAGTGGGGATTAGGCTCTGCACTACTCGCCGATATTTCACTCGCACAGCCATTGCTCAATATGCAAGGAAAGCTGAGTTATATTGCCGTATTTAGCGCCGATAAAACAGAAACCGATAACCAGCTTATTGCCAGCCTCAATCAAACACTGACTCAAGCAGGATTCGACACCACTACACTGCACTTTTCAACCAAAACCAGCGAAGGTGAATCACTCAACGCTTTAACGGCAAGTTTTCATTTAAACCTTGATGCCATGAGCATGCTCGCGTTTGTTGTCGGTTTATTTATTGCCTATAACGGCGTGCGTTACAGCTTAATGAAACGTCAAAAATTGTTAGTGCAAATTATGCAACAAGGACTCGATCGCCGCAGCGTGATGCTAGCCCTAAGCATTGAAATTATTACCCTGGTTTTTATTGGCTGTGTATTAGGCTTTATTGTGGGTTTGCAACTGTCACAATGGTTGCAGCCTATGGTAGCGCTTACGTTAGAGCAGTTATACGGCGCAAAATTATTACCCGGGAATTGGCAGTGGCAGTGGTTTGCCCAAGCACTTATTCTGACGTTATCGGCCGCGTTTGCAGCCTGCATTCCAATGCTCATCAGCTTGATAAATACACCGCTTGCGCAAGGAGCGCAAAAACAACCGCAAAATAAACAATTTAATATCATCCACCGACGCCAGTTTATCATCGCGGTACTGTTGTTATTGCTGTGTACCGTGGCTTTCGCCTTTACTGAACAATATCGTCATAGTCTGGTGTTATTAGGTATGTTGGTGGTGGCCATTCCATTGCTGCTGCCGCAATGCCTACATTGGGTAGTGAATTTACTCACGCCAGCCATGCCTAAAGGTTTATGGCAATATGTGATTGCCGAAACCAAAGAGATTATCGCACCGCTTGCCCTCGCCATGATGGCCATTTTACTGGCGTTGTGTGCCAATATCGCCATGAATACTTTAGTGGGTAGCTTTGAAATCACCTTAAAAAAATGGCTCGATGCACGTCTGCATGCTGATTTGTATATTCGGCCTAATCCGAATCAAATCGATACATTGATTTTACTATTAGCTAACGATCCAAAGGTTGATGCGGTATATGAGCAATGGACCGTTGACAGCAATCTAAATCGTGCTGAAACACCGCAAACACTCATCCCTATTAACCTGGTGAGTCGCGACCATATATCGTTAACTGACACCACAGTATTCAAGACAACCGCTGATGACTTTTGGCCGACGTTTACTGCTGGTCATAGCATTATGATAAGTGAGCCCTTATCGATAAAATATCATCTCGACATTGGCGATAAGGTTCAACTATCGCAATTACAGCAACATACATTAACCATAGGCGCAATTTATTACGATTATGGTAATCCTAAAGGTGAAGTCATTATTAGCCAGCCATTATGGCAACAATCACCTTTGCCGGCTAAGCCCATCAGTTTGGCTGTCACTTACCAAGGTGAACTCACCACATTGCAAAATAGCATTAGCCAAAAACTTAACTTATCATCTGCTTATATGTACAGCCAGCAACGGATTAAAACCGAAGCCATTACCATATTTAACAAAACCTTCTCGATTACAGTCGTACTCAATAGCTTAACGTTACTGGTTGCCGCGATTGGTTTATTCAGTGCCTGCGTAATGCTCACCCAAGCCAGACAAGCACCGCTAGCACGCTTGTATGCACTCGGTGTTAGTCGTAACCAGTTGCGGATGATGGTGATAGTACAAATGCTGTTTATCGTATTGTTAACCTGTTTAGTTGCCTTGCCAACAGGCGCATTGTTGGGCTATCTGCTGATCCATAAAGTGACTTTACAAGCTTTTGGCTGGAGTATCGCAATGGTTTGGGACTGGGCAGCCTATGTGCAAGTTGTCGTCATTGCGGTAGTGAGCTGCTTATTGGCAGTGAGCTTACCTTTATACTGGCAAACCCGAAAACCTCTGATTTCAAGCTTGCAACAGGAAGCGCTATGATCTCTGTGACTGATAACAAAATACGCAGCTTAAGTTTGGCCGCGATAGGTTTGAGCACTATTGGTTTGTCGCTATTGTTATCAGCTTGCGCGCCTGAGCAAGACACAAACCACAAAGCCACCACTATTAGCACCATGTCAGCACAGTCATCTACGGGCTACAAAGAGGTTGTTCAAGGTAAAAGCTTACAGTTTCCGCAGGACCATTCTGCCCACAACGACTTTAAAATTGAATGGTGGTATTTAACAGCCAATTTAACGACAGCGAAAGGTGAAGATGTTGGGGTGCAATGGACTCAATTTCGGATTGGTATGACGCCACCATCAGCGAATAAAGCAGAAAATAGTCACGACTGGAAGACGAATCAACTCTATATGGCGCATGCTGCGATAACCTCCAAAGATGAGCACCTTATTGCCGAAAAGTGGTCTCGGGGACACCCCAAATTAGCCAGTGTTAACCCGTCGCCCTTTGAAGTTCATCTGCAAAATTGGCAATGGTTAAGCCAATCTGATGATTTGTTCCCAGCTCAGCTAACGGTAAACAACGATACCTTTAACTATCAACTGCAACTGAGTAGTCAACAGCCATTACAATTACAGGGCGATAATGGTTATAGCAGTAAAAGTGCCGACCAAGCAGTCGCCTCTTATTACTACAGCCAACCTTTTATTGACGTGACCGGTGAGATTACACGCCACGGTGTCACCGAAAAAGTCAGCGGTAAAGCATGGTTAGATCGTGAATGGAGCTCGCAATTTCTCACTAAAGCTCAACAAGGGTGGGACTGGTTTTCGTTGCGACTCAATGACAACTCAACCTTAATGGCATTTAGATTGCGCGGCGAAACTGAACAAGACCATTTCTTCAGCGCCAGGCGTATGTATGCCGACGGTAGCGGCCGAAATATTAATAGTCGCGACAACCCAAATGATATTGATATGCAACCAACACAGTGGCAACAAACAGCCCTGGGTAACCACCCTATTGCTTGGCGGATCCGGATTAACAGTGAGGCAATAGATGTAACCACTCAAGCCGTCAATCCCAATAGCGACATGCAGGTATCAACCTCTTATTGGGAAGGACCCATTAATATTCAAGGGAGTCATCAAGGCCAAGGCTACATGGAGCTTACAGGGTATCGTTAACTGCTTCACCAACAACCCTACCTATAAAGAGCTCTTCACCTGCCATTCCAGGAAACTTAAGTGTCCACAAAAGCCGCACTGAAAAGATAACCTGCATTTCAATCAAAGCTAAAACCTACATCTCAGATAACACTAGCTTTACAAGCGATTGCTAAAACAGGATCTGCCTAATTGTTAAAATGAGATTTACATCACGCGAAAAAATGTGACCTTGAACAACTATTAACCACTATACCCATTCAGAGGTATACCCATACCAATAGTAAGGTCTAGACTTATTTTCATCACGTCACCTCCAATGACTATCACGCACCAAGAACAACATTCTAAGAGTGAGGAACACCATGAGCATAAGCCGTCGCGAGTTTTTAAAAGCCAACGCCGCTGCCGCAGCAGCGTCGGCTGTGGGTATCGCTATTCCAATTAATATGGTTCACGCCGCAGAAGGCAAAACTGACATTACATGGGATAAAGCCCCGTGCCGTTTCTGTGGTGTTGGCTGTAGCGTATTGGTTGGAACTAAAAATGGCAAAGTGATTGCCACTAAAGGCGATCCAGAAAGCCCAGTCAATAAAGGCCTAAATTGTATTAAAGGCTACTTTTTATCAAAAATCATGTACGGCAAAGACCGCCTTACCTCGCCATTACTCAGAATGAAAGATGGCAAATATGATAAAGAAGGCGACTTTACCCCTGTCAGCTGGGATGTCGCATTCGACACCATGGCTGAAAAATGGAAAGCCAGTATTGCTAAAAAAGGCCCAACCTCTGTTGGGATGTTTGGTTCTGGTCAATGGACAATTTGGGAAGGTTACGCTGCGTCTAAACTTCACAAAGCAGGCTTCTTAACTAACAACATCGACCCTAATGCGCGTCACTGTATGGCATCTGCTGTAGGTGGCTTTATGCGTACTTTCGGTATCGATGAGCCTATGGGCTGTTATGACGATATTGAAGCTGGCGACAACTTTGTGCTTTGGGGCGCTAACATGGCAGAAATGCACCCTATTTTATGGGCTCGCTTAACTGACCGTCGCTTAAGCCACAAAGATGCAAAAGTGCATGTGTTATCGACCTACGAAAATCGCAGCTTCGATTTAGCCGACAACCCAATGATTTTTAAACCACAAACTGACCTTGTGATTTTAAACTTTATTGCTAATTACATTATTCAAAACAATGCAGTGAACAAAGACTTTGTGAGTAAACACACTAACTTTGCCCTTGGTGTCACCGACATTGGTTATGGTTTACGCCCTGAACACCCATTAGAAAAAAATGCGAAAAACCCAGGTGATGGTGGTGCAAAACCGATTAGTTTTGAAGAGTATGCCAAATTTGTCAGTACTTATACTGTTGAATATGCATCAGAAATGAGTGGTGTTCCGGTTGAAAACCTTATCACTATGGCCAAAGCCTATGCCGACCCGAAACAAAAAGTCATGAGTTTGTGGACCATGGGTATCAACCAACATACTCGTGGTGTATGGGCAAATAATATGCTGTACAACATCCACTTATTGACCGGAAAAATTGCCACGCCTGGCAACAGTCCATTCTCGCTTACTGGCCAACCATCTGCTTGTGGCACCGCGCGTGAAGTAGGAACATTCTCTCACCGTTTACCTGCCGATATGGTAGTTAATAACGACAAACACCGTGAAATCACTGAAAAGCTGTGGAAAGTACCTGCTGGCACTATTCCAGCAAAACCTGGGTATCACGCGGTATTGCAAAGCAGAATGTTGAAAGATGGCAAATTGAATTGTTACTGGAACATGTGTACCAACAACATGCAAGCCGGTCCTAATATCAACGATGAGATTTACCCAGGTTTCCGTAACCCAGAAAACTTTATTGTTGTGTCTGACCCATACCCAACCGTTACCGCAATGGCAGCTGATTTAATTTTACCTACCGCGATGTGGGTTGAAAAAGAAGGCGCATATGGTAACGCTGAACGCCGCACCCATTTTTGGCATCAACAAGTGAAGCCACCAGAAGGCGCGACTTCAGATTTATGGCAGTTAGTTGAATTCTCAAAACGCTTTAAAGTGTCAGAAGTATGGCCTGCAGAGTTAATAGCCAAGCAACCAGATGTGGCCGATAAAACCTTATTCGACATATTGTTTGCTAACGGTGAAATCAACAAATTCCCGAAAGAGCAATGCAAAGGTGCCTATAACGATGAAAGTGAGCACTTTGGCTTCTATCTACAAAAAGGGATTTTCGAAGAATACGCCCAGTTTGGTCGCGGCCATGCTCACGATTTAGACGCCTTTGACAACTACCATGAAAACCGTGGTAAGCGCTGGCCCGTCATTGATGGTAAAGAAACCTTACGTCGCTTTGTTGAAGGTAGCGATCCGTATGTTAAAGCAGGCGAAGGCTTCAACTTTTATGGTAAACCAGACGGAAGAGCGGTTATTTTTGCTCTGCCTTATGAGCCAGCAGCAGAAGAGCCAAACAAAGAATATGACCTATGGATGTCAACGGGTCGAGTACTTGAACATTGGCACACAGGCTCAATGACCGCTCGTGTACCTGAATTACAACGCGCATATTCTGATGCTCAAATCTTTATGCACCCAGAAGACGCTAAAGTACGTGGTTTGCAACGCGGTGACGAAGTTGTCGTGGCGTCACCTCGCGGCGAAGTCAAAACGCGTGTTGAAACCAAAGGCCGTAATAAACCACCTAGAGGCGTCGTCTTTATGCCGTTTTTCGATGCGCGCCAATTAGTTAACAAGCTATTACTTGATGCGACCGATCCGCTGTCAAAAGAGACAGATTTCAAGAAGTGTCCTGTAAAAGTCATGAAAGCTTAATCAATATTCTAGTGCATAAACGGAAAGTAATGTTATGAGCAAAGCCAATAGCAAATTAGCAAGCGTCAACGGTGTTAACCGCAGACAATTTCTTGCCACAACGGCAAAAGCCAGTTGTGTAATGGGCATGGTCGGTTTGGGATTAACTACGGTTGCTACCCAGTCCCGACAACTTGACCCATTTGCTATTCGCCCGCCAGGCGCATTGGCAGAAGACGACTTTCTATCAGCATGTGTCCGCTGCGGCCTGTGTGTAGAGGCTTGCCCCTACGACACCCTTAAACTGGCTCGCTGGTTTGAGGGCGCGGCAACGGGTACACCGTTCTTTACTGCGCGTGACATTGCCTGCGAAATGTGTGATGACATTCCATGTGTTAAAGCCTGCCCAAGTGGGTCGCTTGATCACAAGCTGGAAAATATCGACGACGCAAAAATGGGCATAGCAGTACTGATAGATGAGAAAAACTGTCTTAACTATAGAGGTTTACGCTGTGATGTTTGTTACCGGGTTTGCCCGCTAATCGATAAAGCCATCACATTAGAACTGCAACGTAATGAAAAAAGCGGCCACCATGCCATGTTTTTACCCACCATAAACCCAGATTTATGTACCGGATGTGGTAAATGCGAACATGCATGCGTGACAGAACTCGCAGTGATAAAAGTATTACCAAGCCATATCGCAATGGGCAAATCGGCAGCTCATGACACTTACCAACACACCGAAGAAACCACACTTGAGATGTTAAATAAGGGGTTGTCACTATGAGCAGCAAACATAGCTCAACCTCTAAATCAGCTACACGCTTTGCGAGTGCTGCGGTTGAAGAATTAGGATGGTGGCGATCACATCGTTTTCTTATTCTTCGCAGATTGTCGCAATTAAGCGTATTGAGCTTATTTGCCATTGGCCCTTTTTTGGGACTGTGGCTTTTTAAGGGAAACCTCTCAAGCAGTTTATTTCTGGACACTGTCCCATTAAGTGATCCCTTAGCCACATTGCAAGTGCTTATGAGTGGCCATTGGCCTGAATTAAGCTTATTACTAGGAGCCATCATCGTTGTTGGCATCTACGCTCTATTAGGCGGAAGAGTATTTTGCAGTTGGGTATGTCCAGTGAATATCATCACCGATTTGGCAAGTTGGGTTAGGCGAACATTATCATTGCCTCGCACCAGCGAAATACCGCAAAACCTGCGCTATTACATGCTAACACTTGTGTTGATATTGCCTATTTTCACCGGTTTTACTGTGTGGGAATGGTTAAACCCAGTACCTATTGTCTACCGCGCGCTATTATTTGGTGCAAGCAGTGGATTGTGGATATTGGTCGTGATTTTTTTGCTCGACACCTTTGTGGTTGAACGAGCTTGGTGTAGCCACTTGTGCCCAACTGGGGCGTTATTTTCACTAATAGGTAAAGTGAGTCCAGTAAAAATTGCCGCTGTGCGTGCCGATGCATGCAACAACTGTATGGATTGTTTTACTGTTTGCCCTGAGCGTCAGGTATTAAAACCTGTCCTCAAAAAAGGCAGTACCCAAGCGCTTATACTCGACAGTGATTGTACCTTGTGTGGCCGTTGTATTGATGTTTGTGCACCGCGCGTATTCCAATATGAAAACCGATTTAATTCAAAATATTCGAACAGAATTCCTCTTAAGGTGGAGAGCCCGTTATGAAAAAATTAATCACTTTAGCTGCGATAATGCTAGCGATTAGCGCTTACTCAGGTCAACAAGCACATGCTAATCCTGAGCCAGTAAAATTGTCATCACTCGCAGGTGAGTCACAAATTACCGATGTTCGTCCCGCAGATGCTATGCCTGTTTATCCAAATCGTGGTAAATCAGTAGAGCGTACTTTTGTGCATCAACCGCCAATTATTCCGCATAAAGCGACCTACTCAATCAGCACTGATAAAAATGGTTGTTTAAGCTGCCACAGTTGGGATAAAGCGAAGCGTATGAAGGCGACACCCGTTGATACATCGCACGTACTGGACGACAAAGGCACCGTAAAAGGCATGTATTATTTTTGCGATCAGTGCCATGTACCACAAGCTGAAAATAAACAGCAACTGGTCGAAAACACCTTTAACTAGTCAACGTCCCTCCCCCCGATGATGACGTGTGCCGCTTGCATTGCAAGCGGCTTTTTTATTGTTATGATTTATTTAACAATACCCATAAAAAACCCAGCTTATGCTGGGTTAATGGTTTGCGGTGCTTGTTGTGCGGCTTGTGAATTGGGCTCTGCTGCCGTTTGTGATGCATTTGAAGATTGCACTTCATTCACTTCTGGCATTGCTGCTTGCCACAATGCGCCAACCCATAAACTCGAAATTGATTTCATGACTGTTACTCCGTTGTGTTAACAAGTTCAAAGTAATCGTTTACGGTTTATCAGTAAAATGAATAATCACCTTAACCTAGATTCCATTTAAGCATGAATATACCAATCAAGACCTTACGCTGTTTTCTCACGATAGTAGAAACCGAAAACTTCACCAGAGCAGCGCAACAATGTTTTATGACTCAACCCACATTGAGCAAAGTGGTACAGCGCTTAGAAGATAGCCTCGGTGAACAATTGCTTATTCGTAATAATCAAAAGGTGGAGTTAACCCCCGCCGGGCGTCTATTTGCTCAAAGTGCACAAGAGATATTAGGTCATTGGCATCGCTTACAAGAGGATATGAGTAATTTACGCGGCCTTAAATCGGGACAATTGCGACTAGGGGTTTGCCCTATGATGAGCAGTCTAATTATTAAATTATTAACCCGTTATCGCCAACAATACCCTGGTATAGAATTACAGATGTACGAATATGGCGGTTTTGGCTGTGAGCAAGCCTTGATCAACAATAGCCTTGATATCGCCTTCACTGCACTTCCTACAACCCACAAAACTGAGTTGTCGAGCCAACTACTGACGAAGTACCCTTTACTTGCCTGCCTTCCGGTAGGGCATCCATTAGCCGATAAAGCAGAAATTAAGTGGCACGACTTTGCGTCATATCCATTTATTTTATACAACGAAGATTTCTCGTTAGCCAAATTAATTAATCGCCTCAGCCGCAAAGCTGGTGTGCAACTCAATATCGCTTTTAGGAGTGGTCAATGGGATTTTATCGCCGCAATGGTTGAGGCTAATATGGGTGTAGCGATATTACCCGAACCGATTTGTCAGCGCTTAACGGCCAGTCAATTAGTGTTCAAACCAATGCAACCTGCAATGACTTGGGATCTCGCCTTAATATGGCGTCAAAACCTTCCGCTTACACCACCTGCACAAGCGTTACTATCGCTCAGTACACCAAATACAGCTACCCCTGAAAATCCTTTGCTATGAAGCGCTAAATCGCAGGCATAAAAAAACCGCTGCCTAAGCAACGGTTTTTATCAGCGAGAAGTTAAGAATTACTTCTTAGCTTCAGCAGCCTTACGCTCTTTAACTTGAGCAACGACTTTTTCAGATACACTGTTAGGACATTGTGCGTAGTGAGCGAATTCCATAGAGAATTGGCCACGACCTGAAGTCATAGTACGTAGTGAACCGATGTAACCGAACATTTCTGATAACGGTACGTCAGCTTTAATACGAACACCAGTCATACCAGCGTTTTGATCTTTGATCATACCGCGACGACGGTTAAGGTCACCAATTACGTCACCAACGTTGTCATCTGGGCTGAACACGTCAACGTTCATGATAGGCTCAAGAAGTTGTGGTTTAGCTTTAGCGATAGATTGACGGAACGCGCCTTTAGCAGCGATTTCGAACGCGATTGCTGAAGAGTCAACTGCGTGGAATGCACCATCAGTTAATTCAAATTCAACGTCTAACACTGGGAAGCCAGCGATAGTACCGGTATTCATCATGCTACCAAAACCTTTCTGAACCGCAGGCCAGAATTCTTTTGGAACGTTACCACCAACAACAGAAGACTTAAACACAAAACCTGTGTTTGCAGCACCTGGACGGATTTTGTAGTCGATCTTACCGAACTGACCTGAACCACCAGACTGTTTCTTATGCGTGTAGCTATCTTCAACTTCTGCTGTGATAGTTTCACGGTAAGCAACTTGTGGCTCACCAACGATTAGTTCAACACCGTAAGTACGCTTAAGGATGTCTACTTTAATGTCTAAGTGAAGTTCACCCATACCTTTAAGGATGGTTTCACCAGAATCGATGTCTGTTTCAACACGGAAAGATGGATCTTCTGCAATCATTTTACCGATAGCGATACCCATTTTCTCACTGCCGCCTTTATCTTTTGGCGCTACAGAGATAGAAATTACTGGCTCAGGGAATACCATGGCTTCTAGAGTACATGGGTGCTTAGGATCACAAAGAGTGTGACCAGTTTGCACGTTCTTCATACCAACGATAGCGATAATATCACCAGCCTGAGCTGATTCAATTTCGATACGTTCGTTAGCATACATTTCAACCATACGGCCGATACGCTCTGTTTTACCAGTGAATGAGTTAAGGATGGTGTCACCCTTCTTCAAACGGCCTGAGTAAACACGTACGAATGTTAATGCACCAAAACGGTCATCCATAATCTTGAATGCTAATGCTTTAAACGGAGCATCTACATCAACGATTGCGAACTCGCCATTTTCGTTACCTTCTTCGTCAGTTAGCGGTTGTGGATCAACTTCAACTGGATCAGGTAAGTAATCAACAACGGCATCAAGCAATAACTGCATACCTTTGTTTTTGAATGCGCTACCACAATATGTTGGGAACACAGCCATTGTACGAGTACCAGCACGGATACAACGCTTAACATCTTCAATAGATGGTTGAACGCCTTCCATGTAAGCTTCTAATAGGTCATCGTCTTGCTCAAGAGCAGTTTCGATTAGCATTTCACGGTATTCTTCAACGATGTCAACCATGTCAGCTGGCACGTCTTTAATTTCGAAGTTTTCTGGTAAACCAGAATCATCCCAAATGTGCGCTTTACGAGTTAGTAGGTCAACAACACCACAGAACTCGTCTTCGATACCGATTGGTAGAACCATAACCAATGGGTTAGCCGCTAAAACGTCTTTAGTTTGCTTAACAACACGTAAGAAGTCAGCACCCATACGGTCTAACTTGTTTACGAAGATGATACGCGAAACTTCTGAATCGTTAGCATAACGCCAGTTGGTTTCAGATTGTGGCTCAACGCCGCCTGAACCACAGAATACGCCGATACCGCCGTCAAGCACTTTAAGCGAACGATATACTTCTACTGTGAAGTCAACGTGGCCTGGGGTGTCGATAACGTTAAAACGGTGATCATTCCAGAAACAGCTTACTGCTGCAGACTGAATGGTAATACCGCGCTCAGCTTCCTGTTCCATGAAGTCTGTGGTTGATTCACCATCATGTACTTCACCGATCTTGTGGATCTTACCGGTTAGCTTAAGGATACGCTCGGTGGTCGTGGTTTTACCCGCGTCAACGTGAGCGAAGATACCAATGTTTCTGTATTTGGATAATTCGGTCATGATTCAACTTTAATGATTAGTTTAAGAAGTAGACGGAGCATGCGAAAAAGAACCGACACACCGCACATCAGGTTATTAAGGCGCATATTGTAAATTGGAACCTTGCTGGGCGCAAATGGCTGGTGCAATATTTATTTGTTTTTAGTTAAAAAAACCCTAAAAAATACAAGTTATTTTCTATAAAACAATAGATTAAAAAATAATAGATTATTTTTTAATCTATTGAAGATTTAACCTAAAAAAACCGAAATAAACCATTATCAGTGAAAAATGACTTCAATAAGCTCATTTTGCGTAAATGAGCACTCAGATATGGTTTACAAAGAACAGTGATTCATATGCTCGATGCTAATGAATGACTTGCTGATATTGAGAATTTACCGGCTTAAATAATTGGCCATGTAATGTCTAACTTTTATTGCGAGAATTAACCTGCATTCATCAATGTCAAAATGCGATGATATCGCTATTTGACTCAATCGGCTTGGTACCGAATAACCCAGTAATAATTAACATAAAACCAAAATCCCCCCTTCACCAAGTCTCAACCAACACAACGGGACTCAATATCGTGTCATGGTCGCGAAATGATATTAACGATGTGACAACGTTCGGCGCTGTTATTTTATGCTGAAGAATCTCGTATTCATTGTTTGCCTTACTCAATAGATAACATTGCATTTTAAGTCACTATTTTATGTGCAACAATTTTTTATACACAGCAATATCTTATGCACAACAATATTGATTGCGCCCAGATTGCTTAGCTTTGTACAGGGCCATATCGGCACGTTCGAAACAGGCTTGAATCGCCTCATGTTCATTTAATTGCGCCACACCAAAACTACAAGTCACTTTGATTTTTTGATGAAATGAAAATTCACTTAACTCTTTGGTTATCCGTTGACAAAGTTCAGCCGCACCTTGCAAATCGATATGCTTGCATACAATCACAAACTCTTCGCCTCCCCAGCGTGCAACGACATCACCGTCGCGTACCGATACTTGCAACACTTGAGCAACCTGTACTAATACCTTATCGCCCATTGCATGGCCATGCATGTCATTAATCGCTTTAAAAAAATCGATATCAATTATAATAAGACTCACACCATCATTGCCATATTCACGATCATCATTCAAAAAGGTTTGGTTGAAATAATGGCGGTTGTACAATTTAGTTAATGGATCGTGTTGCGCTAAGAAATCTAAATCGCTGTTTTTTCTTTCTAATTCATGCTGTAGTTTTTGTAACTCGTTGTTGTTTGCTGTGAGATGCAAGTTGTACTTAGTGACACAAATAGTGCGATAAAGTAAAAAGAGGATAAACAGCCCCAAGACACCCAACACTTGAAAAACCAAGCTGTAGTCGATGTCTTCCACCACGGTAATGTTATGCCATTTCTTATAAATTGAAATGTGGTCAGCATGAGTAATCTTGGCTAAGCCAGTGTTGATTTTATCAAGTAAAGCACGTTTAGAATGAATCACGCCTAAACGCAATTCATCTTCTGGGCCGCCCCAACCGGCTATTTTTAATGAGGAAAGCCCTTGTTGCTGGATATAGGCATTAACTGAAAACATCGAGCCAACAAACACATCCACTTCACCTTGAGCCACTTTATCTAAGCCTTCACGTTCATTGCTGGTTAACACAGTATTAATTTTGGGATAAAACTGTTGGATGTATTCAACAAGGCGGTAATCTTTTGGGATAGCGAGGGTACGTTGACCGATATGTTCAAAACCTTGCAGAAATGGCTGAGTTTTGAGTGACACGAGTACATTAGGGGATTTAAAAAAGATGTCGCTGAATAGCAGGTATTGGTCGCGTTTGGGAGTTTGATTCAACATAGGGGTGAGTTCACATTGCCCTTGCTGAAGTAACTCCAAGCTCTGTCGCCATGATGATGTCGGCACTAGCACAAAACTGAGTTCGGTATAGTCTGTCAATAATTTAAGGTAATCGGATGATATTCCGGTATGACGCCCATCGATAATGGCCTCGTAAGGTAACCAATCAGGGTCAACACAATAACGAACCACATAGTCATCTGTCGCGGTAGCCGAATTAGCCGCTTCTGCATACGCCAAGGCGGGTGATGCCACACCAAGAGCAACAAACACGCTTGTTAAAAACGCACCAAGTAATACCAGCCCCTTATGATTTAACACTACTCACATCCAATGACATTTCAACAATTAATTTATATTGCTAGAAGTGTAGTATAAACAAATAAAAGCATGACAAAAAAATACCCGCCAAGTGGCGGGTATGTTAGTTATTCAACGTTCAAACGTTTGATTTATGCCTCTACAGGCGATATCACAAACAATAAGTCCCCTTGCGAGACTTGTTGACCGTTGCTATTGAGAATACGCTCAATACGGTATTTTTGATCTTCAGGATACAGCACACCTGTTTGACGGTTAAAGCCGGCTAACGTGACCTGAGAGAACATCTTCATCGCTTCCATTAGCGCTAAATTTTGCTCAACCGTGACAATGTCACCTTCTTTAACAAAATCAGCTTCACCTGGCGCTGGAGAGGTATAGAAAATACCAGCACCTTGTGCCAAGACTTTAAGCTCATTACTTTCGCCAACACGTAAAGACTCAGTATCAACTGGCATGGCTTCAGCGGCGGCTTCCATTTCAGCAATCAATGCTGGAATGTCTAACTCAGCCATTAAACGTGGCAAGTAGTTAGTGTCATATACGCCTTCGTTGAAAGTAGGATCTTTAAGGATCAACTTCAACAACGGTATGTTAGTCGCAATACCTTTAATGACTACACTGTCTAAGTAAGCGTACATTTTAGTCACGACATCGGCGCGATCTTTACCACGAATAATGATTTGGGCAATTAAGCTGTCGTAATATGGCGACACCTCTTTACCAGCTTCAGCAATCGAGATAATTTCTACGTCGTCACGTTGTGGAATAACGCACTCAGTGATTTTACCTGGGTTAGGGATCAACTGCAGAATACCGTGGCTATCTAACGCCGCTTTTTCTGCTGTGACACGCACTTCCATAGCATAACCTTGATCAACAGGCTCTAGCTTCTCAATTGAACGACCGGCTGCGATATCAAACTGTGCACTCACAATATCGATACCAGAGGTGGCTTCTGTTACTGGATGCTCAACCTGCAGACGTGTGTTCATTTCCATGAAGTACACTTCATTTGCGTCAAGGTTATAAATAAACTCAACAGTACCTGCGCCCATGTAATCAGTCGCATCACCTAACGCACGAGTGTATTCCATCACGCGTTGTTTCAGCTCTTCAGGTAACATTGTAGAACCTGATTCTTCAATCACTTTCTGGTTGTTACGCTGTACTGAACAATCACGAATACCCAACACTTTGGTGTTACCAAACTTGTCACGCAATAACTGCACTTCAATGTGGCGCAATGAGGTAACGTATTTCTCTAAATACAAGTCGCCATTACCAAATGCTGCTGCGGCTTCGGTTGCGGTTTTTTGGAATAAGCCAATCATGTCTTCAGAGCGTTTAACAACCTGAATACCTTTACCGCCACCACCTTGTACCGCTTTAAGCAGCACAGGATAACCAATTTCAGACGCCACGTTTACCGCTTGCTCTGCATTGCTCAAAATACCGTGACTACCAGGAACAACCGGTACATTGTGTGCTTGCGATGTATGAATAGCATTAGACTTGTTACCCATTGTCGTCATTGAATGCACGCTAGGGCCAACAAAGTTTACGCCGTTATTCACACATAAAGCAGCAAACTGCGGGCTTTCTGATAAGAAACCAATACCTGGATGCAATGCGTCTACATCTTCATACTCAGCGACTTTTAATACTGAATAAGCATTAAGGTAACTTTCGTCTGATGTGTTACCACCAATACAAACCAGTTTATCGTTTTCTTTCAGCATATCTGCTGGCACAGAAGTCATGTCAGGATCTGACGCAACTAACACCACATTAATATTGTTATCGTGTGCTTTTCGGATTAGTTTCACCGCAGTACAACCACGCGCATGCACCAAGACTTTAGTGATAGGCTTCATCAAGGCACGCGGATCGTCTTGCACAATCTCTTCTTCTACTTCAGCCACTTCTGGCACAAGTGAAGATAAGGCTTTACTGATCACTTCTTCAATTTTAGCCGTTGGCAAAGGCATTAACGGATCAATACCTGATAACTGTGCATCTAATGTTTCGCAGAATGGGTTATGTACCAATCCAGTCATCGCACCGGGTACTTTAGACAAGTAGTTAGATAGCGTTGCTGTTGACGGTAAATAAGCCGGCACAACCATTTGACCTGCAAACGGCATGTTCGTACCAGACAAGTAATAGGTTTGCACTAATGGGTGAGTCACAAAACTCGCCTGTGCGCCACCGGTACAGTCGCCAAAACCAAACATTAATACTGGCAACTCATTATCACGAATAAAACGCGTAATACGGTCGTTAACCACAGCCATTGAGAATAGCGCCGCAGCACCTTCTTTAGTCTGCATACCGCCAGAACTGATAAAACAAATTACCGGTAATTTACGCTTAGCACATTCGATTAATAGCGCGCTGAACTTCTCAGCACTGGCCATATCAAATGCACCCGCTTGGAATGCCGTATTTGATACAGCAACACCTACACGTAATTTAGTGCCGTTGTTATTAAAGTCAGCTAAACCGGTAATCAGACCGCAAGGGCGGATATTTTTATCAATCGCATCTTCAATCGATAAACGGAAACCAGGGAAGTTAAGCAAGTTAGCTGACATTTTGTCGGCATCAACTTCATCAAACTTAGTAAAGAACTGTTTGATGACATTTTCCCAGGCCATCTTGCCTTGTTTTTTCTCTTCGCGAAGCACTTTTTGGATCAGTAAGTCTTGGTAACCCATGGTTAAGCGGTTCCAGAAATCCTTACGACGACCAATACGCACAGGGTTAATTGTGCCGGTGTATTTGTCGTGATCTTCTTCACTGTCGAAATACTCAGGCAATAAGCGTTCAAAAAAGTAAGTCAAAATAACGAATAATGAATCGTTTAACTGTGGGAAACCGACGCTCTTCCACTGCTCTACCCGTGTTAATAATTCTGCACGGTTAGATTGGTCCATAAAGTATTTAAGCCACTTATAGAACTTGTTCTTATCATTGGCCTTGTCGTTAGTTGATAGCGCATTGTCGATAGACTTATGTAACAGCTTATCTACAGATTCGCGTGACAAACTTTTAGACATCATCGCTTCTTTAGAAATCGACGCTAAGCTACCCACTACGTTGTCATATAACGCGTTAAAAATAAGCACGTTATGACATTGCCAAATAAAGTCTTCACGCAGCTCATCATTAACCACGATGTCCAGTACCGTCAGTTGATTTAGCTCAGGCCATGGCGCTTGAGTAGCCGACTTTGGTAAAGACTCTAAATGCTTAATTAAACCATTAAAGTTATTGGCGGCATTGCTCTTCCAGCGGTGATATAAAGACCAACCGATGTTAAATAACAATGCTTTACGTGCTTTTTTGTAGTTCTCTTTTGGTTCACCCAAAATAAAGCGCGTAATCATGTTACGTTCAGTTGAGATCTCACCACGTTTGGTACTAAAAGTAGACCAAAGCTTATTAAGCTCTTCGTCGTAAACCAGTTTATCAGGGTTGGTTAACCAGGCTTGGAATACGCGCTCTTGCTCTTGCTTAATACGCGCTAACAAGTCGCCTTCTGGCACGCTTACTTTCGATAAACGACCATACTGATCTTGAGAAATCGATTGAATACGACTGCGCAACGTCAGGTAACGCAAATAACGATATGCACTACCAAAAATGTTGTGGTACATGGTCGGGTCACTTGCAACCGACAAACCGGTATTATTTTCTAACGTCAGTAGATTTTTAGACGGCGTCAAGAAACGCTGTAAGCTACGGTCGTAATGCTCTTTTAAATCGCTAGAGTCGCGCACAAAATTGATTGCTGCACGTTCAACCGCTTCAATTGAGCTAATAATGGCGCGGCGTAAATTATGCTGGCGCTCGTCTTTATCAGACGGAGAAAAGTCAACAATGCCGTCAATACAACCAGAGGTATATAACTCTTCTGGCGATACACCCACAGACTTAGCACACTCTTGCCACGACAAGTTGTATTTACGCGCAATGCTTTGTAAGCCTTGCGGCTGAATAGTGTTGAAAATACCATCGCGAACCGACAATAAGATGTTAGCGGCGGCTAATGGAATCGCACCACCAGAATAACCCGCACCAATCACAATACCGACAGTAGGGACATCGACATTAGTACTTTCGGCAATCGCTTTAGAAATCGAATGCGCCTGGTTTTGACTGTTAGCGACTTCACCCGCATCCGCACCCGGTGTATCAATTAAGTACACGATAGGCATCGACAACTGGGCAAAGTGACGAATCGCTTTACACGCTGCTAGGTGATGTTCAGGCATCCACGCGCCATTGGCAGTTGTACGCTCTTGAGCGATAAAACCGATTCGGCGAGTACGAGTACCAAAATTAAGTTCCACTTCTGCACGGTAAAACGGACCTGCATGACTTTCAGCAATAATTTTGCCTTTTAAGTCAGCGATCATCCGCTTTGCCCCAGGGCGGTTTTTATCCAGTGTTGGTTGGATGACTTTCGTCACATAACCGTCAACATCTAAAGACGCTAAGCTTTTTAAATTAGCTTGAATCGCGTCTTCATTTAATAGTCCTTTCACTTCTTCAGATAAACTCTGCTTGTTATGAGCAGGAAATAATGAAAAATCTTTAGCCAAGTGTTCAGCTTGTAAGAAAAGTGGGTCAGCCGATAGTGCTTGAGTCTTGTTAGCGGGCTGCTTTTTGCTGGTCATCCTTAGATCCTCTGCTTATATAGCCTCTGAAATTTTTTATAGCTCGTAAATATAACTTTGTTAGTAGGTAAATTACCATATAAACTACCTTGGACGCTTTGTTCCATAAATGAGACAGTGAGACTAAAATGCCCGATTTGAACGGTATGATGCTGTTTGCAGCGGTGGTAAGAGCCAAAGGTTTCTCCCAAGCAGCACGAGACATCGGACAACCTAAATCAACAATAAGTCGTAAAGTTGCCCAATTAGAGGAGCAACTTGGGGTGCGTTTATTACAACGTGACACCCGAAATTTAAGCCTGACTCAAGTTGGCGCACTGTTTTTTCAGCATTGTGATTCCATTAGTCACGAGATTGAAGCTGCCAAAGCGATTATTGAGAATACTCATAATGATATTTCAGGGTCATTACGCATTGCTATTCCGGTGTCATTTTCACAAGATGTTATTGGTCATTTATGCTCAAGCTTTATGCGACTTTATCCCAACATTAAACTCGATATTCAGTTTACCGATAGCGATGTCGGTTTAGTGGGTGAAGGTTATGACATTGCGATTAAATATGGTCCATTACAGTCATCCGATTTAGTTGCCAGATTATTGTTTGAACGCCAACCCATTCTTGTTGCCAGTCCTGGCTATATTAAAAAACATAACAGCCCGGCTACGCCGCAAGAACTTGCCCAACATAATGGCATATTACTTGGCACGACATTATCAGCTCCCATTTGGCCACTTGGCAAAGGCAACCGAAAAATGATGGCCACATTTAAACGAAAAGTGCGGGTAAACAGCGCCAGTATGGTAAAGCGATTAGCACTCGATGATTATGGCATTGCGATGTTATCGAACACCAGCTGCAAGCAAGAGTTAGCCTCTGGCAGCCTAGTGCCTATTTTGCAAGACTGGCCAATGGAATCATTTAAAGTCTACGGGGTATATTCAAGTCGACGCCAGCTCGCCAGTAACATTAGTGCCTTTTTAGACTTTTTCACTAAACGTTATACCAGCCAAGAATCGTTGCACTCGATGATGGGATAATGATGATGGGATAAGTTTTATTCATTCGTCTATATAGCATCGACAAGCCTTAACAATAGAGTGGCTATAACGTTTAACGGCCAAAAAACTTATGCAATTTAAGTCAGCAACTTAAAAGGTTCATATAATCAGCGTTTGTCTCTTCTGCACTATTAAATCAACATTATATCTGTGCTATAACTGTCAATTAGACATCGTTTTTGACTTTATATCGTTAAACACAACCCAAATAAGGGCACGCTCGTCCTTAAGGAACCGTGATGATTAATCGCAACGCTTTGCTCATGTTAAGTTCAGTGGCATTTCTCACTTTATCTCATAGCGCCATTGCTGGCCAACTGCCAAAAAACATTGAAGAGATGCGGGTATCAAAAGCCGGTCAAACTTTGCCGCAAGTGGTCAACCGCTACCAAGCCATTAACGAGACCCTTGAGGTCAAATTACAGCAAGCAAACGACGAGCTATCTGTCACAGAAATGGCCGCTCAACAAGGCCATCGATTATGGCAGCAAGCTGTGCGCGACGTGCAATCAGGCAATAATGACGATCGCTCTTTATACTGGAGCCGCTTAGGTATGCGCAACACGCTTAAGCAAGATAGGGCTGGGTTTAATATTGCTGATTGGCAGCGCGAAATACTAGTGAACGCGGTTGAAAAGTCATCGCGTGGATTTAGTGATATAGAATTCGATCCTAATACTCACATTAATATTTTGGTTACGGGGTTCGATCCGTTTTTTCTAGACCGCAATATTGGTCAAAGTAATCCATCAGGGTTAGCGGCACTGGCCTTAGACGGTTATCGTTTTAACGTTAATGGCAAAATGGCACAAATTGAAACAGTGATGATCCCCGTTAGATTCGGCGATTTTGACAACGGGATCATTGAATCATTACTGACCCCGTTTTATCGTAACAATAGTTTAGATATGTTATTTACCATTAGTATGGGCCGCGACAATTTTGACATTGAACGTTTTCCTGGGCGTAACCGTAGTGCTGATGCCCCCGATAATCTAAACGTGTTAACTGGCGCCAGTCATCGTAATCCTAAAGCGCCACTTTTTAATGGCGGCACTTCAAACGATGGTAAATTAAATGGCCCAGAATTTGTGCAATTTTCATTGCCGGTTGAACTAATGCAGGCAGTTAAAGGCCACTGGTCAGTGAACGATAATCACCAAATTAGAACGATGTCTCGAGGTCAATTTTCAGCAAAATCATTAACAGAATTACAAAATGAAATTTCGGTAGAAGGTTCTGGCGGTGGATATTTGTCGAATGAAATCTCGTACCGCAGTATTTTATTGCGTGATCAATTTAACTTGAACTTGCCTGTGGGTCACATTCATACTCCACGAGTTAAGGGCTATGATGCTCAAGTTGAAGCAGACATTGTTGAGCAAATCAAAGCAATGATCGCTGCAGCGGCAACGTCTTTATAACAATAACCGCTAATGGCTAATGGCTAATGAATGACAGCTTGGTCGCTGGAATCAAAAACAGCTCAAGCTTAGAAATGAGAACATGCTTAAAAATATATTTAATCTTGCATTACTAGCTCGAACCACTCTGGATAAAGCAAGCGCATCGGCGAGCGCCAATATGGCCTCAAATCAGCGTAACGCAGACTTAACAGCTAGCCATGCTAAGTCTGCTTTACAGTTGCAAATATTAGCCAAGGTTGAAAGCGATTATCAACATGCTGAACATCACTTTAATCGAGTATTTCCACGCCCTATCGTGCAATTTACCTTACGCGGAAAAAGTGCGGGTACCGCCCACTTACAAACAAACCGATTGCGCTTTAACCCTGTGTTATTAGCAGAAAACCCACAGATTTTTTTAAGCGAAGTCGTGCCGCACGAAATAAGCCACTTATTGTGTTATCAACTTTTTGGCCGAGTAAAACCCCATGGCAAAGAATGGCAAAGCATAATGACGGCCACCTTTAGAGTGGCACCAAAAACCACCCATCAATTGAATGTCCAATCTGTGAATGGGCAGCAGTTTGACTATTTTTGTGGTTGTGGCAACACCACATTATCTATAAGACGCCATAATCGAGTGGTCCGTGGTCAAACACAGTATCGCTGTCGTCGCTGCAAGCAAACCCTTCAACCTATCTGACACAACTTAGCGTCATAACCCCATAAAATATTATCAATTGCGTCATGGCAGCCTATGCCTTACCATCTGCGCAAAATGACGGATTAACTCCGCAAACATTGTATTTTTAGTTTACTTTTTAGGGTTTATTTTGCGCTTATCTTATTATCACTCTTGGTTTTTCGGGGTGTCGCTTTTATGCGGCATTTTTTCAACAACTGTCAATGCCGCTGAACATCCTAGTAGCTTTAGACAAGCTAAAACAATTGCCAAAAAAATCTATCAACAACTGCCTCTCAGTACCTTTTATTGCGGCTGCGACATCGCCATTAGTGGCAAGCTTTGGCAAGCCGACCACCCTAGCTGTGGCTATCAAGTTCGCAAACAAATCATCCGCGCAAACCGAATTGAATGGGAACATGTGGTCCCTGCATGGGAGTTTGGCCACCAGCTACAATGCTGGCAAGATGGTGGTCGTAAAAATTGCGGCAAAAACAATGAACAATTTAAAAAAATGGAAGCCGATTTACACAACCTTGTGCCAGCCATCGGTGAAGTAAACGGCGATCGCAGTAATTATCGTTTCAGTGATTGGAATGGAAAACCCGATCAATATGGCCAATGTGCCATGATTGTCGACTTTAAAGGTCGTAAAGTACAACCACCAGCACGTGCACGCGGCCCAATTGCACGCACTTATCTTTACATGCAGCAAACCTATGGTTTGCAAATCAGTAGCAGTCAGAAAAAACTGTTTAACGCATGGGACAAAATGCAGCCAGTTTCGGCAACAGAATGCCAACGTGATAGCTTAATCGCTGATCGCCAAGGTAATCATAATGATTTTGTATTCAAACAATGCCAAAATAACGGCTTGATCCGTTAATTGAATACCCAGCTATTATTTGAGTCACTAATTATATAAGGTCGCCACTGATGAGAGTTCCACGCATTTACCAGTCCATAGACAATCTACAACAAGGGCAAACCGTTCAATTAGATGATGACGGTGTCGCTCATATTGGTCGTGTATTACGCATGGAAAATGGTGATAACATCAGTTTATTTAACGGCGACGGTAATGACTATTTAGCTGAAATTACTGATGTCAGTAAGAAATCGATTACTGTTACGGTCTTAAGTAGTGAGGCAAATAATAGTGAGTCACCACTTGATTTGCATTTAGGCCAAGTGATTTCTCGCGGCGATCGCATGGAATTTACCGTGCAAAAATCGGTAGAGCTTGGCGTGACCACGATTACACCGCTATTTTCAGATCGCTGTGGGGTCAAACTCAACGGTGAGCGTTTAGATAAAAAGCTGCAACAGTGGCAAAAAATTGTCATCAGTGCCTGTGAACAGTCTGGCCGAAGTGTGGTACCTATTGTGCGCCCGGCGATGACATTAGCTCAATGGTGTGAAGAACAAACCAGTGCGGTAAAACTCAATTTACATCCTAGAGCATCTCACGGTATAAATGGCTTGCAATTAAATGCTGATAATCACAAAGTCAGACTCTTAATTGGTCCTGAAGGTGGATTGTCAGATGAAGAAATCGCCATGACAGAAACTCATCATTTTACTGATATTTTGCTTGGCCCGAGAGTGCTTCGCACCGAAACGGCATCACTAACTGCAATTACCGCACTACAAGTTAAATTTGGCGATATTGGCTAGTACTCAGTCGATATTATCTCCCCCATATAGTAAGGAAATATCCATGATTAAGCTCGGCATTGTAATGGACCCAATCAGCGACATTAACATCAAAAAAGACTCAAGTTTTGCGATGTTGTTAGCCGCACAGTCACGTGGTTATCAATTGTTTTATATGGAAATGCACGATTTGGCGATGGTCAATGGCAAAGCCATGGCAAACATGCGTCCATTATCGGTTAAGCAAGATGCAAATGACTGGTTTACTTTAGGTGACGCGGTAGACACACCACTCGCTGACCTTGATGTGGTGTTAATGCGTAAAGACCCACCGTTTGATACCGAATTTATCTACGCTACTTATATGCTAGAGCGCGCAGAAGAAGAAGGCGTATTAATCGTTAACAAGCCACAAAGTTTACGCGACGCAAACGAAAAACTGTTCACGGCATGGTTTTCTGAATTCACCCCAGAAACCATCGTCACCCGCGATGCTAAACGTATCCGTGCGTTTCATCAGCTCAAGCAAGACATTATCCTTAAGCCATTAGACGGCATGGGTGGCACGTCTATTTTCCGCGTGAAAAAAGACGATCCTAACGTTGGGGTTATTATTGAAACCTTAACCAGTTATGGTCAGCAATACGCCATGGCGCAAGCCTTTATTCCAGAAATCACTCAAGGCGACAAACGCATTTTAGTGGTTGACGGCGAGCCAGTACCATTCGCGTTAGCCCGCATTCCGATGAAAGGCGAAACCCGTGGTAACTTAGCGGCAGGCGGCAGTGGTGTTGCACAACCGTTATCTGAAAGCGACTGGAAAATTGCCCGCGCAATTGGGCCTGAACTGAAAAAACGCGGCCTAATTTTTGTTGGTTTAGACGTCATTGGCGACAAACTCACAGAAATTAACGTGACCAGCCCAACGTGCATAAAAGAAATTGAAGCCGCCTTTGATGTCGATATTACTGGCATGTTAATGGATGCCATTGAAGCGCGTATTAACTCTTAACCCATTAGGACTCATCATGGATTTTTTAGCGACATGTAAACGCTCAATAAGCTGCTTATTGTTAATACCTTACCTTTGTGCGCCAAACGTAATGGCTAACGATGAAATGATAAGTCCTGTGGCGGTTTCGGGATCAGCAAATAGCAACGTACCAACAGCAGGACCCTCTAGACCTAAAAACATCATCATCATGATTGGTGATGGTATGGGCCCTGCTTACACCACAGCTTATCGTTATTATAACGATAACCCAGAAACAGAAGAGATCGAACAGACCGTGTTTGATCGCCTGCTCGTGGGCATGTCGAGCACCTACCCTGCCTCTGTCAGTGGTTACGTTACCGACTCAGCTGCCTCGGCAACTGCATTGGCAACCGGTTTTAAAAGCTACAATGGGGCGATTAGCGTCGATGTTGAAAAACGTCCACTTACGACGTTAATGGAAAAAGCCAAAACCCTTGGCTTAGCTACTGGCGTGGCGGTGACCTCACAAGTTAACCACGCAACGCCGGCTGCATTTTTGGCTCATAACGAAAGTCGCAGTAACTACATCGACATAGCACAAGCCTACCTGGACACAGACGCTGACGTGATTTTAGGCGGTGGCCAACAGTATTTTCCACCCTCATTATTAGCGCAATTCACTGCCAAAGGTTACCAACATCTGAACGAGTTTTCACAACTCGACGCTGTAACATCACCCAAAGTGTTAGGATTATTTGCAGATGTGCAATTACCTTGGGCGATTAACGACAAACAGGGCCATAAACTCAGTAAAATGACCCAAAAAGCCATCGACTTGTTATCACAAAACCAACAAGGGTTTGTGTTATTAGTTGAAGGCAGCTTAATTGATTGGGCTGGCCACAGTAACGACATTGCAACCGCAATGGGTGAAATGGACGAGTTTGCCGCGGCAATCGAAGTGGTTGAGCAGTTTGTGCGTGAAAATAAAGACACACTAGTGGTTATTACAGCCGACCATAATACCGGTGGCCTATCTGTCGGGGCAAATGACAAATACGAATGGAATCCAGCTGTGCTGCATAACGTTCAAGCTAGCCCAGATGATATTGCGACTCGTGCTATCGCCGATGAACAATGGCAAGCCGTTATTGCCACCTTGATTGGTTTTACACCTTCGGACACTGAATACACCGCCCTAGAAAATGCACGCATGCAAGGCAACGAACCTCTGACAATTGCATTGCGTAAGTTAATCGATGTGCGTTCAAACACAGGCTGGACAAGCGGCGGGCATACCGCCGTTGACGTACAAGTATTTTCGGCAGGCCCTGGCGCAAGACTTTTTGGTGGCCACCAAGACAATATCGACATTGCCAATAAAGTGTTTAGTTTGCTACCCGAGTCAGCAGCGAAACCATAATCGTTCGAAACGGCCTTTTGCTACACAAGCAAAGGGCTGTTAATCATTTAATCTTTACCATGAGTAATTCAAGTGCTAACAAATCCGTCTCAAGCATTAATCCGCAACAGTGAACTATTTCAGCAACATAAAGTATTAATACTCAATTATGAAGCTGATACTTTTGCGAGCCAATGCCTAGAGTCTGCAAGCCATGTCACCGCATTAGCATTCGATTTTAACCACCACCAAACACTGTTACCTTACGCCAACAGTACACTAGAATGTTATTTTGGCCATCAACTCCCTGATGCCCTAACAACAGAAAAGTACGATAGCGTTATTATCTATTTTCCTAAAGCCAAGCCATTAATGGGTTACTTGTTGCAACTCGCAGCTCAACACTTAGCCATAGACGGTTTATTGGTGATTGTGGGCGAAAACAAAGGGGGAATTAAATCTATCGCTAAATTAACCCCTGAATACTTCTCCACCCCAATAAAGCAAGATAATGCGCGTCATTGCTTGCTCTACACCTGTTATTTAACCCAAATGTCACCGCCACTCTCAATGACTGATTGGGTTAGCCAATACGCCCTTGATACGCCGCAAGGGCAACTGCAAATTTGCAATCTTGTGGGGGTATTTAGTGAAAAACGACTTGATCAAGGCACCGAGTTATTACTGTCGCATTTGCCCGACGCTCTACAAGGTAGAGTATTAGACTTTGGCTGTGGTGCCGGGGTGATAAGCGCGGCATTACTCAAAGCAAATCCACTGTTAAACATTGAATGTATTGATATCAATGCCATGGCACTCGAGTCTTGCCGGCTCACTCTTGCGGCAAACAATATGCAGGCGAATGTGTATCCGTCTGATGGATTTAATCAAATCAATGGCCAGTTTAATGGCATCATCTCTAACCCACCATTTCATGATGGGTTAACCAGCACGACTGACATCGCCACGCAATTTGTTAAACATAGCGCAAGCAGCTTAGCGCCTAAAGGTGTTTGGCAAATAGTGGCTAATCGACACTTGCCATATTCAGACACTATCGCTACCTATTTTGGCAGTGTGAATGTATTAGCAGAAAATAATAAGTACAAACTGTATTTTCATCAGCGTTAATGCAGGTTTACTGCTGGAAATGGACTTCAATATCAGCTAAATTGATTCAAAGGCAAAATGGCGCACACTTTTAGGTCATTTTCACTGTTAATCTATTGCCTTCGTTTTAAACCATAATAAAAATAAAAACAAAACAAAGGATGTTATGTTAGAGCCCTCAGTCATAGCGCTAAGCGCAGATAAATCAAAAGCAGAACTCCGTGTAGTTCCCAATACTCATGGCCCGTTGTCGGCAGAAGACATTCATACTTTACTCACCCAGCCCAGCTTTGCCATGTTGTTTCCTATTGAACCTGCAATTATTAAAGCCATAACCGAAGTCAACGCGTTATGTGGTCAAAAACCGGGTGATCATGAATTATTTTTTGCGATTGCCGAGCGTAAAGACGGGTCCGTCAACATCACCGTTAGTGACGATAAAATGCATGCCAGCATGAAAATCACCTCGGCATGGGGCGGTAAAGACATGACCCTGCCAGATATCCTCAATATGCTCAAAAGCCAAAAAATCAAAATGGGCTTAAGTAAGCCAAAAATCATGGCATTAATGCAGCGCTTATCGATTTTGCCTCCTGGCGAAAGTTGTGAAGGAGTCATTGCTTGTGGAAAAGCAGCCATAAATGGTGAAAATGCGGTTATCACCAGAAAGGTGGCGTTAGCGCGTGAGCGCTTGTTGCAACCACAAGAGCGTGAAGACGGCTCAGTCGATATGCGCAATTTAGGTGCATTAATCACCGTGAAACCCAATGACCTGTTAATGGTAAAAGTTCCTGCAACAATTGGCACGCCGGGTTTTAACGTTCACGGAGATATACTGCAGCAAATTCCTGGTAAAGATAAACCCATGGAACCTGGTACCGGCACCAGCTTGCACCCGAAAGATCCTAATAAGCTCATTGCAACCTTGTCAGGCCAACCCGTTGAAAACCGCAAAGGCATGCAAGTAGACGACATGCTGCAAATTAAAGATGTAGACGTACGCTATGGGCACGTCAATTTTAAAGGCAGTATTCTCATTACCGGCGATGTACATGAAGGCATGGAAGTCAAAGCCAGTGGCGATGTGACTGTTATGGGGTTTGTTGATTCAGCCAGTATTGAAGCTCACGGCGATGTGATTATCAGCAAAGGTGTCATAGGTCGTTTAATTAAAGACCAAGAGCTCAGCACTAGCATAAAAGCAAGCGGACAAATTTGCGCTCAATTTGTGCAATACTCGCGACTTGAAGCCCAAGGCAATATTTTAATTACCAAACAATTACTTCATAGCAATACTACCTCTGGCGATAGCATTACGGTGAGCGATGCCCAGTCAAGACGAGGTGACCTCATTGGAGGTATCGCAACTGCAGCAAAAGGCATTAGAGCCATTGCTTTTGGCGCAACGGCTGGCACCAAAACAGAAATCTATTGCGCTATGAATCAAGGTGAATTAAAACAACAACTTAAAGATTTAGATGATAGCATTAAAGGCATGGTAGTCGCGGGATTAGAACTCGAAGCTCGATTGCGTAAATTGCCTCCTAAAACTGAATGGCAAAGCGATGCTGGCATGATTGAACAAGTTAAAATGATGCTCGATCAAAAAAATCAGATGGCAGCTGAGCGAATTAAAGAAGAAGTGGAGTTCACTCAACATCAGAACGAAGTTGAGGGCTATTTTGATCATTACTTTATCAAAGCTGAAAAGCACATTTTTACTAACGTCGAAATCCACATCGGTAATGCATTTAATCGCACTCAACGCGAGCATGGCCCATGTATTGTCAAAAACGTGAATCAAGAAGTGTCCTACGATTACAGTAACCGCTAACCTGAACAACACTCAATAATGAGACCGCCACATTATGCAACAAATACATTGGCCAGCATTTTTAAAGTTTGATCAAGATGATGAGCTAATGTATCTAGCAAATCATCAAGATTGGTTAAGTTTTATTTGCGCCAATCAATATACTGTTTGCGTACAAGACACATTAATTGACAGTAGCGGTGACGTTTATCTTATCGCAAAGCCACAACCTGAACACACCTCAGTCGACACGAGTGTGGCACAACTGCCACACCTCGTAAAACAACCTCTCCCCATTAGCGTGTTACAAATGCTGCCTTTGGTGCGCCAATTCGGTCAGTTTCAAGGACACTGTTGCAGTGCAAAAATCGTTTTCACCACAATTGAACAAGGTATTGCCACTGTTGCTGAATTAGAACAGCTTTATTAGCCAATAAAATCACCTTGCCCATTGAGCATCAAACAGCGCTCTGGCAAAATGCCCGCATACTCACCGTCTATAAGCTCTGAGAATCCTTAATGGAATTACTTAATATTGAATGTCTTGGTAAACGCTTACGCCTAGAAGGCTCTATTGCAGGCTGGCAGCAGTTATATTGGGATAATCAACTGGTATCACAAAAGTCAGCGAGCGCGAGCGATCAAGCTTTTCACATTCACTCGTTTGAACTTGCTCAACAACATACTGTACCGCTTAATGAAGACGATATTATTGATGCGCCAACAAGCGTCACATCGCAAACAAAAGCAATTCAGGTTCGATTAGAGATTGATGTTAACTGGCAACCCTTTCAGCTCGACTATTGCTTACTGGTTGATGAAGAACAAATCACTCAAGGCAAGCGCAGCGTCAGTGACATTGAAAAACAAACGCCCGAAGTTCCGGTCGCTAAAACGCAAAAGCTCAGTGTAGTCGGCTTAGCATCTTTGGGATTCAAACTCCTCAAAAGTGCTAAAGTGATTAAAGTGTTGTTTGCTGGTGCCAGTGTGGCAGCTTACTCTTGGTTATTCTCACTAGAATTTGCATTGGCACTTATCGGCTGTTTAGTGTTTCATGAATATGGCCATATTAGGGCCATGAAACACTTTGGTATGAAAACAAAAGGCATTTACCTTATTCCGTTTGTCGGCGGATTGGCCTTAAGCGATGAGCGTATTAATACTCGTTGGCAAGATGTGTATATCTCGATTATGGGGCCGACTTTTGGACTGATTTTATCCGTCATTAGTTTAGGCCTGTACTGGATCACCGGTAATGTATTTTTTGCCGGACTCGCCAGTTTTAACGCATTGCTGAACTTATTTAACTTATTGCCAATTTTACCACTCGATGGCGGTCATATTTTAAAGAGTATTAGCTTTTCAATGAACAGCCTGGTCGGCCTAATAGCCTGTATTTTAGGCGCCGCTGTAGGGGTATTTATCAGCTATAGCCTAGGCCTTGCTCTATTAGGCTTTTTACTGCTGATTGGTAGCGTTGAAATTGTATTTGAATGGCGTGGCAGGCATCAAAGCCATCTGCTGCCGCTCGACCGTTACGGACAAATATTCTCAACAGTGTGGTATCTGTTAACGGTAGCAAGCTTGGTGGGTATCATTTGGTATTTTGCAAGTTCTGGTGACGACATGCTGTCTATTCCACTGCAAATCCTTGGCAGTTAAGCTCAAGGCCTCTCGTGCATCTTCATTCCGTCACAGACAAAAACGCCTGCAAAATGCAGGCGTTTTTATTATTTTCGTTTATAACCTAAACACATTAGTCATCACTTTATACAACTCAGTGCCTTGATGCACAGATGCAGAAGCAAAATGCAAAATGGGCACACAATCCATTGGCAAACTAATCACTTGATGCGCGTCATCGGTGCCATACAAATCCATACGCAATATATTCACTAATGGTTGTCCGGCATTAAGTGGCTGGCCAACCACTGCGCAATATTCAATTAATCCCGCTTTAGGTGCATGAAACTTTTTATAGTCTTTTAAGTAGCAGCCAAAGCGCGCCATTTGAGCTGGCTCGACTTTTTCACGGATCACTCCTCGATGACTTAAATACGCCAAAATACCTTTAGCGTCTTCCAATGCATCAGATAAATCAATACGCTCCTGGCTAGCCAATTCTAGCGTAAACGCTGACACGGGTACCGTAAAGTCACGCCCTTGCTGAGCGGCAAAATCGGTTAACTGCCACCAAGGACAAAATGCCGATTCATCCATCGCACCACCAAAACTATTGGGAATAACTAAGGTGTAGGGAATAGAGAAAAAACGTGCAGCATCAATGTCATATTCAGGACAATATAAATGCTTACAAGACTTAGGCCCAGTATGTAAGTCCAGCACAATGTCAGCCTGATGTGCCATAGATTGTAAGCTTACGGCTAGCCTATGGCCTGTCGTTATCCCAAAAGGCTGGTTAAGCCTTGCTTGACACGACTCAACTAACATCACTCGATAGGCATCGAATAATGCGGCATTACTCAAGTGTTGATGCTTTGCATACCAGGTAGTTAAATCGACTTTATGGTCAAAATATTCACGATTCCAATTCACCCCAGTAATGGGGTCGAACCGGCCTAAAGTAAACTCACCACTTTTTTGATTTATGCCCAGCGGATTAGCCAGAGGTGCCAGCTTGATATCCCCTAGTACGTCATAGTCTTCAAGTAAGGTCATCAGCTGATAAATCACTGCATTACCTTGTACTTCAGCGCCGTGAACATTGGCCTGAATGTAAACTCTCGGCGCAGACGCTTTAGCACCTATAAAATCATAAAGCGGTATGGTGAGCGCTTGCCCTGTGGCAAGCTCCCCAACTTGTATATTCGACTGTATTACCTTACTCATCAATTACGACTCAAACAGATTTTGATGTAAAGCATTAACCACTTGCGCCGCTTCAGATTCAGATACCAATACACATAAATTATGTGGGCTCGCACCTTGGCAAATCATCCGCACATTGTGGTTTTCAAGCACTTTAAAGACGCGACTGCAAATACCTGCTGTAGAGGCAATGCGATTACCAATAATGGCAATAAGCGCTAAATTATCCTCAACACGGACACGACAATGCTGCGATAGCTCTTGCAGTAATGGCTCGCTCAATAAGCCTTGGCCACTCGAGTCTGAACCGGTTTTATCCAGCGTTAACGACACGTTCACTTCTGAGGTTGTAATTAAATCTACCGAGATTTTATGACGTGCAAGTGTTGCAAAGGTTTCCGCTAAAAACCCCTGTGCGTGGAGCATTTGCAGGCTATGAAGGTTTAATAGCGTTTGGTCGCGACGTAATGCCACCGCGCGAAAAACGGGCGTGTCTTCAACTTGATGACGGATCCATGTCCCGCCCATTTCAGGCGCTTTGCTGGAACCTACAAACACCTGAATCTTTTGTCTTACCGCGGGTAAAATGGTCGCTGGGTGCAATACTTTAGCGCCAAAAGTTGCCATTTCAGCCGCTTCATTAAAGCTGATCTCTGGAATGGGGCGTGCATTAGGCGCCAATCTTGGGTCGGTAGTGTAAATACCGGCAACGTCAGTCCAAATCTCTACCGCTGTGGCACTTAATGCTTCAGCAAGTAGTGCTGCAGAATAGTCACTACCGCCACGGCCTAAAGTGGTTGTGCGCCCATCTTGATCTGCACCAATAAACCCTTGAGTGACTATCACATAATTCGCCAGCAACGGCTTTAACAAGTCACCAGACAACGAGGCTATGGCTTCAATATGAGGTTCTGCACGGCCAAAATGACTATCGGTGCGAAGCACCTGGCGCACATCAAAATGATCCGATGCGGTGCCCTTTTCACGAATTACCGCAGAAAACAAAATCGATGAACATTGCTCACCAGTAGAGAGCAATTCGTCCATAATCGCCTTGCTGCGATCAAGTTCTAACGACTCACTTAATACCGACATGCGGCTCAGAATTTTATCGATGCTCGCGGCCACATCTTGCGGGCGCCCTAACTCATCTAAAATGGCATATTGAATTTGTGCAATTTGCTTTAACAACGCTAAGCGGCGCTCGTCATTCACATTTGCTTGAGTTAACTCGACCAGTAAATTGGTTACGCCACTTGACGCACTGACCACCACTAAACGGGTGGCAGGATTGGCTAACACAATGTCAGCACAACGACTCATCGATGCATAATCAGCAACAGAGGTACCGCCAAATTTGGCGACGACTAATTCTGGACGAATATCTTGAGAAACAGTGCTCATACGAATGCCTCCGCGGTTGGCGAAAGACGACAAAATAAGAAGTAATTGACTAACATGATATACACTCCGAACACACTACGTTCGAAGAGCCTGGTGCTAAGATAACGCACCCTTAAAGAAGGGAAACAGCAATCATCACCAGAAGCTCTCCACCAAAAAACAGGTGACAATCGTTAGGATTCAGCCTATACGACCGATATCAATGTGTGCCACACAATTTGATACCTCGGCGCTAATCTCCATCATAAGTTGTCATCGGATTGGCATCCTCAAACTTACTACCTAGTTAACGCTCCTCTTCTGTGCCTCCCGAAGGAGGGACTTGAAAAATAGCAACAAACCCACTAACAAGTCAATCAACAATCGTTGTAAAAATACGCTATTTTTATTTTATTCATCTTTGTGGCAAAGATGACGCTCAAGGATACTTATTTTCGCAATCTCAAAAACATCATTTTAGATTGTTCATAATGATGAAAAATAGCCATTTTCATGGACCAAACAACCTTTAAAGGCAAAATAAAGAGACAATTAAACTTTATTGTCTTAAATAAAGATCTAAAAAATCAAGTGATCCACAGTTTTATACTCTTAACAGCTAAACACTACAGGTGCGAACTAATATCAGGCAACTCATTTACTAAGCGTAAACGCTGATTAAAAGCTCCCATATCGACTTCAGGCATCAGCGGATCAATGCAAGCAATAAGTGATAATAATCCTTGATTAACATAATAAATGGCATGTTGATTAAATTCTCTACCCAATTCAAGCGCCTGTTCTTTATCAATAAAAATAGCCCAACTTTTTTCCATATGCGACAAATCAGGTGCTGCACCAATGAGTGCTCGGTATGGACTGTTGTATTGTTGAATTTTGGATTGGAGCTGACGATCTAGTAAACGATTTTGGCTCGGGGAGAGTAATAAGCCACTGGGGTTGTGGGCGGTAATAATAGCAAACGGGAAATCATGAGAAAGGCGTTGAGTGAACAAAAAATGTGTACTTTGATAGTGATGCCACAGTGTATCTATAACATTTTCCATAATATTAATTCGTCAATTAAACCAAAATCAGTTTAGCAAAGCCTTATGAATTCTTAAAGGTTTGTGATATCAGTCACAAGTATAATATTTATTTATCCTTAAATATTATGGCATTAACAACATTAATCTTTCATATACTTGACTGTTATATTAATTTTTTAACATTTAATTTGTTAACAAATGCCTAAAACGAGTACAATAACGTCACCTACTAGTAAAGCACTGTAGTGAAACCAATAACATCGCTTGCTAAATGTATCGAGGGATGGCGTTTAAAACGCATTTATTGGTAATTAATCACAATTTTGTGTGCTTAGTTTACACCCGAACGTTTTATGTTCTACATTTGATAAAGCAAAGGGATAAACAGTAATACGTATAAATAAGTTTGCAACATATGGAACTATCTCTATAAATCGTATTCATAGTAGTAAGCCTTCTGGCAAATTTTTTACTTATTATGCAGCTGCATATTGCATTGCGTAATGAGCGTTAATATACGCAAGACAACTCAGTAACCATACATAGCGTTACATCTTACGAGTTTATAAGAGTGTTTTATTCAGGGCAGACATAGATAAACACCAAAAAAATACTGGAGTATCAGCGTTAATTAATGCGCGATTACAACTTACTAGCCTATCGCTAGAATCGAATTTTATAAAATTAGGTAAATATCATGCAAAACCCACACATTCTGATTGTTGAAGACGAAGCAGTAACCCGTAATACATTACGCAGTATTTTTGAAGCTGAAGGCTATGTCGTTACCGAAGCTAACGACGGCGCAGAAATGCACAAAGCCATGCAAGACAATAAAATTAACCTAGTGGTTATGGATATTAACTTGCCAGGCAAAAACGGGTTATTACTTGCTCGCGAATTACGTGAAATAAATAACATTGGTCTTATTTTCTTAACCGGCCGTGATAACGAAGTAGATAAAATCCTTGGTCTTGAAATTGGTGCCGATGACTACATCACCAAGCCTTTCAACCCACGTGAATTAACGATTCGTGCTCGTAACCTATTAACTCGCGTTAATAGTGCTGCTGCAGAAACTGAAGAAAAAGGTTCTGTTGAATATTACCGTTTCAACGGCTGGAGCTTAGAAATTAACAGCCGTTCTTTAGTGAATCCACAAGGTGAGTCTTATAAGCTACCACGCAGCGAATTCCGTGCGATGCTTCACTTTGTTGAAAACCCAGGTAAGATTTTAACGCGTGCTGATTTATTATTAAAAATGACTGGCCGCGAATTAAAGCCGCATGACCGCACTGTTGACGTGACAATCCGTCGTATCCGTAAGCACTTTGAAAGCTTAGCCGATACGCCAGAAATCATCGCGACTATTCACGGTGAAGGCTATCGTTTTTGTGGTGACTTAGAAGGCTAATCCTTTAAGGTTACCCAATAAAAAACCAGGTGATTAACCTGGTTTTTTTATGCCCGCTTTTAGCGATTAATTTATGTTATTTCAATTGCTGGTCTAAAAATGCAGCTAACGATTTATATAAGTGATTACGCACTTTCTCACCGCGCATGGAATGCTTAGACCCTGGGTAATCCATCATCTGGAATAATTTACCTTCATCTTGCAATGTTTTGTATACTCGCGTGCTGTTTTCAAACAATACGTTATCATCAGCCATGCCGTGATACATCAACAGGCCTGACTGATAATTTTTGACGTATGGCAAAATACTGCTGGCATCATAACCTTGTTTATTGGTTTCAGGATCCCCCATATAACGCTCGGTATAATGGGTATCGTATAAACGCCAATCAGTTACAGGAGCCCCTGAAATGGCTGCTTTAAAATAATCTGGCGCCTTAAATTGGCTCATTAATGCCATATAGCCGCCGTAACTGTGACCATAAATTGCCACATTTTCGCCATCAATAAATGGCAGGCTACGTAAGTAATCCACACCCACTTTTTGATCGTTTACCTCGGCATCCCCCATATTTTGATAAATTACATACTCAAACTCAGTACCACGATGGGCCGAGCCACGGTTATCTAATTGGAATACCGCATAACCTTGTTGTAATAAGTACTGGGTAAAATAATCCGCCTCACTCCAGCTGTTCACCACCAACTGTGCGTGCGGTCCACCATAAACACGTACTACAACTGGATACTTTTTATTAGCATCAAACGGTACAGGTTTAAATAAACGGTACATTAATGGCTGACCATCTTCTGCCTTTAATTGGCCAAACTCAGGCATTTGCCATAAGCCAGCCAAATCATATAAAGGATGATTTTGATTAATCTCGTTTTGCTCAACCCAGGCTAATAATTTACCCGAGTCATTGTGTAAGCTGATCTGTGGCGGTTGCTGGAGGCTATTAAAGTAATCTAAATAAACCGGACTCTTATCGGCAAATACCGCAGCATGTATTCCAGCCGTTTGGCTAATTCGCTCGATTGAATCAGCGCCCTTTTGCAAATTAACCCGGTATAAGTGACGCTCGACGACACTGTCTTTACGACCACTAAAATACACCCAGCCACTGGCTTCATCGACAAACTCAAGTGCATCAACGGCCCAGTCACCTTGGGTTAATTGCTTAAGCAGCTTACCTTGTAAGTCGAACAAATACAGATGATTAAACCCGTCTCGCTCTGAGCCCCAAATAAATGCCGACTGCTGCTTTAAAAAGTGCAGGTCATTATTCAGATTTACCCAGGCTTTACTGCGCTCTTCAATCACGGTGTTAGCCTGGTCAGGCTGACTTAATGCAGCAATGCGTAAGTCTAGTGTTTGTTGATCACGACTTTGCCACTGAAAAGACACATGCTTGCTATCAGGTAGCCAATCAACACGCGGTAAATACATGTCTTTTTGCTTGCCTAAATCAATCCAGTTGATGCTCTTATCCTGTAAAGTCACCACACCAAGGGCAATTTCAACGTTCGCTTTGCCTGCATAAGGATAGCGTTGCTCAGTTAATTTAATGCCGTCGGCATATATTTCATTACGGGTGACTAACTCAACACCTGATTCATCAATGCGCGTAAACGCGATTGCGGACTCATCGGGAGCCCACCAATAGCCCGTCATGCGGTCCATTTCTTCCTGGGCGACAAACTCCGCCATGGCATTTTTGATCGCACCTTTGCCATCGGTGGTTAATGCGACAACTTTTTGAGTGTCTAGCGCTAACACATAAAGGTTTTGATCGCGTACAAACGACACATAACGGCCTTTAGGCGACAAGCGCGCATCTGTTGCAAAGCCATCACCGGTGTTTAGCTCTATGACTTTATTGCTAGCCACATCATATAAATACAATTGCCCAGCGGCTGGAATTAAAATACTTTGGCTGTTTTCAGACCAAAAGTATTCCATGATCCCTTCACCGTAAATACGCTGACGTTCACGGCGGGCTTTTTCTTCATCAGACAGTTCGCCACCCGCTAATTGATCGGCATTGATCAATATGCTGCGCTGGCCTGTCGCAATGTTCATTTGCCATAAATCGTAAAAATGTTGGTTATCGGCACGACTCGATAAATAGGTCACTCGCTTACCATCAGGTGACAAAGCAAGTCCGCGCGGACTCGATCCAGCCAAAGCTGGTGAGGCATGGATACGTTCTATAGTCAGTGGCGTGTTATTACCTTTTATTGCGGTTAACGGTGCGGTAGTTAATGGGATCATTGTACTGCCTTGCGCTGCTTGAGAAATTTGATTAGTAAAGAGTAATGGTGCGGCAGTCATTGCCACTAAAGCATGCTGCTTCCATGTGGTTGTCATTATTATTAATCCTTGGGGGCAATCAATCAGCCAACATTCTGCCTGAAATTACTGTAAAACCAAAACCTCAGATAACAATCGCTGAAATTAGCGTCATTGTGGGGTATGATTTGCTCATAAGAATTAAATTTAAAACATAGACCTTAACCTCGCAAAATCTCATAGGAAAAATAATGCAGACTTTGGCCCAAACCCTCAGCGCTCAAGCGGTAAATGCATCTTTAACGCAATTACTATTTACCTTAGCGGAAACCTCAATCGCCATTAGCGGTGCAGTTCGTCACGGCGCGTTAGCGGGTGTACTAGGCGCAACAGAACAAGAAAATGTTCAAGGTGAAACCCAGAAAAAACTGGATGTCATCACTAACGACATGCTTAAAGATGCCTTAAAGGCTGACACGACAGTGCGCGGCATTGCCTCTGAAGAAGAAGATTATGTTGTAGAGGCTAACGCTCAAGGTAAATACCTAGTGAGTTTTGATCCATTAGATGGCTCATCTAATATCGACATTAATTCACTTGTTGGCACTATTTTTTCTGTGTTACCAGCACCTGCTGGTGAGTTTAGCGAACAAAGCTTTTTACAAGCTGGGCGCAAACAAGTTGCAGCAGGTTACGTGCTTTACGGCCCATCAACGATGATGGCGCTTACCACAGGCCAAGGTACGCAGTTTTATACTCTTGATCCAGACAGCCAAGAGTTTTTACTGACCGACGATAACGTGCAAATAACCCCAGATACAGCCGAGTTTGCCATTAATATGTCAAACCAGCGTTTTTGGGAAGCACCAATGCAAACCTACATTGCCGACTTGCTACTGGGTAAAATTGGCCCGCGTGAGCAATCTTTTAACATGCGTTGGATTGCCGCTATGGTGGGTGACGTGCATCGAGTTTTGTGTCGCGGCGGTATTTTTACCTATCCAACAGACAACAAAAACCCAGCTAAACCATTCAAATTACGCCTAATGTACGAAGCCAACCCAATGGCATTGCTTGTTGAGCAAGCTGGCGGTAAAGCCTCAACAGGTTACGAGACTATTTTGGATATTCAACCAACTGAAATTCATCAACGTGTTGCGGTGATTTTAGGTAGCGCGAATGAAGTCGATACCTGTTTGAGCTATCATGGTATTGATTACAGTGAAGAGCCATCAATTGACTAACTAATCACTCTTCAAAAAACCGCCAAAAGGCGGTTTTTTATTTTTACGCTGTATTTAAATAAAGTATTCGACACGCCCTTCAACACAAAACCTCCTAATCCATAACAACACAAACGATAAAAACAGGTTTTCTTTACAATAACTTAATTAACCACTAAGTTAATCATTCGATATTGATAAAGGACTATCGCAATGCCACAGGCACCGACCTCAAATACATATAAATACTTTAGTGCCGTAATAATTTTGCTGCTGATTGGTATTGGTGCTTATGTTTACTTGTCCAACATAAAGCCCAAGCCACTGGCATCTGGTACGGTATTGGTTCTTCCGGTGAAGATTGTTACCCCACCCACAGATGGCGATACTCAATGGAATGCCTATGCCGCTATGGATGTACTTATTCACCAGCTAACACTGGGTGTGAGCTACCCTTTACTGCAAGCTGAAGATGTCATTAATATCACTTCGCGGCTCGCTCAAACCGATAACGTTAGCCCTTCTGACATTAACAAAATCATGGCGATATCGGGTGCGGTATTAGTCATCGAATCCAGTGTGAGTATGCTCAACAATCAGTATCAGCTCAGTTACACATTACATAGCCAAAGCCAAAGTGACAGCACCAGTATTAGCGCTGACAGCATAAATCAAGCATTGGCGTCAGCAGCGAAAGCTATCACTCATCAACTAAACCCTAAACACAAACAGTCAGTTAACGACTACCACTCTCAATTGCATTCTACACAATTAGTGCAGGCCATAACATTGAGCCAACAAGGTGATTTACTCGGTGCCGAGCAGCTTTTATCTGAGGTCATTCAAGACGCACCTAATAACCTGCTTGCAAGCCGCCTCTTAGGCAATATCCAATTACAACAGCAACAATTTGAACAGCTCAACAGCACATTAACAGCTGCAATGGGTATTGCTGAGCATCAGAACGAATACCGAGAATTAGCCCAACTAAGATTATTATTAGCCCAAAGTTACATCGAAACGAACAAAATTGAGCAAGCTTTAGGGGTGCTCAACCTCGCCAAAACCAATGCTGCTAAAGTTAAAGATTGGCTCACATTAGGTTATATTTATCACTTAGCGGGTACTATCAATCAACGAATTGGGCGTAATAACGACGCCAGAGAGCAGTTTAAAAAAGCCATTGAGTATCATCAAATGATGGGTTATCCAATAGGTCAAAGCCAGACTCTTAACGATTTAGCTGAGCTTGAGGTCGTCGAATTTAACTACCCGCAGGCTTACCGATTAATTAATCGATCATATGAATTAGTCGCCCATCGTGGTTTAGATGATTTAGAAAATACCACATTCAAAATTATGTCTAATATTGAAAACAAAATGCAGCATAGATAATACTTCTAATAGTCATAACAAAAACGGCCTGCAATGCAGGCCGTTTATGTATGACTCACTCGCTAAACTTATTCTTTCGCTACGACGACGCTGTCTTGACTCACTTGGTACTTCTTTTCTGTCTGATCGACAATGGTGAGGACAGCGGTGTCGCCCACGACGTTACATGATGTCAGTACCATATCAATAATACGGTCAAGGGCGGCCACAATCACAAACGCTTCAACCGGTAAGCCCATTTGATAAATCAACACACCAATCATCACCATGCCACCGCCAGGTACGCCACCAGCGCCAACAGAAAGCAAAAATACGCTAAATAATAGAGAAGGGATTTGGTCGTTACTGATTGGCATACCAAACGCATTGGCGACAAAGAAAATAGCGATAGTAATATAAATTGATACCCCACCCATGTTCATTGTTGCCCCTAACGGCACACCAAATCCCGCCACAGCCTGACTTACGCCAAGTTTGTCGGTTAAGGTGCGCATCGTTACCGGAATGGTGGCATTAGAGCTAGCTGTTGAAAGCGAAAACAGGATTTGCTCTTGGGTTTTATCACGGAACGTTTTCGCCGACACTGGCGTAAACACGCTAACAGCAATAGGGTATACGATGAAAATCCAAATCAGTAATAGCGCTAAAATCAATACTAGGTATTCAACCACACTGACAAAAATTTCAGGTTCTAAGGTAGCGCCTAGTTTAAACATCAAGGCGAATACACCGTATGGCGCAAGACTCATCACCAATCCAATTAAGCGCATCATTATTTTATTGGCGGTTTGAAAACCTTTTACTGCGCCGGCGACTGATGTGCCCATTGATTTCATTACACCACCCATTAGCAGCGCCATAAAAATTACTTGCAACATGTTGCCAGAGGTAAACGCTGAAAAAGGATTGTTAGGCACAATGCTCACAATAAGTGACATTAAATCAGGCAGTTCTGTTGCGGTAATATCGACCGAGCCGCTGCTAGACATATCAACGCCCTTGCCTGGCTCAAATATCATTGCCACTGTAAATGCCGCAAGAATAGCGACTACGGTGTTAATAATGTAAAAACCAAAGGTTTTGCCACCTAAACGGCCAAAGCTTTTTAAATCTTGTAACTCACACACGCCGCAAACAATACTCACAAACACTAATGGTACAACTAACATCATGATCATATTAACGAACATGGTGCCGATACCACTTGCAAATGTAACAAGTGTCCCACCAAAAAAGGCGTTGTCGGCGAGTGCAAATTGCACAATACTGCCGAGAAGCACGCCAAAAAATAGACCAATAAAGATCCGTGCTGAAAGTGATTTTGTCATGTACTAATTTCCCATTCGAAATGGCAACTTCTGTTGCTGATTATTGTTATACCAATCCTGGTGCTTATTCTTTTCGAGCGCTGAAATACTGAGACATCGCGCAATATATTTCAATCACCTTATCAACAAAAGTGACCACTTAATGAGCGCTTAACTGCTTATAAATATAAAAGACAACAATAACAATCGATTACATAATAAATAATGAGTTGCTAATGGTGTAACCAGTGAGGATACAAGAAAGAAAACCGTATCAAATAATCATTGTGAACATATTTCGTACAATACAAGAGCACTCTGTACAAAAATCATTGAGCATTTTTGTCCGATAGCAGGTTAAGACATTAGATATTATGAATGGATTTTTAGTAAGCTCAGCGACAATGACTTTGCCAACATATGCTGTTGTTTAATGCTGACTCGGTTACGGCTCAACCACTGGATTAATGATACCCATTGAGGTGTGAATACCACTGAAGCTACAGTACCTTGCGACAAAATATTGTTTAAATAAGCCGATTGTTTATGCTGCTTATCAAAATCACTGACTGAGTTAATTTGACTGATAGCGAGTAGTTTATCGGGTGCCTCAAGCACCCATTGCGGCACGATCATGCTGTGGCAATGTTCAAGGGTATTGGCAATCATCAACCCTGCGGGATCAAGGTCGGTAAAAGCAATGACATCCAACTTCAGTGCGGCGATCAAATGTAAAAAATGCTTACGACCAGCAGGAGAATAATCGTGGCTGCCACGGTACAACACCATGCAATTGTCGATGATTGGCTGTAACTCTGGCGTGAATGAATAAGCAAATAGATTATCAAAACTGTCGAGATTTTCGACCACAATGAGCTGCGTAATCTTAAGTTGCTGACACAGTGCAACTGCGGCGTCGACCTTTAATCGCAATGAGCTACCTAATACCGTCAACACCTCGACGACAGAGTCTACTGCGGATGTAGAGAACAGAGATTGAACGATGTTAGGCGCGAGTTTTATTAACACATAATCGGCATCTGGGCTGATATTAGCGTATTTTTCATTCGCACTGAGCTGCGACATTTGCTGTCGCGGCACGTCAAAATCGAGTGCGAGAATATCTAGGCCTGAGTTATTCTGCGCCATTTCACGCAGTAAAGCATAATCTTTATGGGTTAAATACAGGTATTTTTCAGCACCATCGGGCTCGCCAATTTGCCATAACTGATACAGTTTTTTCCAACCAGCATTAAATGTTACGCGCGGTAAAAGTTGTTTTGCCGCGCGGGCCATTAACTGTAATTGACTCTGGCTTAGGCTAGCCATAACTCAACATCATGAATGATAAAATTACCGTTATACACTGGATCGGGTTTACCTATCGGTTCTAACTCAAAGTAATTTTTATGTTCATCGGCCAAGCCTTCATAACCACCAATCACTTGATAAAGCCAACTTTCAGCATCCCAGGTTAATTGCTTTTCGGTTAAATAACTCAATGCAGATTGACGTAAACCTGAATCGATAACCTCACAGAAATATTCATCCACGGCAATTTTGAGTGGATTTTCTGGGATATCAAAATCTTCACTGTCGCCCATTTCAAAGGTGACATTTTGCTCACGTGCAATGTGCGGTAATGCATCACGGCTAATGGCTTTAACTTGCGCGACTAAACTCATTAACTCCAGCTCATGATGTGGATTACTCACATCGACACTGGCTGGTGCTAATAGAGCCTGGGCACAGTTAAATAAATTCGGAATCGCTTTATGGCCAACATGGTTATCGACTTGATAGTCTGGGTGCATGTCGGTGTGCAGCAACCAGCCTTTGAGCAACCGAGTACGCCCTTGGATTTGTCTAAAGCGACCGAGTAATTCATACAATCTGCCCTGAACAATACTCAGTTCTTGAGTACACTGGCTTAGGGTTTCTTGCAAGCTGGTCATTAATAAACGGCGCAACTCACGGATGTCACCGGCAATTTCACCCAGCTCACTAAACTGGAACATTTCAAGGCCATTAAGCAAGTCAGACACCTGGCTTTGCGCCAGTTCGTTTTCACGAATTTTGGCACTAATTGTCCCGACATAACCAAACTCGTTGTTAATGCGTCCCCACAACACCCTAATCGAATAGCGTAAGCTGTCGGTGAAACTGTAAACGTGTTCGTTTAAGTCGGCTAAATAGGCTTCTGCAGCGCTGTAATCAACATTGTGGCGCGCTTCTTTATAATGGTCGGCCAGGGTTTTAATGGTCGCTAAAGATGAGCCGACGTTAGAGTCAATTTGGCGGTTACGCTCATCGCTTAAGGCTTCTTCAAGCAACGCCCGCACTGAGCGCTTTAAGCGCAGCTCTTGGTCTGGCTCTGGGCGCCACAAAATGCCGCTTTTTTTGAGTTTTTCAATCACCCCAGCATCATGGGCTGTGTCGTTAACCGAGCCGGCTAAATACGCATCCATGATCACATCGGCATGCCGCCCGAGTTGTTTGAGCAGCTTTACCCCAGCTTGGTGTAAGTTGCTGCTCATATTAACTCCCTTTGGGTCGCGGTTTCAGCTTGCGCCTCAAGGCTTAATCCCTCAGTTTCGTCAATAAAGCGGATCACTTCGTATAAGTAATCAAGCTTACCGGTGGCAATATAAATCTGTTTCTCGCTATTGGGTTTTGCTAGGTAACCCAATTCGACTAAGCGCTTAAACACTAACTTAATTTGGCCGTCGACATTACTGCTGCTAGAGCCAAATAAGCGATACTGGCTAAGTTTGGTTAGCTGCTCTCTAAAGGCAGGCGTGTCTTCTATACGTGCTTGTAAGTCGGTTAATCGTATCGGCGCACCTTCACTTAATGGCGCATCCTGGCCGCTAGCCTCTTGCACTAACACCAACCATTCCACCAGTGGGATCAACGCCGCGCAAATATCTTTAAACTGCGATGAAATCACTTTGCGCTCAGCATCGCCGAGCTGTAAATAACCACAAAAGAACACTTCACCTTCGCCTGCGCTGGCCAGGGTGCGGTTAATTTGATTTAAGTACGTTTCTATCCGCTCGCGGGTGCTGTTGTTTTTTAGCGCGCGCCAACCGTCTTCGTTAGTCACTCGGCAAATAAACTCGCCACGCAATAACTGTTCGATTAACGCACTGGTTCCCACTAAGGTTGTTTCATTTGAGTCAGACATTAACTGTGCTCCTTAGCCGTTGTGGGGTGAGTGATTTCAGAATGAGCAGTGTCAGCATTTCGTTGCGAAAGTCGCTCAGCAAGTGGGTTAGTTTTAGGTTTAACCACCTGCAGTTTTTTAGTTTGCTTGTTAATAATGTAACGGTTAGCAAATAAGTTAAGCACTTCAGATTCTGGATTTGGGAATGCCCCTAACACACTGATGTTATTGTTTTCACAGGCATCAAAAATCTTCTTCACGTTGGTGTGATGCAAGGTGCCTAGCTCATCAATAGGCCAATGAATGGTCACATTGGCTTTACCGCGTAATAAACGGGTAAAGGCCAGCAAGAATTTACATAAAATCAGGTATGCCATACCGTGGCTAGATGATTCATTTAACTGGCGGTCGGTACGGATTATCAGATCGCTATTGCCTTCTTTTAAGCGCAATTCAATCTCCAGTAACTTAGCAATGCCACCGGTTAGTGCGGCGCGGCCAATAATGTCTAGGGCGCGGCGCATTGAGTTAGTGTAATGCTCGTCTGGTAGCTGGCTAAAACCGTCGGCTTTCCAGGCTTTAAAGGCTTTTACAAACACTTCAAGTTCAGGCCAGAACTCGAGTTCACTGATGCGTGAGCGAATCCGTACTGCCGATTCCGATACACCATCGAGGAACAACTCTTCACCCACTTCACGGGTAATGCGGGCACTTTGGCTGGCAATGCGGCGGTCGATGTCGGTTAATACGTCGTAAAATGCGGTTAAATCGATACCAAAAATACGCCCTTGCTCGCGAATCGCCATTAACGATTGCGGCACCATCACATTGAGTAACTGCTCTAGCTGTGGCACTAATTTACGGTAATCGAGTAGGCGAATACCTTTGTCATTAACAAAGCTAGACTCGTCACGCGCGCGCTCCCAGAACTCGGCCAAACTTGAGCCCGATTTGCTGGCAATCACAGAGTCAAAGTGCTCAACATATTGCTTTACTGAGCCCATTAAATAATCACGCTTTAGCAATAAATCTTCGCCTTGGCGTAAACGCTCACCAATGCTACCCATGGCTTCGTCGTTATTGGCCGGCAACTTCAATTCTGCCAACTTACGCATTACTGCGCGCAGTTTAGTGAGGTTTTCAGATGCTTCAACCTGGGCGGCATCACAGGCTTTACGTTCGGTTTCTAAGCTGTTGCGGCGTTGTTTAATTTCCGCGGTTTTAGCCGTTAATTGTTGCTCAAGCTCGAGCGCAGCACGTTTCACATCAGCGAGCTGTGCTTGCAGCTTTGGCTTACGTACTAACCAGGTATGTTGGTACCAATCGTCATAACGTAACACGTCGCTACGACGTTGTTCTGCCTGGCTTATTTGCGCTTCAAGCTCACGAATTTGCTTTTTAAGCGCTAAAATAGTGCCTTCGTCGACCCCGCGAGATTTCAGCTCATTTTTGTACCAGGTTTCACAGGCTTTTTGCTCTGTTTTGGCATTTGCGCGACGCTGTTCAATATTGGCTTTAATTTGCCCTAACTGATTGTCGATAGCACCTACGACTTCTTGCCAGTAAGCATTTTTGTCCATGCGCGCTTCAAGCGCCTGTTCTTTTTGCTCGGCTAACCATTCAAGATGTTGGTTATGCAACTGCTTTAACTCATTATCAAGTTGTACCAAACGCTTACCTGATTCGGTTTTGCGATCGGCGACGGCTTGATTGATCTTTTGTTGCTCGCTGCGCTTTTCATCAAAGAGTCGGCGTAAATCTTCACGGCTATTTTTATAGGCGGTACGGGCAAATGTTAGCTCACGGGTAATGGCATCCAGTGCGCTGTTCATCACCACTAGCTGATCTTCAGCTTCAGCATGTATTTCTTGGGCGCTTTGCAGTGCTTCTTCGGCTTTAGCAAAACGGATACGCAAATCTTGCTCTGTTGCGGCGTATTCAGGCACGTCAATGGCGTTAAGATCTAGGTGGACGCCAAATAAACTGTCGCTATTGTCTTTGGTTAAACTTGGGTGTAAATCACTGCGATGCAATAACTCTGGCGCGATCACTTTACCAAATGATTGCTCCCAACCTTGGGCTTCTTTGCGTAAAAACTCCAACAGCGTATGCGACTGTGGGAACAGCATGTGATGCAATTCTTCTTTGGCATTTTCGCGCTCGCTCACACGAATGCTGGCAATGCGCAGTGCTTCGTTGGCTTGGTCACGTTTGGCTCGCTGCTTACGCTCCTCGGTAGTTAAACGCTCAACCTTGGCATTACAGGTTTCTTGCTCTTCGTCGGCGAGGCTGATGCGTTCATCAAATATAGCCAAACGCATTTTTTCATCTTCGGTGTACGTCACGCCATCTACTTGATGCTTAAGCTCAGCAGCTTGCAATTTAAGTTGATATTCGTGCTCACTAAATTTGGCTTTACCGGCGTCAGTTTGCTCACGCCATTGTTGCTCAAGTTTGCCTAAATCGTCATTGGCCAGCTCACGTTGCTTATCACGCGCTTCACGTTGAGTGTCTTGTTCGGTGTGTAACGACTCCAGTTCACGATGAAGCTGCTCGGCAATTTTACTGCGACGCGCATTAAAAGCCGCTTCAATGTCTTGGTGTTTTTCAGTTTGTAATTTGTGGCGCTCGTTAAGATTTTCAACGTCGCTACGCCAATTAGGCAGATTGTCTAAATCGGCTTTAGCCTGCTCAATGTCGGCATCTAAAAAAGCGGCATGCCGATCTTCAATCGCATCTAACTCATATTCAAATTTGCCGACATCGCCTTTTGCAGCCGACAACTCCTGGTTGAGCTCATCACGGACATCTTTCCACTCATCGTCGAGTAAACGCAGTTTAAGATTGAGTTCTTTACCTAAGGTTTGATTACGGTCTTGACGCTCGGCTTCTAGAGTTTCATCACCACGGTAGCCGCGAGATAAGCTGGCTAAACGCAATTCAGCGCTCAGTAATTGGTTAAACTCTTGTTCAAGTTTGTCGTATTCTGGGCGGATTTGCTCAAAGCCTTGCACTAACTGGCTCTCACGGATCCAGGTTTCAACGCGCTGAGGATTTAGGCGTGAAGTGGGTGGGTTTACCCCATCTTCTTCTAAAATGGCGGCGATCATTGATTTGACCGTTTCCATTTTACCTTCTTTTGAATGCACGGCTTTAGCCAGTTTTTCAATATGGCGTAGGCTGTGTTCGCCATCGCATAGCGAGAACTGACGTGCATAAGTACGTAACTCGTTTCGGTTACTGCCCGTATTGAGTAAACTGCGATCGTTTTGAATAATAGCGCGGAATTCGCGAGTATTGAGTAAGTTAGTGTGCGCGATGCCTTCACGTTTAACTTCACGACCAAGTTCGGCCATCGAATGGCAAATGATAGTGTCGCCATTGCGGGATTTAATGTAATCCTCAAGCTCAAAAGCACGTGCAATAAAGCGGTAATTAACCCCTTTACCGTCGCCAGCTGACGCTAATACTGCTTGATACAGCAAGCCGTCATCTTTTTGGTATTCATAAATAATGTAGCTAGAATCGTGCGGTAAATACCAACGTTCAAAACTGTCACGGGTTGACGGCACTACGCGACTTGGGTATTCACCATAAAACACTGGCACTAGGCGCTGTAGGGTTGTTTTACCAGACGCGTTGGTACCACAAATGTTGGTATGGCCTTTTAATAGCAATTCGACCACACCTGGCAGGTGAGTATTAATTAATACGATTCTAATCAAGCTTGGCATGATAATCCTTTTCCAAACAGCTCACATTACAGTGAAAAATAAGCAAAATAACGCTGAATAACTAACATCAATTCATTCAAGACGATTAAAGTAAATCAAACATCGTCTTGAGGCAATTTTTGCCGTGATAATACGCTATTTCAGAAAAAAGTGACGCTTACATTAGCGCAATTACACACAATTGCTGTGATAGTGCTCAATTAGAGGCTTGCATAACACAAATAAAAACGCAGAGCGTTTGCTCTGCGTTGATGTTGCGGCTTACTTTGCGATGATTAATGAATAGTTGACCTTTACAACTTACATTTATAACTTAAATTGCGATGTCGCGTTATTAAGCTCGTTAGCAAATCCGTCTAGCCCTTGAGAAATCCCCTGCACTTCTGCCAAAATCCCTAAGGTTTGCTCAAATGAGGCATTCATTTCAACCACATTGTTTGCCACTTGCGCGGCCACAAGGGACTGCTGCTCTGTTGCAGAGGCAATATGCGTATTCATGCTGTTGATGCTGACAATTTTGGACTGAATGGAACTCAGCGCTTCACCGGTATCTTTAGCAAAACGTTCGTTCTCAGACGACTTAGTGATGGCCACATTCATGGTACTCACAGACGACTCCGCCGCGACTTTGAGCTTATCTAACACTCCGCGAATTTCTTTGGTTGCATCAGCGGTTTTAGATGCCAATGCGCGCACTTCATCGGCTACAACAGCAAAACCACGACCGTGTTCACCTGCACGTGCCGCTTCAATAGCAGCGTTTAAAGCCAATAAGTTAGTTTGCTCTGCAATAGAAGTAATCACATTTAAGATAGACCCGACACTTTCAGTGTCTTTTGCTAACTCGTTGATTGAATTAGATGCCAACTCAATGCCTGAGTTTAACTCTTGAGAAATTCTCACGGTACGCTGCACAACAGCCAAACCTTCTGTTGCTTCTTGTTCTGCAACTTGAGCGGCTTCTGCGGCTTGCTGGGCGCTGTGGGAAATATCATTGACCGAATGGCGCATCTCTTCCATCGACATATGAACCGTTTTAGCATCCTGACTTTGTTTTTTAGTCGCCTTAGTCGCAACCGTCATGCGCTCTTTTAGTGATGAGGCACTGTCTAACAGTGGACTGGTGACATTAACAACGCGCTCAATCGATTCGGCCAATAAACGTAAAAAACGATTAAAATTACTCGACACTTGACCCAGTTCATCGGTACCCACAACGGTTAATTGGTGACGTAAATTACCTTTCCCGTCGGCGAGTTCACCTAATGATTTAGCCACATCACCAGCAGAGCCACTAATGGCTTTAGCGATTGAATGTGTTGCTAAGGCCATTAACACCAGTAAGGCAAGACCAATGCTTAAGGTAAGGTACAAACTTTGTTCTGAGCGATCGCTAGCTTCTTTTATGGTCAAACTAAACTCATCAACTTTGTCGGCTTTGTAAGTATTGATACCCTTAGTTAACGATTCAAACACTTTGGCTTTTTTCTGACTGATTTGCCCGACGTCGGCCATATCGATGGTGCCATCGAGCATGCCTTGGGCTAAAGACAACGTCATGTTGTTGTATTCATTTAACTGTTGAGATAATTGTCCCAACATCACCGACGCTTGCGTGTCGGAAGTAGACAAATTAGTCAGATTATTTTTAAGAGATGTAAACGTTTTATTGGCGTTTTCGAGTAGGTCTTCATCAGCAAAAGACACCGCCTGCGTGTATAACTCATCTAAACGCTGCACATAAATCACGTTTTGATTTGCCAGCTCCACTCGCTGCGCGACTTTAGTTTCCATGAACGACAAGGTGTCACGATTTTTGTTAATCGCAACCGTACTGATCGCCAGGTTGACAGCAAAAATAATCACTGACAAAACAAATATCAGCCCTACTTTTTTAAAAATTGACATGTTACTAAACCAACTCATATTTCGCCCCCAAAGCGTTCTTCAATATACGGAAATTAGACTTGACGCTGCCAATTAAACAACGCCAATAGCACTATTGCGAAGAGTGTCACCGGGTTTAATCCCTGACGAGATATCGTGCACATCGGACAATGCGCAACGGTATTTATAAGCTTAACGATAGCAATACTTTTTATGGTTATTAATTTACCAATAATGAAATTGATTATTACTTCAAAATCAGACTCGTAACTCAGTATCGGCCTAGCTTGAATATACTTGAAGTTTATCTAATGCAGTTATCTTTTTTGCTTGTTTTTTATCCGACACAATGGCTATGGTGTCCGTGATATCGATAAGTATCATCAATGGTACAAACAAAAAGAGCCAGCTAAGCTGACTCTTTTTTATACTGTAAAGGAAACGTATTGATTACGCTGCTTTTACTTCTGTTTCTTCTGAGTGTCTGATTAAGTAATCAAACGCGCCAAGAGATGCTGTTGCGCCGCTGCCCATCGCAATAATGATTTGCTTAAAGGGGGTATTGGTTACATCACCTGCAGCAAATACACCCGGGATTGAAGTTTGGCCACGCTCATCAACAATAATTTCGCCGCGAGGTGTCATATCAACCACACCTTTTAACCACTCTGTGTTTGGCACCAAGCCAATTTGCACAAAGATACCAGCTAATGTAACTGTGTTGCTCTCACCTGTTGCACGATCTGTGTAGATCAAACTGGTTACGCGGGTACCATCGCCTTTGACTTCTGTGGTTTGAGCTTGAGTAATAATGGTGATATTGCCCATAGATTTAGCTTTACGCTGCAGCACTTCATCGGCACGTAACTTACTGTCAAACTCAAGTACGGTAACATGCTCAACAATATTGGCTAAATCGATAGCGGCTTCAATGCCTGAGTTACCGCCGCCGATAACCGCGACACGTTTGCCTTTAAATAATGGGCCGTCACAATGTGGGCAATACGCTACGCCTTTACCGCGATACTCTTGCTCACCAGGGACGTTCATTTCTCTCCAACGTGCACCTGTGGCTAATATTATCGTTTTGCTGCTTAAGGTTGCGCCGCTTTCTAACGTGACATCAAACAGGCCGTTTTTGGCTAGGCTCAATGCGCGCTGGTTTTGCATAATATCGACGTCATAATCTTTAACGTGAGCTTCTAAATTGGCAACCAATTTAGGGCCTTCTGTTTTAGACACAGAAATAAAGTTTTCAATACCAACCGTTTCAGCCACTTGGCCGCCAAACTTATCGGCCACAATGCCGGTGATTAAGCCTTTACGAGCAGAGTATATAGCTGCTGCAGCGCCTGCTGGGCCACCACCGACAATTAGCATATCGAATGCTGATTTTTGATTTAATTGCGCTGCTTGTCTGCCTGCTGCATTTTTGTCTAATTTATTCAGTACTTCAACAACGCTAATGGCGCCCACAGAGAAAGCTTCGCCGTTTAAAAAGACTGAGGGTACTGACATGATATTGCGATCGCTCACTTCCTGTTGGAAAAGTGCACCGTCAATCATCACGTTGGTAATATTGGGGTTAATTGCTGCCATCATGTTCAATGCCTGAATCACTTCAGGACAAGTTTGGCAACTTAACGAAATATAGGTTTCAAAGTGGAACTCACCAGGTAATTGGCGGATCTGTTCAATGATATCGGCATCCAGCTTAATCGGATGTCCGCCGCTGTGTAATAACGCCAACACAAGTGAAGTAAATTCATGACCCATTGGTAAACCAGCAAAGCTAATGTTGCTTGCGTTTTGTGGGTTAATCACACTCATGCTTGGTGTGCGCTTACCTTGCTGATACGTCACTGAGACTAAATCAGATGAATCGACAATATCTTTGGCTAAACTGATTAGTTCGTTTGCTTTTTTTGAGTCATCTGCAGATACGACAAGTTCAACTGGGCGCTTGAGGTTTTGCAGATAGGTTTTCAGTTGATTTTTTACATTCGCATCTAACATAACAACTCCTAAAAATGGGGAAAGTTCGAAAAAGTGGAGAGTGTTAGTCGGCGCCGGGGGAGCACCGACCAACTGGAGATGATATTACTAACCTAAGGGTGAACTTAGTGGTTAGATTTTACCGACTAGGTCAATTGAAGGTGCTAATGTTTCTTCACCTGGCTGCCATTTAGCTGGACATACTTCGCCATCGTGAGTTGCTACATATTGTGCAGCTTGAATTTTACGAACGAGTTCAGAAGCGCTACGGCCAATACCTAGGTCATGAATTTCAGCTACTTTTACTTGGCCTTCTGGGTTGATAACAAAAGTACCACGAAGTGCTAAACCGTCTTCTTCAATCATCACACCAAAGTTGCGAGTAATTGTGCCCGTTGGGTCACCAATCATTGGGTAGGTAATTTTACCGATAGTGTCTGAACTTGAATGCCACGCTTTGTGAGTAAAGTGAGTGTCAGTTGATACTGAGTAAACTTCTACTCCCATAGCTTGTAACTTTTCGTAATGGTCAGCCATGTCGCCTAACTCTGTAGGACATACGAACGTGAAGTCAGCTGGGTAGAAAAAGACTACAGACCACTTACCTAATAAGTCTTGCTCGGTCACTTCAACGAATGCACCATTATGAAATGCAGTTGCTTTGAATGGCTTGATTGTGCTGTTGATGATAGATTGTGTCATGTCATGCTCCATTGGAATTAAGATTTACGTTAACCCGATACCTTATGGTGTCGGAGATGATGAACATGTGCTCGTCATCTGATGTGAATCATAATAGCGATGGAGATGAATTAAGTATAACGGATAAAAACTATCGCCTTAATCGGTTTTTTATATTGAACCTTTTTCTTCATCGGTAAAAACGAATGCATAATTATCATTTACGATGATGCACCTAAGCATTAGATTAATTCGTTAAGACTATTCCCAGGCACCAAACCGGGTTAATACCCGACTGATATTAGTATCAAGCTTTTGCGATAAGTTTTGTAATGCTTGCTTATTGTTAGCCATGCCAAAGTGATTACTGCCATTAGTCGCATAAACAACCCAGTTACCACCGCCGGTTAAGCAGGCATAAACGTGAGTAAAATGGTGATAAAGCGTGTCGCGTAATTGAGTATCACGGCTGTGCTCTTTCCAACAATTAAGCACTAAAAAGCCATCGGCTTTTAACAACTGCTTAGTTTGGCCAATAAACACATCTGTTAACTGCTGCTTATCTACGCCTTTATTACTGTATATATCGGCAAAAATCACATCGACTTTTTTATGTTCGGCTTGCGCTAAAAAGAGATTAGCGTCTTGATGGATCAACGTAAGCTTTTTACTCAACGGTAACTGAAAAAAGCGTTTTGCCACATCAATGACTCGCTCGCGTAATTCGACAGCGGTAATTTTAATCGCCGCGTCGACATGCCGAAGCGAGTGCACGAGAGCTCCGCCGCCTAAACCTAAAATAATCACACTTTTGGGCTGAGTAAATAACAATACCGACAACATGGCTTGCACATAAGTGTGTTGTGGTACATGAGGCTCCGCTTTGTCCATTTTGCTTTGCTCGTCATTATCGCCAAATGATAGCACTCTATAATCACCATCATCGAGCACACAAAAATCACCAAAACTATCACTGTCGACATGCAATACTTTATACTCGGACATACTTCACTCTGCGGGGGAGGTTTGGCTTTATGTTCAGCCAACAACAAAACCGTATTGTACCCCAACTATGGGTAGCTAGTCCGAGCCCATTGTGGTTTTAATGCCAAACGGCGTGATTTAGATTGTTGGATTAATCAAACAGGAAACCACCATGTTTAACCAGTTGTTGATGTGTATTTTATATCTGGCAATATTCTTTTTTGCTCAACGCCAGGTCAGTAAATGGATCAGGCTGCAAGCCGATAAAAAACAAGTCAATGAAGTCCGAAGTCGCTTAGTGACTCGGTTAATTTCTTATTTTATGTTTTTCGTTACAGTGTCATTCATGACGGTATCGCTAGGTTTAGGCTATCAAGACGTATCACTGTTTGTGTCGTCGGCTTTTGCGGTATTAGGTGTGGCGTTATTTGCACAATGGTCGATTCTTAGCAACATCACTGCCGGCGTGTTGATATTTTTTGCCTTTCCGTATCGTATTGGCGATCGCATTCGAATTGTTGAAAAAGATGAAGATATGTCGGGTGTGATCGTTGAAATATCACTGTTTCACATTCTGATTAAGCGCGAGTCGGGTGATGTGATGACTTACCCAAACAGTCTATTGCTGCAAAAAGGCGTGGTTAAGCTCGCGAATGAACAATCTGCGAAAAAAACGTCACCAACAAGACGGGTAATCCCAAAGCGTAAATAACCCATCGCAGTAGGTTGACCGGCATAAATGATAAAAGGCGCTAATGCGCCTTTTAATGATACCCGTTAAGCCTATTAATTCAGTACGCGATGAAAAAATGCCACGGCTTGCAAGTACATTTGTAACGCTAATGCGGCATCGTAACGCTCGCCTTCATCACGCATAAAGGCATGCTGGGCATTCACCTCTAGCCAGGTAAAGTTTGCATTTACCTGTTCAAGCTTTTGGTAAATAAGCTTTCGCCCTTCTTTACTCACATGCGGGTCTTGCTTACCAAACACCATCACTAACTCGCCTTTTATATCACCAGTGCGACTCAGTGAGTCATTACCTTCTTGGCAAGGTAATGTGTTTGAATGAATGTCGGTTGGGTATAAACAAAATGCACCACTAATATCAGGATTAAGTGCGGTGCGGTAAGCTAAGTGACCACCAATACACACACCCATCGCGCCTACTTTATCACTGCAAAATGACTGTGCCCGAGCAAAATCAACTAAGGCACAGGTGTCACTGTCATGATGCTCTAATGGTTTGGCCCATTTGTCTGCATTGCCTTTATCTTTACCCGCTTCATCATAAGCCAATACTGTGCCAATCGGATTTAACTCATGAAACACTTCTGGTACTAAAACAACAAAGCCATGACCTGCAAGCATCGCTGCTGAGCGTGCAATAGGCGCAGTTTGTTGGAATATTTCTGAGTAAAAAATTATCGTTGCGAATTGACCTTTGATATCGGGACGATACAAGGTGGTACGCATTACGCCTGTTGGCGTTGCAATGTCGTGTACTTCAGTTTTTGTAATCATATTCTTCCATTGTGACTTATCAAAAAGCGGCTTGCCGTTACTGACTTCGTTTTTTTAAAACAACTCGTTGCCACACACCTGACCTAACATCAGTTTGGTCACGTTAGTCAGTGTAGTAGAAGCGATAGCATTCAGTGCTTCGTCGGTTAAAAAAGCTTGGTGGCCGGTAAAAATAACATTGTGACAGGCAGATAAACGGCGGAAGACATCATCCTGAATAATCTCACTTGATTTATCTTCGAAGAAAAGCCCTTTTTCATTTTCATAAACATCAAGCCCGAGCGAGCCTATATGACCGTGTTTAAGCGCTTCCATCGCATCGAATGCATTGAGTAAGCCACCACGACTGGTATTAATGACCATAACACCAGGTTTCATTTTATTAAACGTGGTTTGATTCAGTAAGTGATGATTATCTTTTGTCAGTGGGCAATGCAAACTAATGATGTCGCATTGAGGGTATAGTGTGTCTAAATCGACATACTCAATCCCAAGGTCAATGACGGCTTGATTTGGATAAGGATCGTATGCAATGACCTTACAGCCAAAACCGAGTAGGATTTTAATGGTCGCCACGCCAATTTTTCCGGTGCCAATGACGCCAACCGTTTTGCCAAACATGTTAAAGCCCACTAAACCCGACAAGGCAAAATTAGCATCACGCGTACGTTGATAAGCTTTATGAATTTTGCGATTTAAGGTCAACATTAATGCGACCGAATGCTCTGCAACTGACTCCGGGGAATAAGCTGGCACATTAACAACTTGCATACCTAAACGCTCAGCGGCAATTAAATCGACATTGTTAAACCCCGCGCAACGCATGGCAATAATTTTTGTTCCGCCTTTGGCTAATTCCACTAACACTTCTTCACATAGCGAGTCATTAACGAATGCACAGACTACTTCGTAACCTTCGGCCAACTTGACGTTTTGCATGCAAAGTCGGTAATCAAAGTATTCGATATCAACATTAAACTGCTTATTAGTACGATTAAAATGAACAATGTCGTAAGGCTTCGCGCTAAAAAATCCAATTCTCATAAGTATCCAAATTTACCGTTCGTCGATGGCATAATTAAGCCTGAAGCTTAATCAAGATAGACGTTAATTGTATGTGAATTCAGGAGTGTTGTCGCCAATATCACATTGGATAAACACCAAATTGTGATCAAACTGACATTGAGACGTTATCGAGTATTGGCTCAACATTATGCGGCTATTTGGCCTGCGCTAAACCAATAGTAACGCTTAATTAATCAAGGATATCATCACAAGTAAACTGCAAAACTGGCGCGTGTATCACTGTTTATATTAGCGCAGCTTGTTATTATTGAAGTATTTTAAACCATGAAAATAACCCATGAAAAACAATAACAATACGCCCGTCTCTGAAGGACGATTTTGGATTGAACGGATCAGTAAAACAACGCTCAGAGCTATCCATATTGTGGGTGTCGTCGGCAGTGGCGGTGGCATCATGTTTGATCTGGATTTATCACTGTGGTTTAACTATTGGCTCGCCGCTATTTGTTCAGGGGTGTTGCTAATGAGTTGGGAAATTATTCGCGACTGGCGTTGGCTTATCCAGCTAAAGGGCATATTAACCTTATTAAAAATCATCTTGTTAGGTTTCTTTATTCAAATAAGTCAGTGCAAATCTGAATTAGTCATCTTTATTATTCTATTATCTGTTATTGTATCTCACGGTCCTGCTGGGTTACGTCATTACTCAATTGTGCACCGCAAAGTGATTCAAAGTCGTAAAGAAATTAAAGGCTAACTTAAGGACACAGGATGTTTCCATATCCAGAGCAATATCGCGTCGCCCTTCCTCCTATGACCACAGGATTTATGGTTATTTGGGCTATATTAAGCCACGCGATTTTTACCGATGCGAGCCCCTTTGCTTTATATCCACTGTTTTTACTCTTCCCTGTTGCCATCGGCGCACATTTATACCTCATTTTATTGTCAAAAGGCATGCAACGTCTTGACCAATGCTTTTACGCATTAGTGCATATCCCACTGGCGTTTGTCGTATGGACATTCACCATAATGCACGTTAACGGCCACGCCTTTTCTTAGGCACTTTTTATGGTTAAGCAATACTTGCGTATATTGAGGTCAAACGGTATCGTTGCCGCGAATTGACTGGCGAGCGCCATAATAACTGACTTTATTTATGACTCACCACCCACTGCGCATTGACGAGACCCATCATGGCTGACTTTATTTATAACCCGCCCACCACGCCTTGGCTAAACATACTCCATGAAGATAAAGACATTATCGTCATCGATAAACCGTCTGGGTTGTTGTCGGTACCGGGTAGAGAAGCGATTTATCATGACAGTGTTTATTCTCGCGTGTTAGCGGCGCACCCTAACGCACAAATTGTTCATCGTCTCGACATGGCTACATCCGGAATCATTGTTGTTGCGCTGCGTCGCAGTGCAGAACGCGAACTTAAAAGACAATTCCGGGATCGTGAAACCGCTAAAACCTATTATGCACGGGTGGCAGGCCATGTGAGTAAAAGTGTCACTCAAGTTGATTTGCCGTTGATTTGTGATTGGCCAAATCGTCCTAAACAAAAAGTGGACCATAAGGTTGGTAAACCCTCTACCACTCTCGTTGAAGTCGTCAGTTATGCCGCTAAATCTACATTAGTGAAATTGACCCCTATTACCGGCCGTTCACACCAATTACGGGTTCATATGATGGCATTAGGTCACCCTATATTGGGAGATGGCTTTTATGCTGACGCACTCGCTAAAAGCCAGTCACCAAGATTACTGCTTCATGCAGCGGCATTAACCATTACCCATCCGTATACCGAGCAGCAAATACATTTCGAATCGCCAGCTGAATTTATCGATCCCACAGCAGCTCAGTAGTCTAACAACATCAAAATTAAACATTGTTAATATCACTACTAATTTTACTGGCTATTATGCAATGAAAGACGTAGATTTATGGCCAATTAATGGTGTGGCAGGCTCAATACTGTGGATAGCTCATTTCAACGCGACGATTTAGATAACCAGATCCTTACGGCACTGATGGAAGATGCACGTACGCCATTTGCTGAACTGGCAAAACGCTTTAGTGTGAGCGCAGGCACTATCCATGTCCGTGTTGAAAAAATGAAACAAGCTGGCATTATTACCGGTGCACAAATTACCGTTAACCCAAAAGCACTTGGCTATGATGTGTGCTGTTTTATTGGCATTAATTTAAAAAGTGCTGGTGACTACCCTGCCGCCATAGCAAAACTCAATGCATTAGAAGAAGTAGTAGAAGCCTATTACACCACCGGAAATTACTCGGTTTTTGTCAAGGTCATGTGCCAATCTATCGACGGGTTACAGCATGTACTGATTAATCGCATCCAATCGATTGATGAGATCCAATCAACCGAAACACTGATTAGCCTCCAAAACCCTATCATTAGAGCGGTTAAACCTTAACCAGCCCTCACTCCACCTCAACCTTTTACAACATGCCTACCGTTAACATTTAATTACCTTTTTATTAAGTTATAGTGTGACTTTTGTTAATTAAGTGTGCTACAAATGCTGCTGATGCATCAAAGAGTGCAGCACATAAACATTAAGCATTATCCATTACATCACTTAATAATCATCGTGTTACCGCGATACCCACTCATTGAGTGATGTTTAATAACAAGGAAGAAGTTGTGAAGACTAAACTAGCCCTAGCCATCTCGGCCGCACTTATATCTGGCGCTTGCTTTGCAGAGCCTGCTAATAAATACAACACTACTAACCAATCTCTCGATGAATATGCCGGTTTAAAAGCCACTAAATCAGAAAAGCAATCAACCGTATCGGCTTGGATGATCAAACTGAACACTCAGTCAGTATCAGAGCAATCTCGTTTATCAAAAGTTTCATCAACACAAGCATTTGCATCTGTTCAAGAGTCTCAATCACGTGTACTAAGCGTCATTAACAGTTTAGATGCTGACATTGAAGTGGTTGGCCAAACATCAAAACTGGTTAATTCCATTTTAGTTAAAGCCGATAAAAAGCAATTATTATCCTTATTAAAAAATTCAGACGTCGCTGATATTCTGCCTATCTATGATTACGAGTTACATGTAGCTGATAGTGCTGATTATATTGGCGCAACCGCAGTAATCGAAGCGGGTATTGCTTCAGGTAAAGGTCAAAAAGTTGCAGTTTTAGATACTGGCGTAGATTACACTCATGCAGCATTGGGCGGCACAGGTGTTATTGCCGACTATGAAGCAGCTGTAGCCGCAAAAGCTGAAATGCCAAACTGGCCACAAGGTAAAGTCGCTGGCGGTTATGACTTTGTCAATAATGATCCAAACCCAATTGATGTCAGTACCAACCACGGTACTCATGTAAGCCACTCTGTTGTTGGAGTTGCACCAGATGTAGAATTATACGTTTACTCAGTGTGTGATTCAGGTTGCTCGGGTCTTGCTCAGCTTTACGCGTTAGAAGCTGCCATGGATCCAAATGGTGATGGTGACATTTCTGACCGTGTTAATACCGTCAATATGTCATTAGGTGGCGACTTTGGTGATTCTAAAGAAGGTGCGGTTCAAGAACTGATTGATGAAATGGTTGAGCTTGGCGTTAACCTTGTTATTTCAGCAGGTAACGACGGTGCGACCCCATTTGTAGTTGGCGGACCTAGTACCTCTGCGAATGCGTTATCTGTTGGAGCAATGACTCACCCAACAACACCTGTTGGCAAAATTACAGCTTCAGCTGCAGGTTTAGAACTAACTGCGGTTGCCGCAGGTTTTAACACCACTAACACCTATTCGTTTGATAGCTCTACATCAACATTGGTTGTGCCTACGACTAATACAAATGGTTGTGTGGCTTTTGCCGATGATATAGATTTTACAGGTCAAATCCCTATTATTGACCGTGGAGCTTGTAACTTCACAACAAAAGTACTTAACGCTCAAACTAAAGGCGCTGCATTTGTCATCATTGCAAATAATGCTGGTGCAGCTTCAGTAATGGGTGGTTCTGATCCTCTTGTGACGATTCCATCTGTGATGATTTCTCAAGAAGAAGGTGTTGCACTAAAAGCTGAAATCGCAAAAGGTGCTGTTACATTCTCTATTGCATCTGTTGAAGTGACAACTGCTGGTGCTATAGCTGACTTCACATCACGTGGTCCTTCAATTGCTGGCACATTAAAGCCTGAAATTACTGCGCCAGGTACCTCAATCATGACCGCTCACCCAGGTTTAGGTGACGGGTTAACGCCAATCAGCGGTACATCATTCTCTAGCCCGATTACGGCTGGTGCTATGAGTATTGTTAAAGAGGCATTGCCAAATCGTAGCGCGCTTGAAATTAAAGCTACTATGATGAACGCGGCAAACTTGAATGTGACTGTTGAGCCTTTAGGGTTAAACCCAGATGCTGAATTAGCCCCAATCAGTTATATCGGTGCTGGTCTGGTTGACATTGAAAAATCAATCAACTTACCCGTCGTTGCATACGACAAAGACACAATGCAGGCAGCTTTAGCGTTTGGTCTTGTTTCATTAAGTGAAACAACATCAATGACAAAAACCATTTCTGTGAAAAACTTCTCGGCTGAAGCTAAAACATACACGTTAATGGCAGAGCAACGCTTCCAGAATGACATAGATTCAGAGGCTGTATCTTTTGATATGCCTGCAAGCATCAAAATTCCTGCTGGCCAAACCAAAACATTTGACGTAACAGTAACAATCGATCCAACTAAGTTACCAGAATGGACATTAACATCATCATATGAACTTGATGGCGAAGCAGAAGATGCTTCAACTGCATTGACCTTGTCTGAGTACGATGGTGCAATTAAGTTTATGGATGGCGATGAGCAAGCGTTACACGTCGTTTATCACATTTTGCCTAAAGCAGCTGCCGCTGCGTCAGTTTCAACTGAAGTGACAGCTGACGGTATTGTAAGAACACTGACTAACGTGGGTGCTACTTCTATAACAGATCCATTCAGTGCTCCGTTAACGGCAACTAGCCCTAAGAATATGGCAATTCGCCATGACTTAATTAATGCGTCTAGTGAGCTTTCTGGTAGTGCATCGTGTGATGAAGAGATCGCAATATGGAACACCTTCCAAATGCGCGACCCTATGGTGCATGGCCTTGTAGCAAGTTATAACGTTGACTACGACTTAGACAACGATGGTACATGGGATTACACTGCAACAACAGTAAACCTTCAATGGTTTAATGATGCATACCCTCGCTCACTATATGGATTCGTTGTACCTTTCGGCTCGGGTAACGGTACGTTAGAACCTGCATATCATGTTACAGGCAATAACTTCCTAACCACTATGGTGTGTTTTGAAGATGTTGGATTAACTGCTGCAGATTTAGGTAACAAGGTTAAAGTTCGTTTCCGTGTCGAAGAAGCTGATTATGCACCAACGCCTACAGGTTTAGGTGATGAAGCAGAAGGGACACTAACCTTAGATGCACCTGATGCTTATGCGGGTATTGTCGACGCTGAAGGCGAAGCTGTTACCGAACTAAAACCTGGCGAAAGCGCAATGCTAGTTACCGAAGTGGGCAGCAATTCACTAGGCTACATGCTACTTTCTGATAATGGTTCTATGTCAGTAGTAGCAAACACTACAGATGAAGGTAACGTCGCCCCAACTGTTGAAGACTTGATGCTGACTGTCGATAAAAGCGCTGCACCAGGAACTGTTCTAGGTCAAATCGTGGCAACCGATCCAGACATGTTAACAAGCCCAGTCTCTGAGTTTATCGTGGTTAGCTCTAATTCAAGCATGTTAGCAATTAATGCCAAAGGTGAAGTTAGCCTAAGTGACATGGCTGTCATTGATCAAACCAGTGAAACCATGGAAGCTCAAGTTGTTGTACTAGATACTATGGGTAATCGTTCAGAACCAGCAACTGTTTCAGTAACGATAAACAACACCATGCCAATAGTCGCGCCGACCAACGTATCTGGCGAGGAAGGTAGTACCATTACTGTTAAAGCAAACGGTACTGACGCTGATGGAGATACCCTAACATACAATTGGGTTCAAACTAGCGGCACCGCTGTTACTTTTGAAAATGGTGGTTCTGAAATTAGCTTTACAGCACCTGCAGGATACAACATTATCAAGTTCTCAGTGACTGCTTCTGATACCCGTTTAGAGAGTGAAAAAGGCTCAATGATCGTAACGGTAACAGAAAAAGAAAAAGAGAAATCTTCTGGTGGTTCTATGGGCTGGTTAACAGCACTATTACTACCATTAGCTGCATTACGTCGTCGTAAGCACTAATCATCAGTAATACATAATTTGGATTTTCCAAATTAACTTAAAAACCAGCTGCATTTGTAGCTGGTTTTTTTATGCATCAAATTCGAAGAATCAATATTTTATCAACCAAAAAACCATCTGCATAATTAGGGTTTGAAGATTAATCAACTTGAGGACGATTTCGAACTAAAAATCTACCTAAACATCTGTAATTTAGCAAATAACAATCATTGTGTACTTATAATGATGACCACAAAACGTTTTAAAAGTCTGGGCATTGAGTATCAATGAGTTACTCTTTTTACCATCACGAAAAAATGTATTAGAAGAACACAACAATCACAACCAAACAGGCCCTAGTACAGATATTAAATTAACACTGTAAAATGGATAATTAAGTAATAAAAGTTATAATATTTTGAGGCAACTAACGAGATTTGTCACTTATGAATAGCATGCCCCCAATATCATCTCATTTATATACTGATGCACTTGAAAGTGTTCAGTATAAGAATGGTAAACCACTTTTGATATTTGACTCTCAGATGCCCTTTACCTTAACAAAGTTTGAGTTGATGAATGAGTCCGGTTATGCAACTTATCCTCACCACCACGACTTCTACGAGATACTCTATATCATCGATGGAGAAGGGGAACACATTATAGACTTTGAGTCTTATCCTATTCATCACTCATCTTTCTATTTCCTCTCCAAAGGACAGGTTCATTTTTGGCAACTCTCCAAACCATTAAAAGGATATGCACTACTGATCCCTGAAGAGTTTTTAGCATTCCCGAACTCAAATATTATCCGTGCCCATGACTTTGCTTTCTTCCACAATGTAGCAAGTGACCCCTGCCTTTCAGTTAATGGAGAAAACCAGATTAAACTAACAACTATGTTAGAAGGGATAGAGGAAGAACTTTATGATGAGGTTAACCCTAGCCTGTCAATCGTCCGATCTTATCTTCACATACTACTTATGAAGCTACATCGATTGTACTGTGCTGAACATATGGGTAAACACTTAGAGCAAACATCATCACTATTGCGACAATTTGAACAGCTAGTATCGGAGCACTACATCAGTGAACATTCTGTCAAGGACTATGCTCAAAGAATTGGAGTGAGTCCCAATCACCTGATTGATACAATTAAAGCCGCTACCGGATATGCTCCGGGGCAAATCATCCGTAATAAAATCATTTTGGAAGCTAAACGACTACTGAGCCACAGTGATCTATCGGCTGCAGAAGTCGGTTATCGTTTAAACTTTGAAGACGCATCTTACTTTGGCCGTTTTTTTAAACGCGAAACGGACATGAGCCCAACGGCTTTTCGTAAACAAATACGGGAGAAATTCAACATTTCTTCAGCATCACTCACTAGAACCGAAAAAAGTGCCAGAATAACCGAATAGAGTCACTTCACCGATCCCGCTAAACATCCGAATATATACCTCAGACGTTATCAATACTCGTTTCTAAAATTCGTTATATATGAGGTATCAACAATGAAAACCCAATTAAGCACACTCGCAACCTTAATCGCAATATTGACTTCTGGTTACGCAGTTTCTGCGCCAAACAACGAGAGTCAAACCGAAAAAATATATCAAGTCGAAACCAGACTAGATAATTATACGCGTCCGACAACCTTTACCCCAGTTAAAGCGGTGGCTGAAAATGGTGCTATTTCAGAAAACATCATTACTTCGACTCAAAATATCTTAAATCCTAAAGCGCCTTTTCTTAAAAAAGGCATGGTAAAGGTTGAAGGTGAAAATGCGTTTAGTCCATGGCAACTTGTTAGCGACGAAGGTGGGGCTGATCATGATCAAACGGCACCAAACCCACTCACTTACTATGCGGTTGGTTCGGCCTCAAGCTTGCTAACTCAACTTGAAAGAGCAATTCAGGTACTAGACCTCGACGTTGAAGATGTAAAAGTAGAGTCAAAAATATTCTTCAGATGGCAGGATACAATGACAAGCACTTGGTCTGGTCATACAGACAAAGTGATTTCAAACATTCTAATCACAAGCGATGAGTCTCCGGAAAAGATCAAAGAGCTAAAACAAATGGCACTGAACGCCTGGGCAGTGGGCGAAGGCTTAGCCAATAAAACCGTCATTGATTCTGACATAATAGTCAATGCTGATGATTGGGCGGGCCTCAAACCTAGTTATGGTAAGGTTGAAACTCCGGTTTCTCTGGATAATGGCTTTCCGATTACAAATGTCACTGCAGATCTCACATTTCAGACAATGGAAGTAGAACAAGATCTTGCATTGGATATGCACCACCTTCCAAATCCGTTGGTGTTCCCTGAGATTGCAATTGCAGAATCAGCCCATGATACCGACAGGCCATATATGCATAGGGTTAGAGCAAAATCTTTAACTGAAAACTATGCAACATGGGATCTTTACTCCGATGACAGCCGTGGCTACGAAGGTAAAGATAAAGCACCTACATCACGGGACTACTTTACGATCGGTACTTCTTTCTGCCTAATGAGCCAACTTACAGCGAACAAAATGTACTTCCAGAAACAAGGAGTGAACATCGAGGACTTCAGAGTTGAGCACCAGTTTAATTTTCAACAAAATAACTTTATGACACCAACAATGAACGGAACACTTGATAGCGTGATAACCAGGATCGTTGTACAAAGCGAATCTGCTACTGAAGAAGCCATAAAATACGCCAAGCAGTCACTACGAACCTGCTTTGCTGGTGAAGGGATCCAGAATGCTACTGAAATGGAAAATAATATTTATTTAAACGGTAAGCTTTTGAAGTGAGCTTTCTGGCTGTGATTAATTCTTTATTGTGGTTATCAGTACAGGATTATTTTATTTTCTCGCGACTGAAAATAACAAACTTTTATATTTACCATTGATTTATAAGCATAAAAAAGCCCCGTTCAATTAAGAACAGGGCTTTCAAATAATGGTACCTGAGGTCGGACTCGAACCGACACGCCGTGAAGCAGGGGATTTTGAATCCCCCATGTATACCAATTTCATCACTCAGGCAAAGTCTTGTGAGCTTTATAAGCTGTGCAAAATCATCTAAATAAATATCTTTGCAGAACTTACGACATCACTAATCAAAATTCAATTGTTATTGTCACAATTGAGTGTTGGCGATTATACCTTTGCTTTTGACAATGGCAAGCCCTTTGATGATTCTTTTATGTAAAAATCAACTGATTGCTCAAAAGTCATTCGCATCACCTATTCTATATTCTATGGTTGTTTTTGTGAGCTATTTAGCAAAATTAACGAAATGCTAATACTGAGGAGACGAAGGTTGATCGAGATCATTATTGTTATCACTTTTTAACTTTATGATAAACATGATTTCACATTCAGAGGATAAGAGTCATGGCATTTTGGTTAGATTTAATGTTTGGAAACGCAATAGGATTACTTTCTATGATTGTCATTTTTTGCACATTCGGAATCATGTCTTATCTAATGTGGATGTTTGTTGTGAAGTCTGCTCCAGTTAAGTAAGTCGCTTAATCGGCTAAGTTATTTTACTGCTAATATTTTACTGCTAATTGTTCAACACTTCCTTGCGAATGATATAATTAGGGGGCTTTATAGCCCCCATTTTTTTATTGCTGTGTGCTTTATGCTGCATGCTTTCTTGCTTGCACAAGACCATTCACAAATTGCGGCCTCGTTTTAATAAGATAACTCATCTCTTCTGCACTGGGTTCTCCAGCAGGTAAACGCAATACATCACGATTGAGATAAACGCGTGCCTGCATCGAAATTTTATAATCTGCTGTCGGCCCCTGAATTGCGTAATGACGCTCATTACCGAGTGTTTCCAGAATATTCGTATTGACTAAATTTCTCACTGCTAGCTCATTTTGCGGCAGCGTCAGAATAGTCTGCCCTTGCAAGAAAAACTCTCGCAATAAGGCTCTTTCAGCTGGGTCTAATAATTTAACCTTAGCTTCAATCGTTTCAACTGTGCGTTTCTGGCGTAAATTAACAATGGCCTCATCTACCACAAAAGCAAATAATTGACTGAGAAAATAGGCAACACCTATGATTAAACCTAAGCCAATAAACTGACCATAATCACTCACAATATTTGCTAAAGCGAGACTCGCCAAAATATCTTTGGGGGCAAAAAGCAAAGCTGCACAGGTTACGACTCCCCATGCCATTACACTGACGAACACACGCTTGCCGTTTAGTAAATTCATCGAACCGATTTTCATTTTCATCATAGCCTACTCGCAGTGTCAGATTTTTGAACTTAACCCAAATAAAGCAAAATTGGTGCCAAGAGGTTTAGATGGGGGTAATAACGCTTAAGCGGCTGATTATTAATAGTAAAACCCATAATGACACTTCAATATATGCCCATATTAGAATGCTAATAGAGCCAAATAACCCACGATTTTCAAATATCGATGCAGTTATACCAATCCGCATTAATAAGTGAACACTCAGAATGCGTCCAGCGGTTTTTGATTAAGGTGTCGCTAGTAGCCATGGTTGTTCCCCTTCAAATAGCGAGATCGCTGAGCAAAAGCAACTGAACGGTTCGACAAGGCAGATACTAATAAGTCATGGTGTATCACATAGAGCGTATTCATAGACAGGATCTTTAGCAATAAACCTATATTTTAGATAGAAAAAAGGCCTTATTTATGATCTGATAATTGTCGCCAAACAAATCAACATGACCAATAAATAAAGCCGATGACAATTATCACCTTAAAAAAGCAGTTTATGCAATTCTTCAATGCAGACATCCTTCAAAAAATGGCTAAGCGCACTGGGTTTATACAGCGAAATCGCGCTGTTCTTCCTGAACTACTGGTGCCGAGTTTGGTCTCTGCGTTGAGCAAAGGTAACTGCCATGCCATTGCTGACTTACATCGTCAGTTTAATGGTATGTGTCTGACAGAAAATGATAATGTGGCTTACAAACCTTTTCATAATCAGCTCCGAAAAGCCGCCTTTGCTGATTTTATGAAGCAACTGGTTCAGCTGGCTATCGCTCAGTTTGCACGCCAACAATGCGCTTCGCTTCCGAAGACGTTGTCAGGCTTTGATGATATTTTGCTTCAGGACGGCAGTTCTTTTCATGTTCACAAGGCGTTAGCTGACGTGTACCCAAGCCGCTTTAAGCGTAATCCCGCCGCGATAGAGTGCCATATGAGCATGTCATTGCGCACATTTAATCCCACAGCAATGGCGATAAGTGCTGATACCGCTTCAGAAAGAACCTATCTCCCCATGGCCTTTAGAATGAAAAATACACTGCTTCTGGCTGATGCGGGCTATCCTGATTTCGAATATTTTGCCAATGTGGAACGGCATCAAGGTTTCTATATTTTTCGGGGGAAAAAGTCACTCAACCCAAGAATAGTTGAAGCTAGAAATGGCAAGGGCCGTGTGCTGCCTAAGCTTGCCGGAGTGAAGCTTAAAGACATCACGCGTCGCACCAATCGCTCAGAAGTGCTTGACCTAAAAGCCCAGCGGGGAACGCAGGAATTTCGAGTGATAAGGCGTTGGTTTGCAGAAGAAAAACGATTTTGCATCTGGCTAA
>NZ_JBOZPS010000013.1:0-132423 GCF_050849305.1 Shewanella sp. MF05960 | reverse complement strand
CCCTCCTTTCCCCCGTAGGGCGTATGCGGTATTAGCAGTCGTTTCCAACTGTTATCCCCCTCGACTGGGCAGATCCCTAGGCATTACTCACCCGTCCGCCGCTCGTCAGCAAAGTAAGCAAGCTTACCCTCTGTTACCGCTCGACTTGCATGTGTTAGGCCTGCCGCCAGCGTTCAATCTGAGCCATGATCAAACTCTTCAATTAAAGTTTTTTTGTTCGACTACGTCGAACGGCTCAATGAATTCTACTGTCATAATTCGCTTCGCTCTAAGAGCTCACAAATTACTCACTACATTGCTGTAGTTTCATATTACTATGAACATTCTCATCATTGAGTTTAAATTTTTTGATTGCCTACATTCCGAAGAACAAGAAGACAATTTCGAATAACTCAATACCTGTGAATGTCCACACAGATTACTTGATAAATTGTTAAAGAGCGGACTTGGTAACTCGCGTTAGACGCTGCGTTCCGTGTCAGTGGTGCGCATTATAGGGAACTCAATTTATTGCGCAAGGGCTTTTATCAATTTTTATTGATATTAACGCCCAACTGCGCAGTTTTTAAACTCAAACCAATGTTTTTAACTGTTTTCGCTGATTTTATATACAAATAAGGCCCTCTGCTACATTATATAATTATTATTTCCTCGGTCGATTGGGGCGGAAAATGGCACTCTACAGAGAATAAGTGCTTAAATTAGCTTATAGAGACTTAAATATGACTGAAATGAAGTTAATGTGATGTTAATTGGAAGCGAAGGACCAAATGTATTGCTTTATCGATATGGTGCGGGTTAACAGAACTTAAGATGATAATGCTGCCATCGTTATCGCGGTTACCACTTGTGGTTTCCCCCACTGCGGGTTATTGCGAGTTAATGACGATATAAAAGATAAAGGCTCAGTGAGACGTGAGTGAGAAGTGAGTGATTAAAAACAACGATGAGATAAACAAGCTAAGCCTACGTCTATTACTGCTACTTTTACTACTGTTACTACTGTTACTACTGTTACTAAATTGAACTGCATTACATGTATCTCTATATAAAAGTAGCGAGACTCTTAACACTAACGCTACCTCTATAAGAAACCGTATCTATTTTATAAAGACTGGCGAAGTAAGTTCGGCACGTCAGCAATACTGTCGACTACTGCTGTAGCAAGCTCAATACCCTCTTTATCGACGACTTTACCTGAACGCACTAATATTGCGCTATTAATACCAGCCGCTTTTGCCGCTCTCATGTCATCGGCTTTATCGCCGACCATAACTGATTGGCTTAAATCAATATTGAGAAATTGGGCTGCAGAATTGAGCATACCCGGTTTAGGTTTTCTACAATCGCAATCTTGCTTGTATTCACCTAAGCCTTTTTCAGGATGATGTGCACAATAATAAATACCGTCAAGGTCGACACCTTTGTCAGCAAAGTTCCAATCCATCCACTCGGTTAAATGATGAAAGTCATCTTCGCTGTACAGGCCACGGGCAATACCTGATTGGTTAGTGACAACAACTAGTAGATAGCCCATCTCTTTTAATGCTAAACATGCTTCAAACACGCCATCAATATATTCGAAGTCATCAACATTATGCACATAACCAGTGTCTTTATTAATAACGCCATCGCGATCTAAAAATACAGCCTTCTTCAACCTAGTCACTCCTCAAACTCAATACTGGATGGATTATCCCACTGACATCAATTTGGTGCCAGACAAACTGTTTAATTTTGCGTATTTAATCATTTAGTCCATTTTTATGATGTTTATCTGCATTTATGCATATGTTTCACTTTATAATGCGGCTGCTAAGCGTTACCCTTGCTCGAAGAAATTAGTGATGAACACAAAAATACATGAGCAATATACCTCCTATTATTCACAAAACACGAACACAACTTGTTGTGGAAGCGCTCAGAGAACAGATCCTTTCTGGTGATATAGCAGGTGGCGAACCGCTAAGACAGTCCGCAATTGCGGCACAGTTAAATGTTAGCCGAATTCCGGTTCGTGAAGCCTTAGTGCAATTAGAGGCAGAAGGTCTAGTCAATTTTGAACCGCATAAAGGGGCTACGGCCACTAAACTGTCAGTTGAACAAGTGACTGAGTTATTTGAACTTCGCGCCATGATTGAGTCAGATTTATTGGCAAAAGCCATTCCCAATTTGACCGAGCAAGACATCGAAGCAGCAGAAGCCGTGCTTATCCAACTGGAATTGGCATTTAAGCTCAAAGAGTCAGTGGCCAGTTGGAGTGAACTTAACACCCGTTTTCATACCCGTTTGTACGAGGCGGCAAACCGTCCCCATACTCTCGATGTGGTTCACGGCTTAAATACCAATTGCGATCGTTATATTCGTTTGCAGCTGTTATTTACGGGTGGCATTCCAACGGCTGAGCGTGAACACCGGATTTTACTTGAACTGTGTAAAGATCGTGATGTCCAAAAAGCAACCGATTTACTGCGCCTACATATTTTGCATGCGGCAGATTCGATTACTAAATTAGTAGAACAAAAAATTAAGTCATAACAACAGTCATGACATCAATGATAAGCCTTAGTAACACATAGACATCTGTGTCAGCTTATTGATGTTAAACAGATGACTGTTAACCTATATTGAGAGAATTGCTATGCAGTATGCACACATTACCGGTTGGGGAAAATCAGTACCGACCGCAACACTGACTAATGACGACTTAGCCACATTCATGGAAACTACCGATGAATGGATTAAAACGCGTACAGGGATCAGTAAACGTAATATAAGCCATGTTAATACCTCTGAAATGGCGTCGGTTGCGGCAAAGCACGCGCTTGCAGCAGCAGGTATAGATGGCAGTGAGTTAGATTTAATCATTTTAGCCACCGCCAGCCCGGATACGTTAATTCCTAATATTGCCTCTACTGTTCAGGCCAATATTGGCGCAACATGTGGTGCTTTTGATATAAACGCGGCATGCAGCGGCTTTTTGTATGGCGTAGGCTTAGCAAGCTCAATGATTAAAAGCGGCCAAAATAAGAAAATTCTTATTATTGGTGCTGAACGGTTATCTTTTTACTTAGATTGGTCTCGCCGTGAAACAGCAGTATTGTTTGGCGATGGCGCTGGTGCCATTGTACTAGAAGCCAGTGACAGTCCAGGCGGCATATTAGGTTATGAGTTAAATAACGATCCTGAAGGGCGCGATATTTTACAATCTAACTTTGGCACCCAAATGGACCGATTTGATACTGAGTCTCTGGATTTTTATATCCACATCAACGGTCAAGATGTATTTAAGCGTGCAATCCATGGCATGGGTAATTTAAGCGCTAAAGTGCTTGAGAAATGCAATACCGACATTAACGATGTTGATTTTGTTATTCCCCATCAAGCCAACGAACGTATTATCGACACTCTCGTTAGCCGGATGAAAATTCCTAAAGAAAAAGCTTTTGTGAATATTGCCGACTATGGCAATACATCTGCAGCAACTATCCCTATCGCGATTTGTGATGCGTTATCACAAGGTAAAATCGTGCCGGGCCAAACCATTTTATCATGTGCTTTTGGTGCGGGATTAACATCAGCAGCAATGCTATTCAAGTGGGGCGAGCGCACTACGCCAATTAATGTTAGTGACGCCGCATTACCACCGTGTGATAAAACTGCATTGGAATTAATCAAACCTGCTGTTGATTATTTTTTCAGTAAAGCTAAAGCTGCAGAATAACGCCTTATTGATACAAGAAAGTCAGTCTTAATCTGGCTTTCTTGTCTTTAATCACAAACCGCGATTTAACAACTTACCCAATAACATCAATCAATTTCTTTACTGTTAACTTTTTAACATCCCCCATCGCCGCCACTTGCGCGAGCAAGAGCTCTGCACACGATAACGCATCAACCAGAGCATTATGAGCCGAATATACAGGTAAATGATAACGCGCTCGGCTTGCACCTAACCTTAACGATCCTTGCTGTAAAATATCTTGTTGTTGCAACCTGCGTTTTTTTTCAATCGCTAAAGTATCAATAAAGACCAACGGGATTGAGTGACCAAAACAGCGTACCAGCTGCTGTTGAATAAACTGGATGTCTAGTGGTGCATGATGTGCAATTAAAATATGACCTTCGGTTTGCGATAAAAACCATGCCATCGCTTCTGGCAAAGTTAAAGCGGTGTGCAGTTGATGATCAACAATGCCATGAACAGTGGCGCTGTGTCCGACACTGCCGCTAATGGCAATCATGAGATGTTGCGCTTTTGCTAATGGGATCTCGCCTTTCACTATCGGCACTAAGCCGATACTAATCACTTGGTCATTCTTAGGGTCTAACCCTGTCATTTCAAGATCAATTGCCATTAACGGCGCATCAAGAAAAGAGCAAGCAAGAGCTGGCGTTATCGCCTGCAAATACTGGTTTAATGGCTCAGGTAAACCGGTCATTTTTTTGCGCCAAAATAACAGTTTGAACCACCAAAGCGTCGCCACTAAAAACTCCTCAAAAACTTCAATTTAATTCCAGCCTGAGCATCGTGCACCACTTTAAATGCGTCACGCAGTTGATGGCGTAATAATGATGATAAATGCTGCGGTTTTAAAAAGTTATTGATTGGCAGATTATTTGTCGCTTGATAGCCCTGGTTAGCAAGGCGCATATGGGCAATAAATTCATGGGCATCAGCAAGATTAAGCGCATCTTTACGATTAATAATATTGGCATCCATCAAGGCCCTGATCCTTTTGGCGGTGTTTACTTCCTTTATGCCTGCACTTAACGCATACACTCTGGCAATATCATTAATCAATGCACTGCCCTTATGTTTTAAGTCCATGCCTTTGACTTCACTGCCATCACGTTCAAGCACAAATTTTCTGAAAAACCCCAACGGCGGAGATTCGGTTAACGAGTTTCCAGCCATACCGGCTAGAAATATATCGTTATCTTTAGTCGACGCTAACACGTCATCTTGTAATTCACTGAATAAGCTTATTGGCCCAAATACCGCACGCATATCAAAAAAGATGCTGGCATGCATTAATGCTTTAGGATCAGGCGTTAACACCCAATGTTTAAATAACGATTTCCATTGGTTTAACGGTAAACGCCACTTAGGGTTTTGCGCCATAATATCGCCAGGGCAATAAACATAACCACATTGATCAAGCCCTTTGCACACCGCTTGAGTTAATGTTTCAAAATAAGCAGCTGCAAATTCATCAGGCTCGTGCGCCAACAATAAACCATTATCTTGATCAGAACACGCCACTTGGTCTTGGCGGCCTTGCGAGCCAAAGGCTAACCAACAAAAAGCCATTGGTGCCTTACCTAAAATTTGCTGGTTTAACTCAATTAAGCGGCGCGTTAACGCGTCAGTCACCGACGTTAATACTCGTCCAATTTCTTCAGCCCTGGCGTCGGCGCTGATGAGGTTTTGCAGTAACAACGGAATTTGTTTACTGACTTGGATTAAGCTGTCGATATTGGCCTGGCGGCCAATTTCACCTATTAGCAATAATGGTTGCGAACGCTGCGCACGTAAAATATCGGTGCTGGTGATCATCCCAATGGCTTTGCTGCCATCAACAACCGGCAAGTGGTGAATATTATGCTCGCTCATGGTGAGCATGGTTTCAAAAACTAGTGCATTGGCATGAGTAGTGATAGGGCTAACCGTCATGGCTTGACTCACCAGGGTATTAACATCTAACCCTTCCGCAATAACACGGTTTCGTAAATCACGGTCAGTTAAAATACCCACAAGCTTGTCATTATCAATCACCAGGACTGACGACACTCGGTGATCACGCATGATTTTAGCCGCATCGATGACACTGGCATGAGCCTGAACAATAATGGGTTTTGCACACATAATTGAGGTAATACGACTGGTAGTGGTCAGATCTTTAGCTTTAAAACGTCCTTCATTACGCAAACGCTTGGCAAACGCTCGAGCAAAGAACTGATCGAAACTGCGCTGCTCTGCACGTAATTGCGCAAAAATGGCTTGAGGCAAATGGTACACCAAACCATCTTCTAAAATGGCTACTTTATTAACGACCTTCTCACCCGATAATAATGTCGAAAAACCGAAGCACTCGCCTTCTGCAACCCGGTCTACCAGTATGCCTTCAGGATCGCGCACTTCAAATGCGCCACTGCGGACGATATACAATTTAGGGTTTTGCGTATCAAACTCGACAAAGGCAGAGGCTTTACTGTAATACCCAACCGTGATGTTTTTTGCGCAACGGCTAATCACCTCTGCGGGTAATGAATCAAATGGAGAATGTGCAGCTAAAAACTGCTCGACGGGTTGTAACTCGCTTGCATCCATATTTTTTCCATATTGAACACACCATACAAACACTATAGCAAAGGCAGTGGAATTGCTGCTATAGGACTTAAGCCCAACAAAAAGAGCGCCGAAGCGCCCTTTAAATTAACTTAATTATCAGGATTGATGATTAGTGATCCTGTGCTTCACCCGATCCTTTAGGGAAACGAATTGACTCAACCATTTCTACAATCTCATCAGGTATCTTAGCTGTCACTTTACTGATGGCAAAAGCCACACCAAAGTTAATAATCATGCCCACCATACCAAAACCTTCAGGAGAAATACCAAAGAACCAATTTTCAGATGTATTGGCAGCAGGATTAATAAACTTAAAGTAAGCAATGTAAGCCGCAGTAGACAGTAAGCCAATCACCATACCTGCAATCGCGCCTTCTCTATTCATAGTCTTAGAGAAGATCCCCATGATAATAGCTGGGAATAACGATGCTGCAGCAAGACCAAACGCAATCGCCACCACCGCAGCCACAAAGCCTGGGGGATTAATACCAAAGTATCCGGCCATAACCACACCTAATGCTGCCGCAATACGAGCGTACATCAATTCTTTTTGGTCAGAAATATCTGGCATCAAATTTTTCTTAAGTAAATCATGCGATACCGAAGTAGAGATTACAAGCAACAGACCCGCTGAAGTCGATAATGCCGCCGCTAAACCACCCGCTGCAACAAGGGCAATAACCCATGCTGGAAGCGATGCAATTTCAGGCGTGGCAAGTACGATAATATCGCGGTCGATGTTCATTTCATTTTTATCACCATTGGTGTAAAAAATCTTGCCATCGTTGTTTTTATCTTCCCAGGTAATAAGACCGGTTTTTTCCCAGTTTTTAATCCAAGAAGGTGCAGTCTCATAAGGTACACCTGTTGAATCTGGACCATTTATGGTCTCAATCATATTCACTCGTGAGAATGCAGATAAAGCAGGCACAGTCGTATACATAATTGCGATAAACACTAATGCCCAACCCGCAGAGATTCGTGCATCCTTTACTCGAGGTACAGTAAAGAAGCGCACGATAACGTGTGGTAAACCTGCAGTACCAAACATTAACGCACCTGTAATAAAGAACACATCGATCATGTCTTTAGAACCTTCGGTGTATTGGGAGAAACCAAGTTCTGCTGATAAGCCATCAAGTTTATCGAGTAAGTACACCCCAGTGCCATTACCCGCTGCATCGACTAACTCAGCGCCAAAGCCGATTTGCGGTAAAATATGACCTGTCATCATCACCGAAATAAAGATTGCTGGCACCATGAAGGCAAAAATTAACACACAATACTGCGCGACCTGAGTGTAAGTAATCCCTTTCATGCCGCCTAATACAGCATAAAAGAACACCACTGCCATACCTATATATACGCCGGTTTCCACCTCAACTTCTAAGAAGCGGGAGAACACCACACCTACACCTCGCATTTGACCCGCGATATAGGTAAAACAGATAAAGATGGCACATATTACTGCAACCGTACGCGCGGTTTGCGAGTAATAACGGTCACCAATAAAGTCTGGAACCGTAAACTTACCGAATTTACGTAAATAAGGTGCCATACATAATGCTAATAGTACGTAACCGCCTGTCCAACCCATTAAATATACTGAACCGTCATAACCAACAAACGACACAATACCTGCCAGTGAAATAAATGATGCCGCAGACATCCAGTCTGCCGCAGTTGCCATGCCGTTCATCACAGGGTGAACACCGCCACCAGCAACATAAAACTCTTTAGTAGAACCTGCTCGAGACCAAATGGCGATCCCGATGTACAACGCGAAAGTTGCGCCGACAATTAAATATGTGAGTGTTTGAACATCCATCGTAGTGCCCCTTAGTCTTCCTGAACATTGTATTTTTTGTCTAATGCATTAGCTTTCGCTACGTAAACAAAAATCAGCGCCACGAATACATACATTGCACCCTGCTGCGCAAACCAGAACCCCAGTTTGAATCCCATGAAGGTGAATTCGTTTAATATATCAACTAATAAAATACCGCAGCCAAATGACACTGCAGCCCAAATTGCAAGCAAGCTAAGTACTAAGCGTAAATTTTCGCGCCAGTATCCCGCTGCCTTTTCGTTATTTTCAAAACTCATTGCGACTCCCCTGTGTTAGTTTTTGTAAAGTCATTGTTAATTTAGCAACTCAGGGCAACACCACAATCAAGACCTTAGTCGTATTCGAATATCCTTAAGGAACGAGTTAGACATAAAAACACTATTTATCAGAAAGTTAATGAAATATTTTTTGTAAAAAAATAACAAACCCATTAAACTGAGTTAGACCAAGGTCGAACAAAATTGGCTTTAAAAAACAACATAAATCAATATTTTAAAAACATTTAAAATACAATTTGATGATAAAAAATCTGGTTTTACATTGAAATCTCAACGGTTTCTTGAGATAAGTGTTGAATAGCAAGACGCTTTTTATAATAAAATCAATAAGGACCTCTTTTTGAAGCTTCCCAAGATTAACCAACAACATCTGCTTTTTTCTATTGCCTTAGGTATTGTAGGTTTGTTAATTAATTGTTATCCAATTCAGTTTTTTGCCAATGTGCAATTTGTATTAGGTAACACTGTCACCGTAATAGCCGCTGTCTTACTAGGGCCTTGGTATGCATTTGTGACAGCGATGCTCGCATCGACAGGGTTAATGATGATCTGGGACAGTCCTCATGTGTATTTATTCTTTGGACTTGAGGCATTATTTTTAGGTTACGCCAGACGACGTGATATTTATGCTTTGTATGCAGACGCAGCTTATTGGTTAATTATCGGTGCACCTTTAGTGTATTTGTATGTCACCTTTATTATGGACATACCGTCATCGCACTTAGGTTTTATTATTGCGAAGCAAGGTGTTAATGGCTTGGTTTATACCAGCATTGCCTCGTTACTTATTTTAGCCATACCTAAATTGTGGTTCTTTAAAGACAAGGTAAAAGATCGCCATCGCCGCTTATTAAGTGCGCAGCTCACTTACTTTTTCACACTCATGGTCACCCTCACCTTACTGTTCTCTGCGCTAATTTTTAATTTTTACTTCTTAGAGCGTCAACAAGCGATGTTAAAAGAAAACATCAATGATGCAGTGTCTCACTTAGCAACATCAGCTCAAAATTACATCAACAACCACAAAACGGTTATTGCCAACGCTGCAAACCAATTAACGATTGCCGCTGACGATCCGTTGCACTGGCAACCGGTTTTATCCAATTTACACAATAGTTATCCGGGTTTTATTAGTATGTTGATTGCCAATCCTCAAGCTGAAATCGTTGCGGCAAGCCCTGTGTCTCGTTTATTAGCTCAAAGCAACACACAAAAAATTACTATTAAAGACCGCGACTATTTTATCGAATCGTTTTACAACCATCGCTTATTTGTTTCATCGGTATTTCTGGGACGAGGTTTTGGTAATGATTCAATCATTGCCATGAGCGCGCCTTTTTACACCAATGAACAGCACACCACTACTGCAGGAATTGTTGAAGGATCTTTAGATTTAAATCACTTTTCACATGTAGATCAAACGAGTGAGTATGCCGACGATGAATCGGTAGTTATGGTGGATGAACAAAACCAAATTATTTATGCTTCTGAAAAACTCGGGTTAACATCGTTATCGAAATTTAATTTTGTGATAAATGATGGGGTATATCGTACGAGTCTAGAGCTACTCAATATTGAGCGTCCTAAATCGATAGTGCCAGAATATATCTATGCCCACCAAACACTGGATAACGGCTGGACTGTGTATATCTTAAAAGAATTCTCTCCTTTGCTAAAACTGGCTGAAGAGCAAATGTTCAGTAGTTTTATCATGCTACTGATATCGTTAATGGGGACTTTTTACATATCAAGAAAACTCAGTGCACTACTCACAGTGCCTTTAGAAGCGGTTGCCAGCCAATTTAGTCCATCGACAGTAGGCATCAATAAGGTTCAAAGCATTGATGAGAATTCGCCGAAAGAAGTGTTTAGTTTATATCAACGATTAGCCGCCAGTAAGCAGCAATTAATCGACCATCAAGTGGAGCTAGAAGAAACCGTGGCAAGGCGTACGGAAGAGCTAGAGACGGCTAACCGTAAGCTCAAAGAGCTCGTTGACCGAGATCCACTAACGGGTTTGTACAACCGCCGTTACGCTGAACGTAAATTTACCGAATTATTGGAATTTTGTATACGAAGTGAACAAGCCATTACCGTGGCAGTATTGGATTTGGATCTGTTTAAACAGGTTAATGACAACTACGGCCATTTAGCCGGTGATGAGTGTTTACGTATTTTTGCCCAGTTACTGCAAAAATACTTTAAACGCGACATTGATATTGTTTCTCGATATGGCGGTGAAGAATTTTTACTCATTTTACCACTCACCAACGCCCTGCACATACAACATCATTTAAACAGCTTTAGGGAGGCTTTAGCTGAGTTTGAGATGATATCGCCAGAGGACAAACGATCTTTTCATATCACGGTAAGTATAGGAGCCATTACCGCCAATCCCGACTACGCAGATGAGTTAGACAAGTGGATAAAAATTGCAGACGACAATCTCTATCAAGCAAAACAAGACGGACGCAATAAGACTGTCATCGATATTATCACTGAATAAGCTGATATAACGTTATGGACGGGGTTGAATAAACCCGTCCATTCTATTCATCATATATGGGTAAAATGGATTCCATTTTTGGCGTAACATATCTGCAGCGGTGACACTAAAAATTCCTCTCTCGCCTTGGTATATTCCCCGACCTATTTGTATTTTATCTGACTCTTCACTGGCTAATGGGCCATACAAGGTGTCTTCTATGGGGAAGGTTAATGCCACATGAGACAATGAATACACTTCTTTAGGCCAGGTTAGTGACAGCGCCTGCACATCCGTTGAATTGGTGTTCTTTGCCAGTTCTCGCACTTGTACATGATTATCGTGCTGCATATCATTTTCAAGCAAACTCAAACGATAAGGTAATGGCGTCGTGAGCCAAAAAGGCGCAAACGGTGCTAAAGGGTCATGCATTAATAATTGATTATGGCTGTGTTTGCGATTGACATCGAATAGCACTAATTCATGCCCTTTAGATGCTGGCAAGTGTTGATAAAGTTTTTCAACCACAGATAAGGACGACACGGTATCATCGACCACTGACTGAAACGTTAATATCGGTGCTATGGCCTTGTATTGCTTATCGGTTAACCCAGCCAGTAACGTTTGATTGCGTAATGTTAATCGGTAGACCACGTCCCCCGCATTGACGGCAAAAGATTGATATCGAAATGGATCGTACTCAGTTTGAATACTATTCCAGTACAGTTTATCTTGGCCTAATACTCGTCCCAACTTAGCTTGCCAATATGCCCCAGCGGCAATAGGCGCCAAACCAATTGCGGGAGAGAGAAATATCATTCCCGCAAAGTCTGTCGGCTTATTAAGGTTAATATTTTCAAGATCATGGTTTAATGCTAAAGCCGCGCCAGTAGAAAAACCGGCAACATAAATGGGTTTACCGGGTAATTGGGCAGCCAAATGTGCTGCGGCAAGAGATACCGCGCCCGCTAAATCTGGCCAGGTAATGTCTGTCAATCCTGAAGGTACTGTGCCATGACCAGGCAATCTTAATCCCACAATATGCGCTTGGTGTTGATAATGTTGCGCGATATGCGACATCACATAAGGTGAATCGGACATACCGTGGATCAGCAATAAACCGAATTCAGCTTGGGGGTTTTGCCACTCAAAAGAGCGGTTCCAGTTTTGTTTCCACAAGGCAGGATCAGACAAACTGTGGCGCTCATAACGATTAAGTGGTGAGGCTAACTGTGGTTGGTATTGACGATATATCTTGCGCTCAACCTCAGCAAACAGCTTATCTTCTAATTTAAGATATTGATTAAAATCAGCTAGGCCTGACTGTTGATGATATTCTGATGTGAGATGCGTGGTATGCCATATTGATAAATTAGGCCGATCGTTTAACAGCCATACAGCGGTGAACAGAATGGCAACACTAATCCCGATTGCACCATAAAAAGCAGCAAATAACAGGTGTTTGGTCGAGCCTATTACAATGGCGCGCATTCTCTACCTTAAGTCATAAAATTCGTTAACCTAATGAGATTAACAAGTGAATAAATGAATATCCAATCTGCGATGATGTGCTAGCAAACTATTCATTTGATAAGCCCGCCACACACGTTAAATACCAAACCATTAATACGATGAGCTCAGTAACATGCTGATGTATCGTCAATCAATATTCTGATACATTGCTGATTAAGCTTATGATTGATTTTATCATTAAACTCAGTACAACGCGTATGACAAACGCGATAAGCGATAGGCTCATTTAACTTTCAAGGTTATTTTTACAACAAATGGTTGGCCATTACGCTTTTATATCGCTACAGACTTTTTTAAATAACTACTGACTTTTTTAATACTAAAGGCGGAGGTTGTAGACATTTCATGCAGAGTAACCAAGCAACAATGATGCTAGGCCCGCAAATAGCTGACATCATTTTTTATCTACCGACTCCGCCAATATTGCCAGCAGATTGGCAGGCAACACAACCCGATGCTATTGCACAATTAATTGCTTTAAATGGAAATCATTGGCGAAAAATTATTACCATTATGGCTAAAATATGCTGCTTACAAGTGGATATCACCGCAAACAAAGGTACGGCATGGAAATGCATCAGAGATAACTTATTTCATGATGACAAATTCATACAGATAACGACACAAACGAGTTCGCAGTGGCTTCCCCGCTTAACTTGCCAATTACGCATTGTGATGCCAAATACCGTTCCAGAGCTCTTATTACTAGCGCAGTCAATACCAGAGCACTTCACAAAAGACTGCTGGCATATTGTATGTGGCAAAGAGACTCAACAACGGCTAGGGCTAAGCGTTACAGATACTGAGTCTAATGCGAATACAGAAGAGACTAACCTTTGGCAAGCCATTGATGAGGATAATAAAATACAGCGTCAGCACACATGTTTACTGACGCCATATTTAGATTACCGACAATATTCTAATGTCTTAATTGAGCACACAAGAAAGCAACTTGCGATAAACAGCTGATTAATCGTAAATCGTTGGGATTGGTTGGCGTTTATGCTGCGTGCGTTTGTAAATTCCAACTAATTTATCTTCTACTGACTTAGGCACATCTTTGCCTTCCAAAAAGTCATCAATTTGATCGTAGGTTAATCCCAGTGCCACTTCATCTTCTAACTGTGGTTTATTGTCTTCTAAATCTGCTGTGGGTGCTTTGTTAACTAATAACGCTGGAGCACCTAAAAATGCAGCAAGCTTGCGCACTTGGCGTTTATTTAAGCCAAACAGTGGCGCTAAATCACATGCACCATCACCAAATTTAGTATAAAAACCGGTAATATTTTCTGCGCTATGATCGGTGCCAACCACCAAACCACCCACTAAACCGGCAATATTATACTGAGCAACCATTCGCATTCTGGCTTTGACATTACCTTTAGCAAAATCGACTTTGTTTTCTTCTGGTAATGTCATACCAGCCTCAACTAACCCCGCGAGTGTGGCATGGTGAACGCCTAATACTCCGTCAGCAATGTTCACCGTGACTTGCTTTGAAGGCTGAATAAACTGACAGGCTAACTGCGCTTCATCTTCATCTTTTTGAATTTGATAAGGCAATCGCACTGCAATAAATTGGTAGACAATATCACTCTGCTCTGTGTTTAAGCTATCAACAGCCAACTGACATAAACGACCTGCTAATGAAGAATCAACCCCACCACTAATGCCTAACACCACATTATGGCTATGCGACTCTTTAAGTTTTGCTTTGATAAATGCAACTCGGCGCTGAACTTCAAACTCAGGCTCAATAGCCTTAAGTACATGCATCTCTCTTAAGATTTGTCCTTTCACGTGACGCTCCTGATTGCTTACTTTACTAGCTGATGCTAATTGCTGTTAATGAACGGGTAAGTTTAGATTGTACCTGAACTGAGGTTATTCTATTAAATTCCAAGCAAAAAAAAACGATAATGATGATGCATTATCGTTTTTTTTAACTAAAGCGAAATTAACGCTCCCAGTATGACTCTTCTAAGCTGTCTTCACGCTCAGGCAAACCACGCGATAAACGCGGGCTATGCTGTGCTAACACCTCATATGCAACACGGTTAGCGTACTTGCACACTTGTGAAAATGACGAATAACATAAGCCATCACGTTTGTGCTTGCTTGACCCTGGTACGTTGGTTTTATGGAAGGTATTGGCAGACAAGTCATGAAGTAAAGCCGACAACGCACCATCACCCGCGCCATTGGTATTACGAATAAGCTCTGGGCCGCCCATGTAAGGAGAAATGTGCGCGTACACCTTAATCGGTGTTTCACAATCTTCTTTCAGCATAGGCCGAGAAAACTCATAGCGGTTAAATTCAGGGATTGCGCCCGGTAACAGTAAATGACTGGTTTCACGTTTGGCGCTGTCTTCTGCGTAGCCCGCGGTATAAAGACCAATCGGCCCTGCGGTAGTCAATACCAAGTCACACCATTCAAGCGCAGCTTCACTGGCCAATAGCGGGTCTTTAAAGCCGGTTAGCGCCTCACCTTCATCTTCGTTCATGGCCAAAATGGTCACATGATCGTTAATAAAGTCTTGCCACCATTTAGGATCTTCTTGAATTAAGAAGCGTGTGCCTAAGGTTAGCACGACAGGCACTTCCGCTTCTTTTGCATATTCAATGGCTGTCATCGCAGCATCTGTAATGCCATCGCCGTCACTGGCACGCATCAAATAAGCGGTTAAAACTAATGCCGAACTGCCTTGGATAACGTCTTTGTTAATAAACTCAGGCGTCAGTTTATCCATTGAGCCTTTGCTGATAGCAAATGTGCGTTCACCACAATCAGAAATCAAGGTAAAACAACGACCAATAGGACCATCAACAGGCTGTAAATAGTTTAAATCGACTTTAGATGAAGTGTTACATAAGTAACGATATGCATAACTGCCAACCATGACTTTTTGGCTCATTACGCCAAATAAAACAGAACGGTCGTCGGCTAAAATAGAATAGTTATGTACTGTGTTTCCGATGGTACCACCAGCAAACTCGTCACTGATCATCTCATTTGATTTAAGCTCGTGATACAGATTATGCGCTTGTTCGTCGTTAATGAGGGTAGAGTTACCTTTAGGTAAACCATAGCGCTCAAGTAATTCGTCTTCGACTTTGGCTTCAATATCGACAAGTGTCTGATCAATGCCACAAATGTAAGTCGAAAATGGCTGTGGTTGCTGGGTAAGTTGAGCCAATAAAGGATCACGACTGTTTACGGGAAAATAGTGCTTTGACTTACGTTGACCGGGAAACTTCATATTGGGCTCTCATAGCTTAGCATCCATGCCAGTGTGATGTTAATTGCCTATGACGACGTTCAACGTTGAAAAGTCGCCCTCTGCGAAAATGGCGGCAGATTTTACCATATATCAACGATAACATTATATTAATTTTAACTTAAAGCGCAGTAATTGTTGCGCTTGTTTCTCACAGTTTGACCTTACGCAGAATAGGGAGGCATTAGTGGAACAATTTTTAGACATAAAAAAACCTGCATCAGCAGGTTTTTATTACGCATTAACATCGTATTTACTTTAATACGTTGGCTAACTGCTCACTCACTTTAGTCACTGACTGAGTACCGTCAAACTTGTTGTACTGAGTGCGACCTTCTGCAGCCACTTTGCCATAGTAATCTACTAATGGTTTAGTTTGCTCGTGGTAAATGCCTAAACGCTTACGAACAGTGCTTTCTTCGTCGTCTGGACGAATAGCAAGCTCTTCACCCGTTACATCATCTTTGCCTTCCACTTTAGGTGGATTAAACACAACATGATAAACACGGCCAGAACCAGAGTGAACACGACGACCGCTCATGCGCTTAACGATTTCTTCGTCAGGCACGTCAATTTCAATCACGTGGTCGATCTCAATGCCATTTTCAGCCATTGCATCTGCTTGAGGAATTGTGCGAGGGAAACCGTCAAGTAGGAAACCTTTTACACAATCATCTTGAGCAATACGCTCTTTCACAAGACCAATAATCAGGTCGTCTGACACTAATTGACCTGCATCCATGACTTTCTTGGCTTCTAAACCTAATGGAGTGCCAGCTTTAACGGCTGCACGCAACATGTCACCGGTTGAGATTTGTGGGATACCATACTGTTCCATAATGAACTGAGCTTGGGTACCTTTACCGGCACCTGGGGCACCCAATAAAATAATGCGCATCTCAAAAGTCCTCTTTTAAGTTTATGTTCTTTTTAGGGCGGCGATTTTCGCACATATACCGCAGTTTTAATAGCGCTTTTGTTATGACATTAGACCTAAATCTAATAAGGTTTGTAACAAAAACGCTAAGGCATGTTTAATACAGTAAGGTATACAATTTACGGCGATATTGATTGGCTAACGCATTGCCCTGTCCTATCGCAGTGAGTATATCCATAAAGGCTTGTTTAACTTTACCGTCTAATGCGCCTAAGTCTTTCTGCAAAATAGCAAACAGCAACTCAAGCGCTTCTTCATTTCGATGCGCTATATTTAATGCTTTTGCCAACGAAACAACCGCGTCTAAATTATCAGGTTGTTCTGTCACACTTTGTTGTAACTGGCGGATCTCGGGAGTATCAGCCGCATCTTCAGCTAAGGCTAATTTGGCCATTAGATTCTGATAATAACTGTCTTGATCCGCTAAACCAATGTGAGCTAATAACGCTTTTGCATCGGCTAACAACCCTTGCTGTAAGGCAACGTCTGCCATTACTAAGCCCACTTCAGCGGCTTGCTGCGCATTGGCATACACGGTTTTAAGCTTCACAGCGAGTTGAGTCAGCTCTTCTGGCGTCAGTTCTCCCTCTGCTAACAGTTGCTTAATCGCATCAAACTCCTGAACCCATAACGGTGGCAAATGTTTGTCGAGTAAATCATTCACCTGTTGTTCAGTTTGTACGCCGGCAAAACCATCGATTGGGCGACCTTTGTCTAGCACCAATGTGGTCGGTAAGTTTTGAATTTGGAAATAATTCGCAATTTCGATTTCAGCTTCACAATCGACTTTAGCCAAAATAAATCGACCAGCCTGAGCTTGTGCTATCTGCTCTAACGTTTGCAGCATCTGTACACTTTCAGGCTGAGGTTGCGCCCAAAATGCTAATACCACCATTTTTTCCATTGAGGTATCGACAACTTGCTGAATGTTTTCTTTGGTTAAATTAATCAGGTAGTCCATGGTGCCCCCGGTATCATCCAAAAACAAAAGCGGACTACTGTCCGCTTTTACTGCTTTAGGTTTGCTTATTTAAAGCTGGCCATTAACATCTGGTTTGTGAGCTTAATAAACGCAGACGGATCGGACAAGCTGCCCTTCTCTGACAGTAACGCTTGTTGTAATAACAAGTTAGACCAATCAGCAAATAACTGTTCGTCGGCTTCGTTATTTAAACGCTCAACCAATGGATGGCTTGGATTAATTTCAAATGTCGGTTTTGACTCTGGTACAGGTTGCCCTGCAGCTTGCATCAATTTAATCATTTGAGTCGACATCTCACCGTCACCAGTCACTACACACGCTGGGGTGTCAGTTAAACGTGAGGTTACTTTCACATCAGACACTTTGTCTGCTAATGCCGCTTTAATACGTTCAACTAACCCTTTAGCTTCTTCTGCCACTTTATCTTGAGCTTCTTTATCAGCTTCATCTTCTAGTGAGCCTAATTCAAGATCGCCTTTGGTAACCGAGTGAAGTTTTTTACCTTTAAACTCATTTAAGTGATTAATTAACCACTCATCAATACGCTCTGACATCAGTAGTACTTCAATGCCTTTTTTGCGTAACAATTCTAAGTGCGGGCTATTTACTGCGGCGTCATGGCTGTCGGCAACGATAAAATAGATTTTATCTTGGCCTTCTTTCATGCGCTCGATGTAGGCGTCTAACGATACGGTAGTCGCTGCTGAATTGTCGTGAGTAGAAGCAAAACGCAGTAAGCCAGCAATACGTTCTTTGTTAGCAAAATCTTCTGCTGGGCCTTCTTTTAATACTTGGCCAAATTCAGCCCAAAATGATTGGTATTTCTCGGCATCATTTTCAGCTAGCTTTTCAAGCATACCAAGTACACGTTTGGTTAACGCTTGACGTAAATTTTTGGTCACTTGGTTGTCTTGCAAGATTTCACGCGATACGTTTAGCGGTAAATCTTTTGAGTCAATTAAGCCTTTTACAAAACGTAAATACGTTGGCATGAACTGCTCAGCATCATCCATCACAAACACACGTTGCACAAACAGTTTTAAGCCGTGTTTATGGTCACGATTGAACATGTCCCACGGAGCTTTAGCCGGAATGTAAACTAAGCTGGTGTATTCTTGCTTACCTTCAACACGGTTGTGAGACCATTTAAGGGCATCGGCATAATCGTGTGAAATATGCTTATAAAATTCTTGATATTCTGCGTCAGTAATATCAGCTTTATTACGTGTCCAAAGCGCAGTGGCTTTGTTCATTGGCTTCCAAGTGCCTTCAGTGGCAGCAATTTTTTCGCCGTCTTCACCTTCTGACTCTGGTTGGCCCGCTTCAAACATTTCTACCGGAATAGAGATATGATCTGAGTATTTAGAAATAATTGAGCGTAAACGGAATTCATCTGCAAACTCAGTTTCTTCATCACGAAGATGTAACGTGATTTCGGTGCCTCGAGTGTTTTTAGTGACGGTTTCAACGTTAAATGAACCTTCACCTTCTGATTCCCACAATACTGCTTCGTTTACCGCATGGCCGGCAGCACGAGTGCGCACAACGACTTTTTTCGCCACGATAAATGCAGAGTAGAAACCGACACCAAATTGGCCAATTAACTGTGAGTCTTTTGATGCTTCACCAGACAAGTTGTTAAAAAAGTCTTTAGTGCCTGATTTAGCAATGGTACCTAAATGCTCGATAACGCCGTCGCGGGTCATACCGATACCATTATCAGAAATAGTAACCGTGCCTTTTTCTTTATCCGTACTCACTCGTACGCGTAATTCGCCATCACCTTCGTATAACGCATCGTCGGTGAGTGCAAGGTAGCGTAATTTGTCTGCTGCATCGGCTGCATTTGAGACTAATTCACGTAAGAAAATCTCTTTATTGGAATACAAAGAGTGGATCATCAAATGCAATAGTTGTTTTACTTCGGTTTGAAAGCCATGAGTTTCTTGTTGAGACATGAATAATTTCCCTTGGTGTTACGTTAATACAAAACGAGTCGAACGATGCACTCGTGTAAAAATCTTCGTTAACCAAGAAATGGGGGGCTTTAAACTGTTTTCAAGGGCTGTTGGATTTTATTGCTCAATATTTCCGCAACAATCCATGTTTATCGACTCTAAAAACATTTTGTGAATAAAAATTGATGACAGTCTGCTCGCTGGAGAGACAATATTGACGGGAAATTCCTGCCAATCAGTGGTTGGCAGGAAAACATAAGATTTTATGAACCGTTAACACAGATATGAGCGATTAAAGCGGAATACGGCCATTAAATGACAAGGCTAGCGTGGTGCTGTCGACATACTCAAGTTCGCCGCCTACGGGTACACCGTGTGCGATACGGCTAATAATCACTTTGTGACGTCTTGCCATGTCAGCAATAAAGTGGGCTGTCGCATCCCCTTCTACAGTGGGATTGGTGGCCAAAATAAGTTCGCTGACATCGTCTGACGCTAAATGACGCTCTAACAGTGCCAGGCCTAGCTCTTCTGGGCCGACACCATCAAGTGGCGATAAATGCCCTAGCAACACAAAGTAACGCCCTGTAAAGTGACCACCGGCTTCAATGGCGAGCACATCTGCAGGTGTTTCAACCACGCAAATGATACCGGCATTAACACGGCGGTGACTCGAACAAATTGGACACAGATCTTGCTCAGTAAAGGTTCGACAACTTTGACAATGCCCTACTTCAGACATGGCTTTTTGTAATGACTCGGCTAATTTCAACCCCACTTTACGTTCACGTTCTAACAACTGAAATGCCATACGCTGCGCAGATTTAGGGCCTACGCCTGGCAAACCACGTAAAGATTGAATTAACTCATCGAGCAAGGGACTAAACTTCATAAAATTGCGAATACCTTAATGACTGATCTAATTGTAATACCATCGACACTGCCCAAAACCCATTCACTGAACGACAATGCTGTGCGATTATTGTCTGAGCTGAGCGTGAATGCAAAGGTTAATCCTTTAAGGAGCATATTTGATCATCGAGTTATTTTTCCGAACGGTAACTAAATACTTTATCTAACGGTAAGTTGAACACTTCTGCGATTTTAAACGCCACCTCAAGTGTCGGCGAGTATTTATTCGATTCAATTGCCATCACTGTTTGCCGAGTCACACCAATGTGTTCCGCTAATTGCTTTTGAGTCATTTCATTATTTAAAAACCGTAGGGTGCGAATTGAGTTCGAAATCCCGATTTTATTGTCATCAGGCTTACTCATAAATATCTCCAGAACGGCCCTTGTACAACTGCACACCATAATGTGCTAATTCCGCCACTAAGAAAGCCCCAACTAAAATGTGTAACGGTAAATGCGGCACGCTTGATTGCATAAACTCGAAATCTTGGGCGGCGATATTATATTGAAATAAGGCTAAAACCACCCCGACTTGTAAAATGATGGCGCTGTATTTGTAGCCCACCAAATTAATCTGCTTTTCTCTCACATCCATCGGCCGAGATAATTCATCGTCGCTGATGAACGCCAATACGATATAACTGACGACCATCAAAACAATAGAGTAAACAATCACCTCAAGTAGCACAGTAGAGAGCCATTCTATGGAGGCGAGTTGCTCTGGTGTGGCATTAACCAACTGACTTAGGTAAAAGTAACTAATGTACGCTGTCACTAAAAAATCGACCGATAACGTCACTTCTCTAAAACTGGTCTCTTGTAACCATTGAATCAACTTCTGCTTATTATCCATGTTAACCTCAACGAACTTAATGTATAAAATATTTAACTTAACATAGCGTAATACATCACAACGATATGTCAAATATTTTATACTTGGAGTTAACTTTGATAAACCAAAGGTGAAACATGCTAATGCGGTTTAATCGTCGTGATAATGTGTTAGCAATACGCATTGGTCATTGCTGATTGGTCATTGGTCATTGGTCATTGGTCAAGCTGACTCTGACGCGAAAACAAAAAAGCTCAAGCATTATGCTTGAGCTTTTTTGTTTGTTGTTAACAACAACGATTAAAACGGCATTTTCATTCCTGGTGGTAATTGCATGCCACCGGTCACTTCGGCCATTTTAGTTTTTTGATTTTCTTCTAGACGACGCGCTGCATCATTACAGGCCGCAGCAATCAAGTCTTCGAGCATTTCTTTGTCATCTTCCATTAAGCTTGGGTCGATTTCAACTTTACGCACGCTGTGGTTACCTGTCATGGTTACTTTAACCAAGCCAGCACCCGCTTCACCCGTCATTTCTGTGCGTGCGATCTCTTCTTGCACTTTTGCCATTTTGTCTTGCATCATTTGGGCTTGTTTCATTAAATTGCCCATACCGCCTTTTCCACCAAACATAGTTTGTCTCTCTCTAATTAGGATTGTTAGCACGTCGCCATAATGACGCTAATCTTACTGAAATAAAATCGATTGGCAATCTAGGCTGAGCATTTTTGAGATGAAGATATGTTCATTCAACCTAAATTACCCGTTATTGATCATGATTGAGCCGTTATTTGAGCAATATCATGGGCAATTTGCGCCAATTGCTCAGGCGGATACTCAATACTATCACTGTCTAACTGCGCAGATAATCGTTGGATCATCCACTGAGTATTATCATCTTGCAAAATTGACTGCTCAGCTTGAGCAATCAATTCGCGATGAAATCGTTTACGTAATTCTAACGGTGTTTCCCGCTTTGGAACAATACCAATTTGAATTTGAACTTCAGTTGGTTGCTGCAAATAATCCGTTAACGCTACTTGCAATTGATCTATCGCAATGGGTGCAGAAAGGTGTTTTTGATCTGGTTTTAATACCAACACCAGTGGATTAGTTTGTGCCTGACACACTGAGTTTACGCCCAACTGCCTTACTCGACCGCCCACAGACACATTAGTCATCACTTTATACCAATGTAAATCAAGCTCATTACCCTCAATACTGTGTGGGGTAAAAGGCACCATTGCGGTTGACGCTTGGAGTGCGTCAGATTTAGCTAATGACTCAGCGGTAATAGTCGGCTTTGATGCCGTTAACGCACTCGAGGTTGGCTCTTTTGCTGCAGAGCCTGCTTGGGCAGATTGTGTTGTCTTTTGCTGAGCAAAATCGGCAAACGTATTAAATGACTCATCACCGGCGGGCTCTACCCACGGCGGCCTATCGTATTGAGTATCGGCATTTGCACTTTTATTTATAGCATGTTGACCACTTGGCACATCATCAGGCGTTTTTACTGACATAGTGGCAGACTCAGATACAGGCTCAGAGGCAGACTCTGGATTAGCCTCTACCTGGCTTGCGTTATGCGGCTCAATCGGCGCATCCTTTACCGACATATCAAGTGATGACTCAAGTGAGGAGTCAGTCGAAGGTTCAAGAGATGATTCAGCTGTTGTCGCAAAGCGTTTCGGTGCTGTAGGTACTTTACTTATGCTAGCTAACTTACCGGCAACGGGTACTTTGGCAGCTTCCGCTTCTTTTTGTTGCAACGCGCCGACATCGGCAATTAACGAATCGCGGCTGGCCAGTACCACATTAAGAAAATCTAACGCATCTTCTTGGTTTACAGCTGTTTCAGCCTCTGATTTTGCCTCAGGTTCTATCGGTGTTTCAGGCGATGAAGTATCTGCAGATGGCGCTTCTGCAGATACACTCAGTGTATTCGTTTGTTCAAATGACTCATGCAAGGGCTGAGATTGATACAAAGACTCAGACTGAGCAGAAAATGTCATATAATAGTCATGATCAGCAGGTTGATAATCACTGTCTTGATCGTAATCACTAAACGAATAGCCGTCAAAAGAATCGTCTGATGAGATATTTGAAGTGCTATCAAGTGGATCATTGGCTGCGTTATCAACAGAAACACCTAAACCGTCGCTCGACTCTGTGGTGTCACTGATGGAATCCAAACCGTCTTGATGTGTAGATTGAACATTTGAATCTTGATGACCATCAACAGCAAGGGCATTGCGCTCAATATCTGTCGTAACGGGCTCAGGCTCTTTCGTATCTAGAGCCGGGGGTTGTGGCATCGTTTTAGTGGGTGATTTATCATTAAAGCCAAAGCTCTCAGCTTGACTCAACAGCACATGTTGTTCTGCTATTAATGCAGCATCCGTGAGTGCTTCATCGACATCGCTAAGCGCATTATCGGGTTCATCATCGCTTAACTCACTTTGCGTCGTGTCATCGTCAGGCGAAGCAGCATCGTTCGATTCTGCCGAGGTTAATTCAGTATCTAGTGGGGTTGCCAAGACTTGGCTTACATTGGCTTGTGTCTCATCCTTTGGCATTAATGCTGCAGGAGCTTCACTTGGTATTGCTTGGCTTACGGATACTGAATCTTTAGGCTTTGGGCTTGTATCTGTGACCTCGTGCGTTTGTGCTAAATCAATTACCGCTGGCGTAGTTGTTACCCAACGTTTGACTTGCTTTTCAGGCGTGAAAGCTACCGCACGAAGCAATGCCATTTCCAGCCCTGATTTTGGATCTGGCGCAAAAGCTAAATCTTTACGGCCATTCAGTAACATTTGATAATACAATTGCACTTGCTCTGGCGATAATTGCTGGGCAAACGCTAGAATTTGCTCACTGAACAGAGACTGTTGAGCGGCTGCAGGAGCAAACTGAGTCAAGGTAATTTGATGCAGTAACTCGAGTAGACTTCGCAACACTTCTTCAGCATCAGCACCAAACGCTAATACTTTTGCCACCATTTGCATCAAAGGCGCGACATCGGCATCACATAAGGTTTTTAATAGCGCAATAACATGCTGTTCATCAATGCTACCGAGCATGGTTTGTACTTGCTCAAGCATCACCTGCCCGCTACCAAACGCAATGGCCTGGTCGGTTAAACTCAACGCATCTCGCATACTGCCATTAGCCGCCTTAGCCAATACATTTAATGCTTGGGATTCAAAAGGCAATTGCTCTTGAGTAATCACGTACTCGAGTTGCTTGCAGATCTCTTGTTGCGACAGACTCTTTAAATTAAATTGCAGACAACGAGATAATACCGTGACCGGTAATTTATGTGGATCAGTGGTCGCCAGCAAAAATTTTACATGTTCAGGGGGTTCTTCTAAGGTTTTTAACAAGGCATTAAAGCTGCTGCGCGACAGCATGTGGACTTCGTCTATGAGGTAGACTTTAAACCGGCCACGAGATGGACGATATTGTACGTTGTCGAGTAATTCGCGGGTATCATCCACTTTGGTGCGCGACGCTGCATCGACCTCAATTAAATCGACAAAACGGCCTTGAGCAATTTCAATACAACTTGAACATTCACCGCAAGGATTAGCGGTTACGCCGGTTTCACAGTTTAGCCCTTTGGCAAAAAGTCGTGCCAAGCTGGTTTTACCGACCCCACGGGTTCCGGTAAACAAATAAGCGTGATGAAGACGTTGCTGACTTAATGCATTAGTGAGTGCCATGAGCACATGGGACTGACCAACCATTTGTTCAAATTTTGCTGGACGCCATTTGCGGGCGAGCACTTGATAAGACATGAAATTCCCCACAGAGAGCTATCGGGAGTCAATCCCATTAAAGGGGATAACAATAACATGCCAAGGGCTGGCATGCTATTGTTGAGCGGGCATTTGATGGACGTTAATGCAGTTAACTGCTTAATAAATTAGCAGTTATTTTAAACTTACTATTCGCCGTCAAACTCACACAAGCTTAATACTTCAATCCCTAAACCTTGTAGGCGCTTTTCGCCGCCAATTTCAGGCAATGAAATAACAAATGCAGCATGGGAAACTTCACCACCCAGTTCACGAATAAGCTTAACCGTTGCTTCGATTGTGCCGCCGGTGGCTAATAAATCATCAATCACTAGCACTTTATCGTTTGCGTTAATCGCATCGGTATGAATTTCTAAAGTGTCTTTACCGTATTCTAATTCATAAGTTTGGCTTATGGTTTCGCGTGGTAATTTACCAGGCTTACGCACAGGCACAAATCCAACGCCAAGTTCAAGTGCTAAAGGTGCACCAAATAAAAAGCCACGCGCTTCTGTGCCAACCACTTTAGTAAAACCTTTTGATTGGTAGTGAGCAACTAAAATGGCAATCGTTGCTTTGTACGCTTCAGCGCTTTCTAACAAGCTGGTGACATCACGAAACATAATGCCTGGCTTTGGATAATCAGGAATGGTTTTAATGCTGTTCTTGATAAGCGCTAAACTGTCTTGGTTCATCATAATTAGTTAACTCTAGTTTAAAAGTGATTACGCAATAAAAAAGTCCACGTGATTGGTGGACTCTGGTAAAAATACTTAAGTGATCTTATGCCCGTTTAATCTCAGTTGCAACTGTCATGCATTAACTGACGATTTATTATTCTAACTCTGGGATCCGCCACAAAAAAAACAACAACACGAGCATCATGCTAAACAACATCATTTTAACCCACACGAGTGGCACAATTACGATGCTAATACAAAAGCTTAGGCTGCTCAATATCATGGCTTTACGCTTTAATGGTCGACTCAAAGCCTTTTTTGATTGCCATTGATGGATCCCTTCGGCAAACCAAGGGTGTGTGACTAACCAATGGTGTAAACGGTCATTTGAACGAGCAAAGCAAAATGCCGATAATAAAATAAAAGGAACAGTTGGCAGTAATGGTAACAAAATGCCCATTAAGCCTAATACTAGGCTGCATAAACCAATAATCAAAAAAAAGCCGCGTTTTAGCGCCATAACCACCCTCGCCATAAACAAAAAACCACTCTATCAGAGTGGTTTAGTAAGGCAATATCATGACAGATTATTCTGAAATAAGCGTTAAATTAATCCAGACACTTTTAACCATGAAAGACTTGCTGGCAATGTTGGAATTAATAAAACCAAAATAAAACCAATAAAATAAACAATGTTAAACGGGTCTTTAAACGGCTGACTCATGATAATTCCTAGATTAAAGTGATATTTATACTGCAATGGCTTACATCAATCATTTAATGATGTTGTTAACAAGTGAGTTAATTAACCCTATGTTGACGTGAAGTCGATCACAAAAGTGGCTCATTTTAGACGCATCTTCACAAAATAAAAACCTTAAAATTACTAAGTCTACTTAGCTAATTGGCCGCTACCACAATCCCCTTCTGTGCGAGTTGCTGCAACAAAGGTAAGCAACCAGATAATAAAGCATCCGTCGACATTTGCGGATAATGCCCACTGAGCCAACTGATAATTTGGTCAACATTAACCGCTTGTTGCGCCCGATCCATTTCTTCAATATAAGCTAACACTTGCGCACTTAACGGCGTAAGTTGTAAGAACGCCACTTCATCTTCACTGTCGCGGTAAACGCAAAAAAAGTGAGCTTGAGCGGTTGGCGCTATAGGTTGGTAATCGACACTGATATGTTGAACATCAAAGCCATATTGAGCAACCTTAGCACTGGCAGCTAAGCTTAAAAATGGGTGCTGCACATTATCACTGTCTAATAATTGCGATACTGCTGTGTCGGGGGCTACGGCGGCGCACAGCTCTAACCATTCATAATGCGCAAGTTGCAGCATAAAGATGGGGTCATGTTCAGACGGAGTATATTGGTGTTGTAAAAATGCGAGAAACTCAGCGGCTATTTCTACGAATATCGGAGTTTGACAATCATGCTTCACAAAAAACTGTTGCACTAACATTTGCCATTGCTCGGCAGTATATAAGCTTTTTAATACCGGAAAGGCACTGGAGACAAAGCCTGAAATATTATTAAAAAACAGCTCTCGGTAAATTGTCATTCGACGTGCTTCAATGCCGTCAGGCAACGGTAAGCTGGGATCACGAATGTAATCCATAAACTGTTGCTGTACGTCAATAAATCCCATTTCAGTTTCCTCAATAATAACAGCGATAACCACGATTTAACTCAACGACTTTACTTATGTAATAGAGCATCTTGTTGATAATGATGAATTTGGTTTATCTCGTTGAGCAAAACGTCTGTTTTAGGAATATTAAAATCTCGTTCGAGCAACGTCGGGTGAACACCGTGCAATTGATAACATTGTTGTAGTAATGTCCATACTGGGTCAATCACATCGGCACCGTGGGTATCGACTTTTAAATCAACGTCTTCGTCATAATGGCCAGCAATATGCAAATAGGCGATACGCTCTGTTGGCATCGCGGCAAGAAATTCATTGGCATCATATTGATGATTAATTGCATTAACATAAATGTTGTTTACATCGAGTAATAATTTGCAGTCAGCTTCTTGTAATACCGCATTCACAAAGGCTTGTTCGCTCATTTGCGCCCCAGGCGCGGCATAAAACGACACATTTTCAAGAATAAAAGGACGTTCAAGAATATCTTCTACTTGCTTGATACGTTTTGCCGTGTGGATCACGGCTTCATCGGTAAACGGTATCGGCATCAAGTCGTACATGTGGCCGGTTCCCGAGCAATAACTTAAATGTTCTGAATATACATTAATGCTGTGACTGTCTAAAAAACGTTTTATATTTTGGACGAATTGAGTGTCTAATGGCGCAGGACTGCCAATTGATAGCGACAAACCATGGCAGAAAAAGGCATGTTGTTCGGTCAATTGTTTAAATTGACGGCCAAATTTACCGCCTAATGTCATCCAGTTTTCAGGCGCGACTTCGAAAAAATCTATTGCTGAAGGAACATGCTGACAAAACTCCGCTAACATTTCGCGACGAAGCCCTAACCCAACACGATCTTGGCGATGAGTATTGCTATGCATAATAGAGTGTGTGTCCTTTAACGATAAAAAACAGATAAAATTAAGGCCTGAATCTCAGGCCTTAATTGTCTCAGATAAGCCAAAGGATTATCTAATAATTGCCGTCAATGATGTTGACTGCTTTTGGGTTATTACTTAACCACTTCAACTACTTTTTTCATTTCTTTGCTAACAGCACCGTCTACCGCTTTTTCAGCAGATTTTTTCATGTCGCCGCCGCACTTGCCTTCGCCACATTTACCTTCAACGGCTTTTTCAGCAGATTTTTTCATGTCGCCACCGCATTTGCCTTCGCCACATTTACCTTCAACGGCTTTTTCAGCAGATTTTTTCATGTCGCCACCGCATTTGCCTTCGCCACATTTACCTTCAACGGCTTTTTCAGCTGACTTTTTCATGTCGCCGCCGCACTTGCCTTCGCCACATTTACCTTCAGCCGCTTTTTCAGCAGACTTTTTCATGTCGCCGCCGCACTTGCCTTCGCCGCACTTACCTTCACCACCATCTAATTGGTAGCCAGCAGTTAATTGTTCAAATCCAAAAGGGTTAGCTTGTACTTCAACAGCAAAACCAGCAGTCATCACAACAGCACCTAACGCTACAGCTACAGTAGTTTGTTTGATTGAGTTCATAATTTTTGTCTTCCTCGTGTCTTGATTATGTAATGGTGACCAACATCATTGCCGGCTTGCATAAAGAGACCTGCCATCTGTTATTTTTATTTCAAAATAAACAAAAAAATGTGAAAAAATTGACATTAAGTAATAAAAAACCAGGCTAGGACGGTGTTAACTTAACACAAAATTAACACCGCAAGAAGAGGGAACATGAGTTAACACCAGCAAGATTGTCGACTATCTTTATGATAAATAGTAAAAAAATGGACTTACTGATAAACCGGAGCGCTTAAAGTGGTGCTTAATGCTGTTATCAACAGATAAACACGGTAAAATAGCGCACTTTTTTATTCAGTAAGGTGTATTGTGCGCGTTATTTTAGCTCCGATGGAAGGCGTGGTTGATGACCATATGCGTGATATTTTATCTACCATTAATCCATTTGATTTAGTGGTCACTGAGTTTGTACGAGTGGTAAACCAGCTATTACCAGAGAAAGTCTTTTACAAATTGTGCCCTGAATTACTTAATCACGGATTAACGCCCTCAGGCACGCCGGTACGTGTGCAATTGTTAGGACAAGAGCCTGAGTGGATGGCCGAAAATGCCATTAGGGCAATTGAATTAGGTTCTAATGGCGTTGACGCTAACTTTGGTTGCCCAGCTAAAACGGTTAATAAAAGTAAAGGTGGCGCTGTATTACTGCAATACCCAGAAAACATCTACAAGATTGTTAAGGCGATGCGTGACGCCGTGCCAAGCGAGCAACCCGTCACCGCTAAAATTCGCTTAGGCTACGAAGATAAATCATTGTTTATGGAAAACGCCTTAGCGGTATATGAAGCAGGTGCATCAGAATTAGCAATTCATGCACGCAGTAAAACAGACGGATATAAACCACCTGCTTACTGGGAATACATCACAGAAGTGCGCAAACGATTACCTATACCGGTTATCGCCAATGGCGAAATTTGGAATGCCGCAGATGCTCAACGTTGCATAGATGTCACAGGCTGTGACAGTGTCATGATTGGCCGCGGTGCAATTTCGTTACCCAATTTAGGCGATACCATCAAAACGGGGGCAACGCCCTATACCTGGTTACAAACGCTCACGCTGTTAATGAGTTATACAGAAAAAGAACTCAGTGGCCGGAAATCAGATTATTATCCTTCACGTATTAAACAATGGTTTAGCTACTTGAATCGTCAATATCCTGAAGCAGATGCCTTGTTTCGTGAGTTACGGATTTATAAAACTACCGAAGAGATAGTGAAGGTGCTGCAACAGGCACATCAGTCTTTACGCTAATGTTTATCGCCTCAGGTTGTATACTTTTACTGCCTGAGTGCAAAAATCTACTTCAGAATTGATCTTCGTCATAACCTGCGTTTTTTTTGTGCCTAGAATAGAATTTCTAGTGACATTATCAGCAAAGGTTATTTCAGTTGCACAACTATCAGGACATACTGCAAAAATTACAACAACTTGAACTCAAATTGAGATACGAGTTATTGCTTATTATCAAGGATATTTCACCAGACGCGAGTCAACTCGCTCACGCAGCGACACTCGGGGATATTATCGATTTCCTGTCGCAAGTAAAATTGGCCAACACCGACCTATTCACTCAATTAATGAAACTCGATGCCGCATTATGCCAACTCGATCTCGGTCTCTATGGTCTATGTTCTGACTGTGAAATGGACATCGACGCAGGTAGGTTACAGCTAGATCCCACAGAACAACGCTGCAGGCATTGCCAACAGAAATACCTTAATGAACATAGACTAGAGCTTAGGTTAAATCACTAAACATCTATCAACCAACAGATACAAAATACAGATACAAAAAAGCCTACATTTCTGTAGGCTTTTTATCACGTTAAATGAGCACTACTGAGCACTCATTATTATTAGACGTTCTAGAACTTAAGCGTTACACCACCGAAGTATTGACGACCAATGGTGTCATATACTTCAGATACAGTACCGCCAGAAGGACCGTTAGAAACACGTGATGGCTCTTCGTCGCTTAAGTTTTTAACACCTGCGGTTAGGGTAATCATATCAGTAACATAATAAGTGCCAGAAACATTATGGTACAGAATTGCATCCACTTTATCGCCTGTATTTAGATCGTCCATTTCGCCAATGTAACGGTTGAAGTAGCTAACGCTCCAGCTATCTTGACCAGTTGAAACACTAAAGTTATTGCGAACTTTCGCGTAAGCACCAAAGTTACCGTCGATAGTATCAGTGTAATCTTGACCATCTTGCTCGAAATTAACAAGATAAGTCATGTCATTATTAATTTTCCAATCTAAACCTAAACCTTCAAAGTTATAAGCTAAATTGAAGTCAACACCACTAGTGTCTTGATAGCCTACGTTAGTCAATGCATTAGTTAAGTTACGTAAATCACCATCTTGAGTAATACTAAAAGTTTCACAAGCAGACGTTATTCCAGCTTGACAGTCGTCTAAACCTGCTTGAGTGTCTAAACGCGCAATTGCGTCATCAACTTTGAAGCGCCAGTAATCTAATGTTACAGACATACCTTCAACGTAACTAGGTGAGTAAACCAAACCTGCTGTGTATGATTCTGACTCCTCAGGTTTTAGATCGGGATCTGATGTACGATTGACTAATATTTGACCTGTTTGATCAGCTTCTGATAACCAAGGATCTGTTAGGTAATCGAATGATCCTGAATTACCTGCGTACAATTCAGATACACTTGGAGCACGGAAACCTGTTGCTGCTACACCTCGAACCATAAGTTCATCAGTCGCTTCGTAAGTTAAGCCGATTTTCCATGTGCTTGCTTTACCAAAGGTAGAATAATCATCTAAACGCATTGCAAATTCACCGGTTAACTTATCAGTGAAAGGTACGCTAACCTCTTGGAAAAAAGAGATAACGTTGTAATTACCTTTAGTCGGATCTTGTTGGGCTGCAGTACTTTCACCTGCTACAACAATTGCATCAGGGTTATAGAAACCACTTTCACGACGGTATTCTGCACCGATAGCAAAACCGATTGCACCAGCTGATAATTCAAATAACTCACCATTTAAGCCTGCTGACAGAGTTTGCTGTTCGTTTCCACCGTTAGCTTTCTCTGAATATCCAACTGCATCTTTTTGCTGTTGAGTTAATGGTGCGCCAGAAAACCATGAATCTTGATCAGCATAAATAGAATTGATCATGTCATTTGCATTGATAGAATTATCAACTGATGTAGACGCTTCGTTCTTACCGAAGGTATAAGACACATCCCAATTCATACCAGTATTAACATCTAACAAACCGGCTAAACCTGCAGACATGCGCCATGTATTCGTATCTTGAGAATATATACGAGGACCTACATCCTTGGTACGTCTGGCATAGAACACTTGACCGTTTTCATCAGCTGCTATCCCTGCTGCAGACATACTGCTATCAATAGTCATACAGTTTAAAGGGTCTACACCTGGTTGTCCGCACACATCTAAATAAATCTGAGCTGGTTGACCGGCTAACTGTTGGTTTGAGCGACGGTTAGTATAAATAGCATCTGCAGTTAATACGACGTCATTACCTAATTCTTGTGTCATATTCGCAAACAAGCTACGACGCTCACTTGGTGTTTGGTAGTAACTATCTTGAGTATAATCATAACGCTCGTAAAGATCAGCGCGAGGTACCCAGTTACCATTAGAGTCTCTTGATAAGCCTTCCAACGTGCCTGTAGGAATAATGCTACTTGTCCCTAATTCGGTCCAATCACGGTCTGACTGCACAATTTCACGACGGTCAGAGAAAGCGGCACCAATTGTGTAGTTGCCGCCATCGGTATTGAAACCGTAAAGCATACTTAAATCACCGTTTTCGCCATCACCTTTATCGGTGCCACTGCCAGTAACGTCCAACTGTAAACCTTCAAAATCTTTCTTGGTAATAATGTTAACTACACCGGCAATCGCATCTGAACCGTAAACCGCTGAGGCGCCGTCTTTTAAGATCTCAACACGTGCAATCATTGCTACTGGAATAGAGTTCAAATCAACAGAGCTATCTGCACCTGAACCTGAGTTAACCATACGGCGTCCATTGACCAATACCAAAGTACGCTGTGAACCCATACCGCGCAAATCAACTTGTGCAACACCATCTGCACCGTTGTTTGTACTAGAGCCAACAGCGGCACCTGCCATTGAAGTTTGTGCTTGCAGTAATTGGTCAACAGATGTGAAACCTTCAGCGCGAATAGCTTCAGCTGAAATGATGGTTACGGGTGAAGCGGTTTCCATATCCTGGCGTTGAATACGTGAACCGGTGACTTCGATTCTTTCAACTTTCTGTTCGTCTGCAGCAATAACGGCTGAAGAAAACAAACCTGTCGTTGCCACACTTGTTGCTGCTACAGCTAATAAACTGCGACGGATCGCTTTTGCTGTCAATGTTACTGAACTCATGAATAACTCCCTATAACTTGGAATAAAATAAAACAAGTCGTTATATTTTTAATTATGAATAATCGGTTTAACCAATTACTGAAAACATTATTAATGAATAAAAAACTTTTAGTCAATATGGGCAACATGTGAACAACATCGCAAAACAGCTTAAAAGTCATAATTAATTTGACTTAATAAAAACCTTACAATTCAATGTAATACAAAAAAATACTTTTATTGTTATTTTGTTGTTATTTTTATAGCGCAAAAACAGTACAAACTTAACACCAATAAAATACAAATAAATTTATTTAAAAAAACAGAAAGAAAACATAAAAAACATATTTGCAACAATCGATCACATATTGTATCAATCATTAAATCGTAATATTTTTAAATTTATTTTTTTATTGAACTAAAAACAATCAGAATGCTCTCTCATAATTACTGATTAATTATTCAGTAATTCACTAAAAGCTATTTCATACGCTATTCTTTATTCAATATATGTTAAATACTGTTCACCATAATCAGAACTAAAAGCCCTTTTTTTAGCTCGAAATACATACTAATTAACGTGTAAAACCTCGAAAGTTAATCATTTTCACAGCGTTTTTTATTAACGTAAAATTTACAATTAATGGCATGTAATGAGTAAATGGTATTTTGTTATTAGCCTTCTTCACCCTATACGCTGAAACGGTTAGAGTCATATATAACCGCGAGTCATTTAAATATTCAGAGCCAAATGATGCTGTCTGCATACAAGCATGAGTTATACCCATCCGTCTAATAAGTGACCAATCAGAATGCGTCCAGCATTTTTTGATTGAGGCGCAGTCATGGCTATTTCCCTTTAAATATCGAGAACGCACAACAAAAGCTGCTGGGCATTCCTTTCTTGCGGGTTGTAAAAGGGTTGCGAGAAATAGAAATCGTACTGATGGAAAATAGAATAATTGACGGTATATCTCGCTATCTATTTTCTACTCGGTAATTTGTGGGTATGGCGTTGAGTTGTGTTGAATGTTGTACTTGATGAGATCCTTGATGTGATAATTGATGCGTTGTTTGATTGGGTGCTAAGCATGACGATATTTGTCTTGCTGATGTCACCATGCAAAACAACTCGTTATAATCTTGATTAAGGATTCAATGCTCGCAATACCAATCCTCATTAATCACTAACAATGGCTAACAATGGCTAACAATGGCTAACAATGACGATTTGATGTTGTCGAGTCAATTTGTACAAAAAATGTCGACTACTGACTGGTTACAATAGCCAAATCACAGGCAATAAAAAAGGAGCCTAAGCTCCTTTTATTTATCTTTTAAGCGAAGATTAACGAGTGCGTGGGCACACTTCTTCAGCGCTGAAGAAGTAAGCAATTTCACGTGCTGCTGATTCAACTGCATCAGAACCGTGAACTGCGTTTTCGTCGATGCTTGCCGCGTAATCTGCACGTAAAGTGCCACGAGCAGCTTCAGCTGGGTTAGTTGCACCCATGATTTCGCGGTTAGCAAGAACAGCGTTTTCGCCTTCTAACACTTGAACCACTACTGGACCAGAAGTCATGAAAGACACTAAAGCACCAAAGAAAGGACGTGCGCTGTGTTCAGCGTAGAAGCCTTCAGCTTGTTCTTTAGAAAGGTGTACCATTTTAGAAGCAATGATCTTAAGACCCGCTGATTCAAAACGGTTATAAATTGCACCGATGTGGTTTTTAGCAACTGCATCTGGCTTGATAATAGAAAATGTGCGTTCGATCGCCATAACTAGCTTCCTTAATGTGAGCAAGTTTAAAAAATTCGCGCGGATTATACGTAATTAAACTCAAAAAGCCTAGTTTTATCATCTATCACAGTAACATTTGAGCATTTGTTTACGTCATTTATATTAACAAGCGGCAATTTCCTTGCTTTGCTTGTTCACTTTAGCGGCGTTTTTTTCAAGAAAACAGATAATGGCATCCGCAACATCTTTTTGAGTTGCGCCTTCAATACCTTCAAGCCCTGGTGAAGAGTTCACTTCCATTACCACAGGACCGTGGTTAGAACGCAATAAATCAACACCTGCGACATTTAATCCCATTGTACGCGCGGCACGCAGTGCAACTGAGCGTTCTTGTGGTGACAACTTAACTAAGGTCGCACTGCCGCCGCGGTGAAGGTTTGAACGGAACTCACCCGGTTTTGCCTGGCGTTTCATTGCAGCAATGACTTTATCGCCTAAGACAAAACAACGAATATCAGCACCTTGGGCTTCAGCAATATATTCTTGCACCATAATGTTGGCTTTAAGGCCCATAAAGGCTTCTAGCACGCTTTCTGCGGCTTTACGGGTTTCAGCAAGTACCACGCCAATACCTTGTGTGCCTTCAAGCAGTTTAACCACTAATGGCGCGCCGCCAACCATATCGATTAAGTCAGGAATGTCACTTGGCTTGTTAGCAAAACCAGTAATCGGTAAACCAATGCCTTGTCTTGACAACAACTGCATTGAACGAAGCTTGTCACGTGAACGCGCAATACCAATTGAGCTATTAACCGCATATACGCCCATCATTTCTAATTGACGAAGCACTGCAGAACCATAAAAAGTAACCGAAGCGCCAATCCGTGGGATCACGGCATCAAAATGACCTAAGTCTTTACCTGCCATATGAATGCTAGGTTTAGTCATGTTGATGTTCATATAACACTTTAATGGGTTGATTACTTTAACTTCATGTCCGCGGGCGACAGCAGCTTCGACTAAGCGACGAGTAGAATATAATTGCGGGCCTTGAGACAGTATTGCGATGCGCACAGAGTGCTCCAAAATAGGAATTTTCGCGCATCATACGCTGAGTTGATTTAAAATCAATGACTGGTGACACAAATAATTAACCCGCTCAAATTTAGCGAAAAAATAACCTTAAATGCACTTAATCATTGTAGGCTAAAAGGCGAAGTTAGAAGCTGAAACTTGATGTAGATAAGTCTCAATAAGGTCGCAAGCAATTGAGAATAGATCATACCGCTGGCACAACAAAAAGAGATTATTGAGCCTCTTTTGGTGCCAGCAGCATACAGCTAATGCATTCCAACGACCTGTTTTGTCGCGTTAATTAACGCAACAGAGTCATACCCTACACCTTGCTTAAACACATATTGCATTTGCTGAATAGCACTGGTGTCTTGGCTAAGGTCGCCATTAATTAACACTAAGTCAGCGCGCTTACCGACTTCCACCGAGCCGATTAATTTATCTCTACCTAAATAACTGGCTCCATTTAAGCTCGATATTTTAATCGCTTGTTCAATGCTAAAACCTGACTCAACTAACAACTCAACCATGCGCTGGTTAGAAAACCCAGCAACAACACCACCAAAGCCAGTGGGGTCGGTTCCGGCCATTAATAAACCGCCGGCTTCAACAAACCGTTTTTCCAATTTACGCATTTTCTCAAACACGACTGGCCATGTCGCATCTTGTTGCTGTGAAATTTTTTGCCAGTTATTTTCGTAATGAGTTTTGAGTTGTGGAATTAACGCCTCTAACGCCAGAGGATAAGCTTTAGGCCTACCTTTTGTGTAGGTTTCATAAACGGTTAGCGTTGAAGTCAGCGCAACCTTCTTATCCACTAAATGTTTAATCAGACTAGCCACTTCAGGAGAATCTATGTCTAAATCGACTAAAGATTGATGCGCCGTTTTTGGGCACTCTCCTGCGACTTTATCTTTAACGAAATCAGTTGCCGCAAAAAAGCCGTGTTCCAAATTATCAATGCCTAAATCAGCGGCCTCTCTATAAGTGATAGAACATAAATGCGCGGTGACTTTTTGATCGCGTTGATGCGCTTGATCAATCACGGTGCTAAGTTCAGACGGGCTAATTTGCATGTAAGCTTTATATGATGTGACACCTTCATAACTCCAATAATCAATCATCTATTTCGCATTTTCAGCATCACGTAACGATTTAAGTTTTAAAATCGGTAAACCGGGTCCATTCAAATATGGCGCGGTAACATCAATGTCCGGACCAAAAGTGGTGCCTTGTTGAATCGCATCACGCACGTTTAAGTCGCCATAGGGCGCTGTTGTACCGGCCGTTCTTACCGTTGTCGCCCCGCCAGCTAAATACAGTTTAGGAAAGCTGTAGAGCATTTCAGTATAATGAGCATTACCCGTTGGGTAAAACATGTGTTCGTGCATCATTACAAGGCCAGGGATAACACTTTTACCAGCGCCATTAATCACCTTAGTCCCTTCTGCAATATCAGCGTTACTGGCATCGCCAACATAAGTAATCACACTATTTGTCATTATTATGGTTTGGTTGGGTTTCATTTTAGCGCCAGTACCATCGATAAGTTTGACACCCACTAACGCAATAACTGGTTGATTATAAGCGACATATGGGTTTTGCTGATGACTAGTATCAGTAGTTTCAGCCATTACCTCGGTGCTAAACACACTTAATCCACTGACAACACTCGCAACGATGTACTTTTTAGATAAAGATAAAAGAGTCATAACCCATTCCTGTTTAATGCTGCAATAAAAAGAAAAAAAGTAGCCACTTATCCATGTGGCCATAAAAAGACAAACTGCGCTTAACCGAGGTTCTGCTTAAAAGACTGAGTCAATATATTAAGTAGATACTCGCTAAACATTATTTGATGACTGATGACTTAGCTGCGATACATTCTATTTCTACCTTGGCATTTAACGCTAAACCGCTGACACCAAAAGTACTTCTGCAGGATATGGCGGCTTAAAAAAAGCACTGTACACTTGATTGAATTTGCCAAAGTCATTGATGTCAGCCAACATCACAGTGCATTTAACTACATCACTGAGTTGATAATCTGATTGCATCAACGTGTGTTTAATATTACTAAGCGTCGCGAGAGTTTCAGCCTCTACTCCACCCATAACCAATTGCTTAGTGTTGTTATCAAGCCCAATCTGCCCAGACAAATACAAAGTGTGATTAACCTTAACTGCTTCAGAAAAAGGCAATGAATTGCTTTTATTATGGTTAATAAACTGCACTGATTGATGTTCCTGTTGTGCAGCAGATACCTGAGTAATACTGGCTACGGATACTGCAGCAATAACATTCAATACCGTCAATCTAAATTGGAAAGGTTTCATTTTTGCCTCGTTAATAGGAGTAAACCGCAACATTGATGGCTGACATTTCTTATTAAGCCATTGCTTTATTTGCTATTATTTTATTTGTTGTTGCAGTAATCACATCGACCTCGCCACAAACACTTTTATGCGAATCATAATTCACATAATGTACTTGAGACGCATCAATATTGCAAACAACTGTTGCTAAGGAGCCGAATGAAAGCCAACTAACGCTTAAGCAGACTTTAAATAAGCCACTAATACTTTGGGGAGTTCGGCAGCAAACGCATCAAGAGAGAGCTTACTGGCTAATGCGGGAGTTAAGGTGGGATACAATACTTTATCTAATAACGTCGACACCATCATAAACACCGCTAAATCAGCAGATTGGCTTTTATCTATCACCGTTATTTCTGATTGGTGTCTTAATATTAAGGCTGAAATACGTTGGTAAATATTCTCACGATTAACCAATTTATCTGACGCTATAATCTCAGAATGCAAGCGTGAATTGAGGTGCAGTGTACGGAATATACTCTGTCGGCTACATAAAAACTGACATGTCTGCTGGCAAATATATTGTAATGCTTGAGTTAAATCGTTGCAGTGTTGTTGTTCTAACTCACTCACCCACAAGTCAAGATCATGGCCAAAATCTTGATATAGCAATGGCAGCAGTGACTCTTTATCTTTAAAACGCCGGTAAAAAGTGCCTACTGATACACCAGCATGTTCTGCTAAATCTTTGATACTGATGTGTTCGAAAAATTTATCCTGTAAGCAATGATGTAATGCAGCAATCAATTTTTGTTGGGTATCTTGGCTGCGTCGTTGTTTCGGCTGGAAAATGGTTGTCTCAGGCATAATAAAGGTACAGATGGTGACGTGATTAAAGTGATGATGCGAAAATTCATCCTAAACAGCAACACTAAACTGTATATTCAGTTGGATAAGATCCAAAAAAGGGTAATGACATCATCATTACCCTTGTTAATTTACGACTATTTTTAGCCTTCGCTAACCATATTGACCGTGTACTTAGGAATATCAATCACCATGTCACAATCAACTACTTTAGCTTGGCAAGATAAACGACTCTCAGGTTCTAAACCCCAAGCTTTATCAAGCATGTCGTCTTCTAGCTCATCACTTTCTTCAAGTTGATTAAAGCCTTCACGCACGACAACGTGGCATGTAGTGCAAGCACACGATTTTTCACATGCGTGTTCTATATGAATACCATTGCGCAATGCAACGTTTAAAATGGTCTCACCAACTTCTGCTTCAAGTACTGCGCCGTCTGGACAAAGCTCTTGATGGGGTAAAAATACTAACTGTGGCATTATTTCACCTATATGTTATTGACCGACTGCCCTTTTAGCGCCGTTCTAATAGAATTATCCATGCGTCGAGACGCAAAATCTTGAGTTTTATCATCAAGGCTAGCAATTGCTTTCTCGATGGCATCAACATCGTCTTGCTGTGCAGTAACGTCAAGTAACGCAATGGCGTCTGTTAATTGCTTACGCTCTTGCTCATCAAGTAAGTCACCGTCTTTGCCTAATGCGGCATTTAATGACTCTATCACTCGCGCCGCTTCTACTTTTTGTTCCGCAAGCATACGACGAGTAATGTCATCTTTTGCATACTTCATTGAATCTTTTAGCATGGTTGCTATTTCAGTGTCAGACAAACCAAATGAAGGCTTAACCTGAATGGTGGTTTTCACTTCGGTGGATTTCTCCATCGCCGTGACACTGAGTAATCCATCTGCATCCACTTGGAAAGTCACACGAATGTGTGCAGCACCTGCGGCCATAGCCGGAATACCATGTAGCGTAAAACGCGCTAATGAACGGCAATCTTCAACCAATTCACGCTCACCCTGTACCACATGAAAAGCCATCGCCGTTTGGCCGTCTTTAAACGTGGTAAATTCTTGTGCGCGTGCGACCGGAATAGTCGTGTTACGTGTAACGACCTTTTCAACCAATCCGCCCATGGTTTCAACACCAAGCGATAATGGAATGACATCTAACAATAATAAGTCAGATTCAGGTTTGTTTCCGACCAAAATATCGGCTTGGATCGCTGCACCAATCGCCACAACACGATCGGGGTCTATAGAGGTGAGTGGTGTTTTCTTAAAGAAAGCTTCCACTTGTTCACGCACTAAAGGTACACGCGTTGATCCACCCACCATAACCGTTTCAATCACTTCATCAACGCTTACACCCGCGTCACGAAGCGTACGACGGCAACTGCCAATCGTCTTTTTCACTAATGCGCCAATCAGTTCATTGAATAATGATTTATCAACTAAAGCGGTTAAAGACTGATTATCAATCAACACTTGCGCTTCAACACTGTCGTTATCGGTGAGTGCTTCTTTCACTCGGCGAGCTTCAATCAATAATTGACGTGCTAGCTGATTGTTGGGTTCGGTGATATTCCACACTTGTTGTAAGTGACTCACTAAAAGATGATCAAAGTCATCACCGCCAAGTGCAGAATCGCCACCGGTTGCCAGTACTTCAAAAACACCGCGATTTAAACGCAGCACAGAAATATCAAACGTGCCGCCACCTAAGTCGTAAATGGCAATCACGCCTTCTTGCTTAGAATCTAATCCGTAAGCAATAGCCGCTGCGGTAGGCTCGTTCAATAAACGTAATACTTTGACGCCTAATAATTCAGCGGCATCTTTAGTGCCTTGACGTTGAGCATCATCAAAATACGCGGGGACGGTAATCACGATACCTTGTAGCTCACCGCCTAATGTTGATTCTGCGCGCGCAATTAATGGCTTTAGAATTTCAGCCGACACCTGTACAGGGTTAACATGTCCTGTTGGCGTGCTAAACACCGGCAAACCATTTTCGCTAGCATGCAATACATAGGGCAGTTTATGTACTCCAGATTGCACATCAGCAAGACTGCGTCCCATAAATCGCTTAACAGAGACGATGGTATTTTGCGGATCAACAGCCGATTTAGCTTGCGCCTCATAACCCACCTGTACCGCGTCTTGGCCATAATGCACGACCGACGGTAAAGAATGACGACCATTATCATCAGCTAAGGTCGATGCTAGGCCACTTCTCACTGTCGCCACTAACGAGTTTGTTGTACCAAGATCGATACCCACTGCCAAACGGTGTTGGTGTGGTGCGGCGCTTTGGCCAGGTTCTGCAATTTGCAACAGTGCCATAGTGTTCCAACTTGTTGTGTTATTGATTAGCCATGCTAATCATAAAATTTGAATGTACTGATTAACTAATCCAGTAAGCTATCTTCAATACGGGCCAATTCATCTTGCAATTTTGCCATAAACTTTAGCTTACGAATTTGATCTGCAGCCAATAATGCATCAGCATCTTCACTCGATGCGAGTAACGAGGTTAATTTAGTCGACAGCGTCGATTCAAATTCGCCAAAAGAGTCGTATAACTCGTCAATTAAGTCTTGAGGTGCATTACTGTGCTGGATGTCTTCTAATGCTTCACGCCACTCCATCTGTTGCATCAAAAATGCACCATCTTTAAGTGTGGTGGTTTCGTGGCTTAATTCAATACCACGCAAGCTCAACATATGTTCAGCACGACGTAAGGGATTTTTTAAGGTTTGATAGCCATCATTAACTTGCGAAGTACGCTGTACCGATAGCAATTTTTGTTGCTCGGTATCGTTAGCAAATTTATCGGGATGAACCGCCCTTTGCAGTTCGCGGTAGCGCTCTGCAAGTAAGGCGGTGTCGATATCAAAGGCAGGTTCTAGATTGAACAGATCGAAATAATTCATGGGCAGATATCATGCTTACGGTTTTCGATAAAACGGCAAAGGCGAATAATTAAACGGTAAAACTCTCACCGCAACCACACTCGCCTTTTGCATTTGGGTTATTGAACTGGAAACCTTCATTAAGGCCTTCTTTGACAAAATCCAGTTCAATACCTTGCAAATAGATAAAGCTCTTAGCATCGATGATGATATTCACACCATCGATAGTATAAAGCTCATCATCGTCATTGAGATCGTCAACGAACTCAATGACGTATGCCATACCTGAACAACCTGATGTTCTCAATCCAAGGCGCAAGCCGAGGCCTTTCCCGCGATTAGCAAGAAACGATCTAACTCGGTCTGCCGCTGCGGGGGTCATTGAAATAGCCATCTTAACTCCAGGTATTACTTAGCTTGTCTGCTTTTATACTCTTCAATTGCTGCTTTAATGGCATCTTCTGCCAAAATTGAGCAATGAATTTTAACCGGCGGCAACGCTAACTCTTCAGCAATATCAGCATTTTTGATGGTTGCTGCTTCGTCAACACTTTTGCCTTTAACCCATTCTGTGACAAGCGAGCTTGATGCAATCGCGCTGCCACATCCGTAGGTTTTGAATTTTGCATCTTCAATAATGCCATCAGCATTAATTTTAAGTTGCAGCTTCATTACGTCACCACATGCAGGTGCGCCAACCATACCGGTGACTACTGATGGATCGTTTTTGTCAAATGAACCTACGTTACGTGGGTTTTCATAATGATCGATTACTTTTTCGCTATAAGCCATGATACTGCTCCAAAATCTTTGTCGTTATACGATTAATGATGTGCCCATTGAACCTGATTCAGGTCAATACCATCTTTGAACATCTCCCATAAAGGAGACATTTCACGTAACTTATCAATTGATTCAGTTATCGTTTTGATAGCGTGTTCAATTTCTTCATCGGTAGTAAAGCGGCCAAGAGAGAAACGAATTGAGCTGTGTGCCATTTCATCGTTTAGACCTAAAGCACGTAATACGTAGCTCGGCTCTAAACTGGCTGATGTACAGGCAGAACCTGAAGAAACCGCTAAGTCTTTTAGTGCCATCATTAACGATTCACCTTCAACAAAGTTGAAGCTCACGTTAAAGATACCGCTGTAGCGTTGTTCCATATCACCGTTGATATAAGTTTCTTCGATGTGCTTGATGCCGTTCCATAACTTGTCACGAAGACGAGTAATGCGCGCGCTGTCTTCAGCCATATCTAGCTTAGCGACTGCTGCAGCTTCACCTAAACCTACAATTTGATGCGTTGCAAGTGTACCACTGCGCATACCACGCTCGTGCCCACCGCCATGCATTTGTGATTCAAGACGAATACGAGGCTTACGACGGACATATAACGCGCCGATACCTTTAGGACCGTACATCTTGTGACCTGAAATCGAAATCAAATCAACTTTTGTAGTTTGCACATCAATCGGTAATTTACCTGCGCTTTGCGCAGCATCCATGTGGAAGAAAATACCTTTTGAACGACATAACTCACCAATCGCATTGATATCATGAACTACACCAATTTCGTTGTTAACATGCATGATGCTAACCAAAATAGTGTCATCACGCATGGCCGCTTCTAAGCGTTCCATTGGGATGATGCCGTTGGCTTCTGGCTCAAGGTAAGTGACTTCATAACCTTCACGCTCTAACTGACGGCAAGTGTCTAACGTTGCCTTATGTTCAGTTTTGCTGGTGATGATGTGCTTGCCCTTTTTATGATAAAAATGAGCAATACCTTTAATCGCAAGGTTACTTGATTCTGTCGCACCTGATGTGAATACGATTTCACGGTGATCAGCATTAATCAAATCAGCAACTTGATTACGGGCGACATCAACCGCCTCTTCTGCTTGCCAACCATAACGATGTGAACGCGATGCTGGATTACCAAACACGCCGTCCATTGTCATGTGTTGCATCATTTTTTCTGCGACACGCGGATCTACAGGGGTTGTTGCGGCATAATCTAAATAGATAGGAAGCTTCATAACACACTCCGTACTTAGCAGTCTCAGATGAGGCTACATACAACGTACAAATAATAATTATATTCAATCAACATAGTTGAGTTACAAACTCACTCTATGTTCCTTTTGTATTTCATCTTGCTTTAACGAGATAAACTGAACGTCTCGCTTTTGCATTAAGCCCGCAAGCGAAATACCATCTAAAAACTCAGAAATTTGTTTACTTAAGTCACCCCATAACGAATGGGTTAGGCAACGAGTACCGCTTTGGCAGTTACCTTTTCCTTGACAACGAGTGGCGTCTACAGATTCATCAACAGCATGCACGACCATACCAACTGATATATCAACGGCTTCTAAACCTAAACGGTAACCACCACCGGGTCCGCGAACACTCGACACTAGACCATGTTTACGTAACTTAGCGAAGAGTTGTTCAAGATAAGACAAAGAGATACCTTGTCTTTCAGAAATATCGGCTAAGGGCACTGGACCAGTAGCTGAGTGAATAGCAACATCCAGCATAGCTGTCACTGCATAGCGACCTTTTGATGTAAGTTTCATAACTTGTACTGCTCCCAAAAAGTATGCAGTAATTTCACCATACCCGACTAATTTAGTCAAGTATTAATCCTACTAAACTAGTCGGGTATTAAGACATGTCTTATAACAAAAAGGTTTAATTTTTCGCTGGGGTATTTAACCTTTTTATCTTGTAAGATTCAATGCCGACAAGGCAATTAATCGCATTATCGGCTATTTATTTGACCTGAATCTACAATGACTTAGCTATCGTTAAATACTTGGATCAAACTTGTCTATATCTTGTTTACGATTACTTGCCGCATTTCGTTCAGCTTCATCAAACGCATCTACGGTTAATTCTGGCAACTTTTTGGTACACACATCACCGCCCATTTGCTGGATCGCTTGACACAACTCTTGGACTTTTGAATCCATTAAATGCATGTGATCAAGCATTTGGCCTATTGCATTCGCCACCGGGTCGGGATTATCTGGTGATACCGCATAGGCATCAAAACCATACTTTTTAGCCATTTCTGTGCGACGTTCGGTTTTCTCTTTTGACTGATTAGTGGGTGTAGCCACCACACGACCAGGTATACCCACGACGGTATTATCAACAGCCACATCTTTTACAACCACAGAATTCGACCCCACGCGGGCACCGTCATGCATGGTAATAGGCCCTAATATTTTAGCGCCTGCACCAATAACTACGTTGTTCCCCAAGGTCGGATGGCGTTTGCCTGGCTGCCAAGTCGTCCCGCCCAACGTCACGCTATGATAAAGCGTGCAATCGTCGCCAATTTCGGCCGTTTCACCAATAACAACGCCCATACCATGGTCGATAAAGAAACGTCGACCTATTGTAGCGCCGGGATGAATTTCAACCCCAGTTAACCACCGAGAAAAGGTCGATAAACATCGTGAAGTAAAGCGCCAATTAGCTCGCCAAAGTTTATGACTGATACGATGGATCCAAATTGCGTGCATACCGGGATAGTTAAATATAATCTCGAGAGTACTGTTTGCCGCAGGATCGCGGTGATAAATCGACTCGATGTCTTCTTTAATTCTAGCAATGACGCCCATGGTGTGTTCCTTACGGATTAATCTTGTTTATCCATTTTCTTGTCAACGGAAGTCAAAATGCCACGAAGAATATTCATCTCAGGGGCTTCAATACGCGCACGAGTGTATAAACGACGTAACTTTGTCATGACTTGACCAGGGTGGTTTTTGATCACAAAACCCGTTTTGGACAAGGTTGACTCTAAATGAACAAAGAATCGTTCTAACTCAACCGTTAACGGATACGCTTCAGTTTCAGGCGCTGCTTCGGTTTGCGCTAAATGAGCAACTCGAGTTTCATAACAAATGATTTGCACAGCTTGAGCTAAGTTTAGTGAGCTGTATTCAGGGTTGGCAGGAATAGCCACATGATAAGTACATTGTTGTAATTCTTCATTACTTAACCCGTGATTCTCACGGCCAAATACAATTGCCACTGGACCCGTAAGACTTTCTTGAGTCAATTTTAGACCCGCTTCACGTGGATCTAGCATAGGCCAATCTAATGTACGACTACGCGCACTGGTTGCAATCACTAAACTGCAATCGGCAATCGCTTCTTGTAAAGAGTCGACCGTAGTGAGATTTTTTAATATATCAGATGCACCTGCAGCAAGCGCGATAGATTGACCATCAGGCTCGGTACGCGGTTCTGCAAGATATAAATTAGATAAACCCATGGTTTTCATTGCTCTGGCGGTAGAGCCAATGTTACCTGGGTGAGATGTTCCAACTAAAACAACACGAATATTACTGAGCATGAACGACTTTCTTTTGACAAAAAATATTGCCCATATATTAACACAGTCGTTGTTTATTACGTTATATGAAAATCTGCATTTGATATAATCTCTAAATTAAGTATAATGCGGGCGCTATTTTACTCGTTCTTTAACATCCAGGGGATTGCAATGCATCCAATGTTGACTATTGCCACACGCGCTGCACGCGCTGCGGGCCAAACTATTATGCGCGCCTATACTGAACTTGACCGTGTTGAGGTTAGCAGTAAAGGTATTAATGATTTTGTGACTAGTGTAGACAAGGAAGCAGAAGCAACTATTACTTATCAAATTCGTAAATCTTACCCAGATCACACTATCGTGGGCGAAGAAGACGGTGAAAACCGTGGTACTGACAAAGATTACGTTTGGATAGTTGATCCTTTGGATGGCACTAACAACTTCGTTCGTGGTATTCCTCATTTCGCAGTTTCTATCGCAGTTCAATATAAAGGCAAAATTGAAGTTGCCGTTATTTACGATCCTGTTCGCGAAGAACTGTTCTCTGCCGTACGCGGTAAAGGCGCTAAGCTAAACGATTTCCGTTTACGTGTAACCAATGTTAACGACCTTAGCAATACCATGATTGGTACTGGCTTCCCATTCAAGGCTCGTCAACACACTGACACCTACATGGCTATTTTAGCTGAAGTATTCCCGCAGTGTGCCGATTTACGCCGTACCGGTTCTGCAGCATTAGACCTAGCTTACGTTGCAGCTGGCCGTTTAGATGGTTTCTTCGAAATTGGTCTAAAGCCATGGGACATCGCAGCTGGCGACTTAATTTGTCGTGAAGCTGGCGGCACCGTCACTGACTTTATGGGTGCTCACAACTACATGACATCTGGCAATATTGTGGCTGGTAGTCCAAAAGTAACCACGCAATTGGTTAAAACCATACGTCCGTTACTAAACGAAGGATTAAAGCGCTAAGCTTTCCCCTCGACAAGACATGATTAAACACCGCTAGTAGCATTTATGGCTATTAGCGGTTTTTTTGTCTTTGAATTTGCTAAAGTTGAGCCAGATCACTGGGCAAATTATCGAAACTCACCGATAATGGATATTCATTTGCGTCCAGAATAACCATTATGCCATTACATAAAGCGAAAGATTTAAGCATCAAATCCTTAAAGAGCTTTGAACATCTAGTCCTGTTCATTATTGCCCTAGCCACCTTATTTGCTATCGGTGAAGAAATTCTCCACATGATCGCTATTCGCACCGTTGAATTAGCCGACTTACTCTTGCTGTTCATTTACCTTGAAGTACTTGCCATGGTGGTTAACTACATCGAGTCGGGTAAGCTCCCAATTCGCATGCCGTTATACATTGCCATCGTCGCGTTAGCGCGTTATCTCATTTTAGACATGAAGGCCATGGAAGACTGGCGCATTTTAGCGATATCGCTATCGACCATCGTATTGGCGTGTACTGTCATTGTGATCCGTTGGGGTCAGTTAAAAATGCCTTACCCTAAAAACCAAGATTACGACAATTAGAATAGCGTCATTAAAACCAAGGTTATTGAACATTAACTCTGCCTTAGCGCTTGCTTAACAAAGTAATTATGCTAACAATAAGATTAATCGTAGCAAGACAACACCCATTAATTCAGTGTTTTGATTTTCAAGGAGCGACAGTATGGGCCAAGAGCCAACAGGATTTGACGAAAAACGCGGTTCACTTAGAGTTGATATGGAAGCAGAACGGGTACGTTTAGATTGGATAAACGCCCAAGGTGAGTCTTGCCTGGACTATGGGGTTTGCATTGATTTAGCCCGAAAAGGCGTATTGCTAGACTTTAAAGCGGCTTTTAAACTTGGTGATCTCATCGCAATTACCTTCAACGAAAACACGCCTAAGCAAAATACCATTAAAGGCCAAGTGTGTCGCTGTATCGAATGCACTCCACAAAGCTACCATATTGCGCTGCAATTAATTTAACGCATTGAATATTCCATGCAGTCTGAGTGGGCTGCTCTATACTCAATAGATAACCAGCATCACCCATTTGCGACGTTATACGACGTTAAGCATAGAGGACCGAAACATGATATTGCTCGTTGGTGGAGAAAAAGGTGGCAGCGGAAAAAGCTGTTTAGCGCAAAACCTTGCGGTATACATAACCCAAAAATTCGATGCCAATGTGTTGATGGTAGATTGCGATCCTCAGCGTACCACATCAGATTGGATCCAAGCCCGAAACAATGACCCCAGCTTAAAAGCCATTAATTGTATTCAACTCTATGGCAAAATTCGTAATGATCTGTTGAGCCTCGATGAGCGATTTGACTATGTTATTGTCGATTGTGGCGGCCAAGATAACCTCGCGATGCGTGCAGCGATGTCAGTGGCAACTTATGTGGTAATTCCATTAAGACCAAAGCGCCGCGACCTAAAAACATTGCCGCACATGGAAGACATGCTTAGCACCTGTAAAATGGTTAACCCTAAAATGGTGGCGTCGATTGTGATTACTCAATGCCCTGCACTACCGTCACAAGGTAAGCGTATTTTAGAAGCCAAAGAGGTTGTGCAATCATTTGGATTACGTGCGCTAGACTCGGTCACCTTTAGTCGTAATATCTACGATGACAGCGAAGAAAGCGGCTCGTCGGTCCTCGAAATCGAACCCGAAGGTAAAGCGGCCGACGAAATTCGCGCCATTGCCGATGAGCTTTTTGCCATACCGCCAGAAAATCGTTATGAGTTTAACTGATCTCAAGCGTAAAAAGCCCAAAGACACCCTCCAAAAGGTGTCTGTGGATGACTTTATTGAAGATGCAAATAACTATGCATTAGGTAAAACAGCGGGGCAAATAGCACCGAGTCAAACTACGGCACAGTTTCTTAAAGGTCTCGATAAAAAGAGCACTAAAATCTATCGCCATGCGACATTTACTCTCACCGAAAAAAGCATTTCACAACTTGATGAAATTGCCAAAACCACCAAAGTGGCTAAATCTAAAATTCTCAGAGTCCTGATAGATGAATTTTATCAGCAACATGACAACGACCAATTAACCATATTAAGTAAGTCGTCTCGTTAACCGCACTTGATTTTCCGTAATATTATTCACGCATTCTAATTTAGCTCCGCGACCTTAGTCGGGTATGCAACTGCCCTCTAATACCATTATTTTGTGAGAAACCATGTCGTTGATTTTATTACTCACGCAACAAATGTGCGTGTAACTCGTTATCGTCTACTTAGTCAGTAAAACACCGCTATTTAAATTTTTTGCTGAGGGTTCAAAGCGCCTATCGCACAAAGTTTTTATTTATGTGGTGTTTTCACTTTTTGTATTATGGCGACCTATTTTGGTGAGCAAACTACCGGTGCAATTGCCAATACTCGAACCATGGGCGCTGTGCTCGGCGGATTATTAGGTGGACCAGTGACCGGTTTTTTCGTGGGTCTCACCGGTGGATTACACCGCTATTCTATGGGCGGATTTACCGATATAGCCTGCGCAATATCCACAACCCTTGAAGGTCTATCAGCGGGGTTAGTCAGCTACTACTTAAACAAAGCAGGCAAATCAGAGTCGGTGTATTCACCGTCTAAAGTCTTTATGGTGACATTTTGTGCTGAACTGATGCAAATGAGCCTAATTTTATTAATTGCTAAACCTTTCGATCAAGCCTGGGCTTTGGTTTATGTTATTGCACCGCCAATGTTACTCATTAACTCGCTTGGTGCAGCCATGTTTATGAGTATCGTTCGCGATCAAAAAGCCATGTTCGATAAATTGTCATCGAGCTTTTCAACTAATGCGCTGAAAATCGCCGAACGCAGTGTCGGTATTTTATCGAAAGGGTTTAACGAAGAGTCTAGCCAAAAAGTCGCGCAAATCATCATTGAAGAAACCCGTGTTGGTGCGGTTGCCATTACTGACCGTCATAAATTATTGGCCTTTATCGGTATTGGCGCCGACCATCATTTACCTAATACGCCGATTTCGTCTCAAATAACCTTAGATGCCATAGCTCAAAATGAAGTCATGTTTGCTGACGGCGTAGACACTACCTATACTTGCTCAATCTCGAATCATTGTAATCTTGGCTCAAGTTTAGTGATCCCACTGCGTAGCAACGACGAAGTCGTCGGTACCATTAAATTGTATGAGCCTAAAAATAAGTTGTTTTTAAATATCAATCGCACCCTAGGTGAAGGAATTGCACGTCTGCTGTCTAACCAAATTCTATATGGCCGCTTTGAACAACAAAAAAACTTACTCATGCAAGCCGAAATTAAATTACTCCACGCCCAGGTTAATCCACATTTTTTATTTAATGCCTTAAATACCATTGGCGCGATTATTAGTCGTGACCCACCCATGGCCAAAAAGCTGATTAAACAATTATCGCAATTTTTGCGCATCAACCTCACTCGCACCACAGGTTTGGTCACCCTAGCTGATGAGCTAGAACATATCGATGCTTATCTCGCCATTGAGCATGCGCGGTTTATCGACAAGCTTAATGTCAGCATCAACATTCCCGCCATTTATCATCATCACAAAATGCCTGCATTTACCTTACAACCATTAATTGAAAATGCAGTAAAACATGGCACATCATTGTTGTTAGACGAAGGCGTGATAAATGTTGAAGCCAGCACCGACGGCAATGACCTACTCCTCAGTGTTACTGACAATGCCGGGTTATACCAACCTTCAACCAATACTGAGGGACTAGGCATGAACTTAGTCCATAAACGATTACAAAATCTTTTTGGTGAACAATACGGTATCGAGGTTCACTGCAAAACAGATGAATTCACTTGTGTGCAAGTGCGTATTCCCCTTGAAGAGGCCACATTATGATCCGCTGTTTAATTATTGACGATGAGCCCTTTGCCCGCCAAGAAGTAGCCGATCTTCTGGAGAAACACTCTGATATTGAAGTCCTAGCGCAATGTGGTAATGCGATAGAAGCGTTACAGCACATTAATCGATTAAAACCCGACCTGATTTTTGTTGATATCCAAATGCCACGGATAAATGGAATGGAATTAATTGCCATGCTCAATCCTGAGCAAATGCCTCGGGCGGTATTTATCACCGCCTTTGACGAATACGCAATAAAGGCATTTGATAACAATGCTTTTGATTATTTATTAAAACCCATAGATGAAAAGCGCTTCAATCAAACATTAGAGAAAGTCAGAGCCAATATGGCACCTCAACTCTTAGATCCCATCTTACCTAAGCGATTAGTGCATTTACCCTGTTACAGCGGCAGTAAACTTAAAGTGGTTACCACAGCTGATGTGGAGTTTATCGTCAGTGATGTAGGCGGTATTCACGTACATTGTCGTCACGGTTTTAGTCATACGCAATTAACACTTAAAGTGCTCGAAGAAAAAACCGCGTTATTTCGCTGCCATAAACAATACCTACTCTCACCTGATGCTATCTCTGAAATTGAAATAACCGACACAGGAGCAGATGTCACCACTCACAGTGGCGCTAAAGTGCCTGTTTCACGCCGCTATCTTAAAGAATTAAAGCAATTATTAGGCTTTTAATAGTATGTTGATGCGAGACAGGTAACACGCTTTCCCAAGGGTAAAACGCTTGAAGCGCATTATTTACCGCTTAACCCGTCAATTAAACCTGTTACCGAGTTTGACCCCTATTAGACACTAAGATGCATTAACCTTGTCTTACTATATTTATGGGGAGATATAAAATGACTTGGTTTCTACTCTGTGTTGGTTTACTCATTGGTGGGTATTTTATTTACGGGGCTTTTGTCGAAAAAGTATTCGGCATTAACACTCAACGACAAACACCTGCTTTTACTCAGACTGATGGTGTCGATTTTGTGCCTATGTCTAAAGGTAAAGTCTATTTAATTCAATTATTGAACATTGCTGGCGTGGGCCCTATTTTTGGCCCCATTTTAGGGGCGTTATATGGTCCAGCCGCCATGTTATGGATTGTGTTGGGTTGTATATTTGCAGGTGCTGTACACGATTACTTTTCAGGTATGTTGTCGGTTCGTAATAACGGCCAATCAGTGCCTAACCTAGCCGGTAAATATTTAGGTAAAAACGCAAAACACTTTATGAACCTGTTTGCGATTATCTTATTATTACTCGTCGGTGTGGTATTTATCTCTGCGCCAGCAGGCTTACTCAGTAAATTAACCGGGTTTGATGTAACCATATTTGTCGGCATTATTTTCTGCTACTACCTTATTGCTACCATCGTACCCATCGACAAAATCATTGGCCGTTTTTACCCTTTCTTTGGCGCACTGTTAGTGTTTATGTCTCTTGGCTTAACCATCGCATTAATGCTGTCAACTGAACACACCATGCTACCTGGTTTTGAAATGGGTGACTTCTTCACTAACCTTAATCCTAACGATATGCCATTATGGCCTGCGCTGTTCATCACCATCGCGTGTGGTGCAGTATCAGGATTCCATGCTACGCAATCTCCATTAATGGCGCGTTGTGTTGAAAACGAATCAAACGGTCGCTTTGTGTTTTTTGGTGCCATGATTGGTGAGGGTGTTATCGCACTGATTTGGTGTGCTATTGCATTGTCATTCTTTGGTGGTGTTGAAGGCCTTAATGCGGGTATGGCAGGCAACCCTGCAAACGTAGTATACGAAGCATCAAATGGGTTACTTGGCGCATTTGGTGGTTTCTTAGCTATCCTCGGTGTCATTGTACTGCCTATCACTTCTGGTGATACCGCGTTCCGCTCTGCTCGCTTAATCTTGGCTGAGTTCTTTAACATCAAACAAGTTGCACTGCCTAAACGCCTAGTGCTAGCGCTACCATTGTTTGCCATCGGTGCAATATTAACCCAAGTCGACTTCGGTATTATCTGGCGCTACTTTGGTGTCGCTAACCAAACCACGGCAGTGTTAATGCTGTGGACCGCTGCAGCATACTTGCTGCGCCATAATAAATTCCACTGGATATGTACGGTTCCGGCAATGTTTATGACCTGTGTGGTAATAAGTTTTATGCTTAACTCATCAACGTTAGGAGCAGGCTTACCCATGACAGTATCAACGGTTGCTGGCATGGTAACCACAGCGATTATTGCGGCACTGATTATTATTAAAACCAAAGGTAAAGGTGATATTGATTCAGACGATGAAGACAGCATCAATTTAGCCAACGAACAGTAATACTTACATCATCAGCAAAACGGCAGCCTCGACTGCCGTTTTGCATTGATATCACTTTGGCAGCAATGTGGGTATAATATTGGCAAATTTAATTAGCTCTCACGGCCCATGACACAAGCAAACAACCCACTTCACGGCATAAAGCTGGAAACTATTGTTACCGAACTGGTTGAAAAATACGGTTGGGAAGAACTCGGCTCGAGGATCAACATCCAGTGTTTTAAAGACAATCCGAGTGTAAAATCGAGTTTAAAGTTTTTACGCAAAACACAGTGGGCACGTGACAAAGTTGAATACTTGTACCTTAGAGTAAACAAGTTACCTTTACCGCCACCTAAAGATGACTCTCGCAGGTCCGCGTCTAAGCCTCAACATGCTGCGGCTAAAAAGCCTCAAACGGTTAAATCGCCAACCAGCAAATCAACCGATACACCGGGTAAGCCTGTCAATGCCAACATTTGGGGCAACGGATAATAGATAAACAAAAAAGTGCTGAATATTCAGCACTTTTTTTGTTTACGTTTCGGCTATTGATGTCTTTTAAATGCACACTCTTACAGTGTAAATATTTAAAGTGTAATTAATTACACTTTAAATAATGTAACGCCCATCACCCGTTTAAATAGTCTATAACGGGAATTCAAAAATCAAGCGCCATACTTTTAAACCGCCGCCGACTTGATAACTTAACCCGATATGATCAATTTCAACACTGTCTAAGCCAATAGCCGAAAAATTAATCGGTTTAGAGAAAGCCAAAGTCGAGCCGATTTCATAAGTGTATGACGTTAGGACATTTTCACCGACTGGCGTGACAAACTTAAGTTGGTTAAAGTACCAGTGCCCTGCAACAAACACTCTCGGTTCAACCCGAATATCATCCCATTGCCAATCGTAATTCAAGGCAAAATCAATACCTGTTTTTAGCACCGAATAACCTTCAGTGCTGTCGTTTTGATTGCTCTTATAACCTGCATAGTAAAGACGATTAACCCACACAGGGCTGTATTCAGCGGAGCCGAAACGATACAGGCTCGACAAGCCAGTAGAGTAAATACCCACATGACTATGGGTCGAAAAGTTATGACCGTATCCCAAATCCACGTAAGACTCTAACGTCAATTGGTCGTCCACCAGCCAATGATATTCAATACCAGGAGTCAGAGTTAGCGTACCGACGCTTTTAGGAAAACTACCACCAGGCAAGTCATTAAAAGAATAATCAAAAAAACCAAATGATGCCGTTAAGCGTAATTTCAACAGATGATCGTCAGACTCTTCAAGATCAAAGCCTAAAGGAATATTCACCACAGCCGCACTTTGCCCAGAGGTGCGATAAATACCGCTGCCTAAATAATTGGCGAAAGCGTAGTGTGAAGCATCGGGTTCGGAGGTTATCTCTTCTGCGGCAGCAGCATGATGAGTCGTCAAGATGGAAGGTAAAACGAGTGCAGAAACAAGCCAAGCTGAACGTAAAAAACGACACGATGATAAACCCACAAGACTATGATGTCGCCTTTGATTTATCACCATATCGTTATTGTTCGATCTGCTTATTCGTCGTTGAAATGGTATTCAGACATCATATGACCAAGTTCAGTTGATTTGGTCTTCAAATATGACTCGTTGTACCGATTTTTACCCACTTGCAGTGGAATACGTTCAGAGACTTCAATACCTGCATTTTGCATCGCCATGACTTTACGCGGATTATTGGTCATTAGGCTGACTTTTTCTACGCCAATTTTTTTTAGCATAGGTAAAATCATGTCGTACTTACGCATATCGGCTTCAAAGCCTAAACGCTCATTGGCTTCAACGGTATTGGCACCGGCATCTTGTAATTCGTAAGCACGGATTTTATTCAACAAACCAATACCACGACCTTCTTGGCGAAGGTACAGCAAAAAGCCTTGACCTTTTTCTGCAATGTTCTGCATCGCAGCCTGTAATTGAAAACCACAATCACAGCGCAAGCTGAATAATGCATCCCCTGTTAAGCACTCAGAATGAATACGACCTAACATAGCTTGAGTGGGATCAAGTTGACCAAATGTCAATGCAACGTGTTCTTTACCTGTCGCGGTTTCTTCAAAACCGTGCATGTCAAAAACACCCCAAGGAGTGGGTAATTTAGATGTTGCGATATATTTTATCGACATGAATTAACCTTACGACAACTAACTGTAAAAGAAAATATTAAAACTTAGCAGGGGCAAAACCAGTCACTTCTTTAATGCCCATTTCGCGGCCTAATGCCGTCATTGGATGCACCACAATCAGACCTTTTACAGACTTATTCAATTTGCCCATATCAGCTTGTTCAGCTTTCGTTAATGAACGCTTGAAGCCAAGTGTTTTTAACGCTGTGCCTTCTTTACTTAACTCACGAGTTTGCTGGCCTTTAGTGCTGGCAATACGCTTAGTTACAGTGGCGATCTCTTTCTTAAACTGCATGATAACCGTGGCATCACCACGTTGTTCAGCCGCTGCTAATTTACGACGAAACTTGTCTAACTTATCATTTAATGTTTGCAGTTCTTGCTTTAAATTCATTTGGTTACCTTAAATACTTTGGTGTGTTATTGAATAGGCTACTTAGTTGTATACCTCACAACACCTTTTCGGATGCAGATTATATACCCAAACCCACCTAATATGCGACAACCAAACACTGCATATATGAATCAGCCAACAACTTTATGCCTCTCAAGTGTCATGTTAAACAATGATTTTAAAAAAAAGGCAACGCCCTAAAACACCCTTTTTATTTATCCAGTGCTTATTCTACAACCAAACCGGATAAACATTGTGCAGTCTCGCGTTCTCGCAAACGTTTTTATCACATTTATGTGTAAACCTCATTGCAATCTTTATGATAATCATTATCATTCGCAGCAATTCCATCAAAGGTATCCGTTATGACATCGCTAAGACTCTCGCTACTGGCTATTGCCTGCCAAAGTGTTTTATTTCCTGTTTATGCTCAAGACTCAACGCCAACAGAATCAAATACTCCAACTCAAGCATCATCTGAGGATTATGAACGCATTACCGTATATGGTCGCCAAAACCAAGTGGTAATGAATTCTGGCCTTGCAACGAAATCAGATATGTCGCTGATGGAAACCCCCGCTGCGGTAGTGATTGTTGACGAAGCATTAATCGATGCCCAAGGCGTCAGTAACATGCAAGATTTAATTCGTAATATCAGTGGTGTGACCCAAGCGGGTAATAACTACGGTATTGGTGACAACCTCGTCATTCGAGGCCTAGGAGCAAACTACACCTATGACGGCATGTATGGTGGCGCAGGACTTGGCAACACCTTTAACCCTACCCGTTCGCTCACTAATGTCAGTTCAGTTGAAGTGTTAAAAGGCCCTGCAACCGGATTGTACGGAATGGGAAGCGCTGGCGGCGTAATGAATTTAATAGAAAAGAAGCCAGAGTTTGTCAGTAAGCATGTTATGGAAGCTGAAGTGGGTCAATGGGACACATATTCATTTATGGCTGATAGCACAGGTGCTGTCACTGACGATGTCGCCTATCGTGTGGTAGCCAAAAGTGCTCGCAGTGACGGATACCGCGATTTAGGAACCGACCGCGACGAAGTCTACGGCTCGCTAAAGTTTGTGTTGAACGACAATCAAAACCTCATGCTGTCTACCGCTTACATAAACGATTCTATTCCCGTAGATTCCATTGGCCACCCAATCCGGATTTATAATGCGGCTTCTGTTGATGGTAAAACGGCAGACAAGGTAAGTTGGCAAGATTTGGTTAATGACCCTACCAGCAGTGGCGTGCAGCTTACCGATGAGCAGCGTCAACAACTGGCTAATTCACTGAGTGCATCAGATGGTGAAACACCTTACGATTTTGGTCACAATGGCTTAATTTCACCAATGGCAAAAGATAACGAAGGTGAAGAGTTACGTTTCAAACTGACTCACAACATTTACTTAACCGATAACCTGTTTTTAAACCAACAATTGCAATACCGAAATTATGAAACCAGTTTTGCTCGCCAAACTGGCGCGTATAACTACGTGTATTGGGAACGAAATGGCATCATTAACCAAGACCCACGCGCGCCGTTAGTTGAAGATGAAGTGTTATATCCTTACGCCGCTCGCCGTCAGGAGTATCGTAAAGTTTCTGCCGATGAACAATCTTGGCAATACTTTGCTGACTTACGTTACGACTTTGACATTGGCAATATCGAAAACGAACTACTGATTAATGCTAACTTTGAAGACCGCACAATTCGCTTCAAACAATACTCAATTTGGGATGCCGATTACGTATTAAAAGACAGCAATGGCGATGTATCTTACCAAGGTACCCTGCCATACATTTACGATATTCGTAACCCCAACTGGGCCGAAGGCGAATTTGAAGATTACGATCCATTACTGACCAGTAATTACAATAAAACCGTCACCGCATGGGGGTTAGGCGTACAACATGTCGGATACCTTGGTGCTGGCTTTACCAGCCGTATTGGGGTGGCATTTAATGAAATTAAGCAAACCTATGAACATCTCGGTGTTGATTCCCGTTACAGCTCAAGCTTAGCTGAGCCACAACCAGAAGCGGACACAACAGATAACGGAATTACCTTCAATCTTGGCTTAACGTATATGCCAACGGATGATGTTTCAATTTTCGTTAATCACTCTAAAGGTCGTACAGCCTACAGTGTGTTGGGCGATGTTACCGGCAATGAAGCCGACCGCGAAGACTCAGAATCGGTCAGTAATGACTTAGGCGTGCGTTTCAAAGCGTTTGATGATCAACTATTAGCCTCATTAGTCTTTTTTAAATCATCACGGACTAATATTGCCTACAGTAACCCTGACTACGACAGCAGTGCGGTAACCTCTACAATAGACCCTTATTTTTACGACGGCAGTGAAGATACTAAAGGCGTCGAGCTCGATTTAAATGCCAATTTAAATGAACAGTGGAAAGTGAACGTTAATGGCGTTTACCAAGATGCTCGCGACAATCAAGATCCTAATAGCAGTGATTATGGTCAACACCAGAAAGGCGTGCCATACCTTACAGCAAGTGCCTGGGTGACTTATGCAGCAGAACTGAGTTTACCCGCGCCAGTATCGGTAAGCTTAGGGGCTGAATATGTCGGTGAACGCAGCACCAACTCAAGCTCATTTGGTATTCCAGACGGTTATGTGCCAAGTTACACCGTATTTGACACGGCCATCAGCTATGATGTTGAACGGTATAAAATTCAGCTCAATATTAATAACTTACTTAACAAGTCATATTACGACAAAGCCATGTTCCTAGGCGGTTTACCTGGCGAAGAACGTAACGCTAAGTTAACGGTAACCTACCGTATCTAATCAACACCACTCAACACAACACAACACACTGCCAGCACGTGACCGTGCTTGGCAGTGTTTTTGTTTATGGGGGTATTACTTTATGATGACGGGCATTAATCAACCTGAACTCAGGTTAATCAATAAAGAGGGATAATCTACTCCCCTTCATTAAGGACAATATTTAATGGCCGACAGTTTAGTTAACTCATATACCTTGCCTAACGGTGGCATCATCCCTAACCGTGTTGCCAAAGCCGCCATGGAAGAAAATCTTGCCAATGCAAAACAACAACCTGATAGCGCGCTGCTTGCACTTTACGATGCGTGGGCAAAAGGTGGCGTGGGTTTAATGATTACCGGTAATGTCATGGTTGACCGTTATGCCATGACAGGTCCTGGTGGCGTCGCGTTAGAGGCCGATAGTGATATAGCGCCATTTACACAGTGGGCCAGCATTGCTAAGCAAAAACAGGCCCGAGTGTGGATGCAAATAAACCACCCTGGCAGACAAGTGTTTAAAGCCATGGGCGGTAAAAACCTAGCGCCGTCGGCTATCGCATTAGATTTAGGCAAGCATTCATCGATGTTTTCACAGCCTAAAGCCATGACTCATGATGATATTTATGATGTGATTAACCGCTTTGTGACCACAGCGAGTTTGGCCCAACAAGCAGGCTTTGATGGTGTGCAAATCCATGCTGCCCACGGTTATTTACTCGCACAATTTTTGTCACCGCTCACTAACAAGCGCAGCGATGAATGGGGCGGCAGTCTTGAAAATAGATCAAAGTTACTGCTTGAAGTGGTTAAGCAAGTCAGGCTGCGCTGCGGAGATAAATTTGATATCGCAGTTAAGCTTAATTCAGCTGACTTTCAACGAGGCGGTTTTGATATTGACGATGCCGAAAAAGTCATTGCTATGCTGGCGCAATATCAGGTTGATATGGTGGAATTATCTGGCGGCAGTTATGAAGCACCGGCCATGCAAGGCAGAAGTGCAGACGAACGAACCCTCGCCCGCGAAGCTTATTTTCTCAGTTTAACCAGCCAATTAGTGGCAAGTTCGCCCATTCCATTAATGTTAACCGGAGGCATTCGGCGTAAAGCCGTTGCCGAACAAGTGCTCGATGCAGGCTTTGCATTATGTGGCATTGCCAGTGCACTGGCATTTTACCCTAGCTTAGTAAACACCTGGCAAACTCAGCCCGACTTTACGCCAGAGTTACCGAGAGTCGACTGGCAAAGTAAGCCGTTGGCGGGATTAGCGACGATGGCCATCATTAAACGTCAATTAAGACGTATGAGCCAGGGACACACACCACAAACCGATGATTCACCAGTGTGGAGTTTATTGGTCGATCAATTTAAAACCAAACAACGGACAAAACGTTATCGCAAGATGCTCGGGATCACTCACGGGTAAATCGATGCACAATCTGATTACTGCTTCCGCGCCACAATAGCGCGGGATCAGCATTTTCTTGCTCAAACTTACCGTCAATCAATACATCAACAAGTGCAACCACAGCTTGTTGCGCCTCGCTTAACTCATCAAGCTGATAACCGCTCCACAGCCAAATGTCTTTGTCTGGACATTCTTGCCTAACCCGTTTAACTAATTGGAGTATGGTTTCAACATTAACAGGATGCAGTGGATCGCCACCGCTCAACGTTAAGCCTCGACGCTTTATGCGGTTATCATTTAAATCTGCAATAATTTGATCTTCAAGCGCTTGAATATATAGGTGGCCAGCATCAGGTCGCCAGGTGTTTTGGTTATAACACCCTTTACACGCATGTTCACACCCACTGACAAATAACGTACAGCGGGTGCCCTCGCCATTGACTACATCAACACTGTGATAAGCACTGTAATGCATTACAAATGTTTCACTCTGCGTTTAACTTCTTCTTGTTTACCAAAATTAAATGGTCTTGCATCTGGGCTGCCTAAATAGCCACATACCCGGCGAGTCACCGACACACGGCTCGGCTCATGGTTGCCACACTTGGGGCAAACAAAACCTTTGCTGGTACAATTAAACTCACCAATAAAGCCGCAATCATAACATTCATCAATGGGAGTATTGGTGCCGTAATAAGGCACTCGGTTGTAACTGTAATCCCACACGTTTTCTAATGCTTCAATGTTATGTTGCATATTGGGGTATTCGCCGTAGCAAATAAACCCACCATTAGCGATTGCCGGATAAGGCTGTTCAAAATCAATTTTATCGAACGGGTTAACTTTTTTCTCAACATCTAAATGGAAGCTATTAGTGTAATAGCCTTTATCGGTCACGCCCGCAACGACGCCAAATTGTGCGGTATCAAGCTGACAAAAACGGCTGCATAGATTTTCGCTTGGGGTGCTGTATAGGCTAAAACCATAACCGGTTTCTTGTTTCCAGGATTCGGTAGCTTGCTTGAGCTTACTGATAATCGCCACCGCTTTATCGCGAAGTGCAGCATCATCAAACACATGTTTATCAGCACCATAAATGGCATTGATGGTTTCGTGCAAACCAATAAAGCCTAATGAAATAGACGCGCGGCCATTTTTAAAAATTTCACTGACATCATCATCCGCTTTTAAGCGAACGCCACACGCACCTTCCATATATAAAATCGGTGCAACACGGGCTTTAACGCCTTCTAAACGGGCAATACGGGTATCGAGCGCTTTACGAGCGATTAATAAACGTTTTTCAAGTAACTGATAAAAACGTTGCTCATCGTTATCTGCCTCTAAGGCAATACGCGGTAAGTTTAAGCTCACCACGCCGAGGTTGTTACGCCCTTCATGCACCAGTTGCCCGTTTTCTTCATAGGCGCCTAAAAAGGAGCGACAACCCATTGGAGTTTTAAACGAACCGGTGACTTTGACCACTTGCTCATAATTTAAAATATCGGGGTACATGCGCATACTTGAACATGTGAGCGCCATTTTTTTAATGCCGTAATTAATGTCAGTTGCTTTATGGTTAACGCCATCTTTAATCGCAAATACCAATTTAGGGAACACTGCTGTTTTGCGGTTTTTTCCAAGGCCAGCCATGCGCACTGTGAGCATCGATTGTTGGATTAACCGCGATTCCCATGAGGTCCCTAATCCAAAGCCAAAGGTCACAAAGGGTGTTTGTCCGTTAGCGGTATGTAAGGTGTTGACCTCATACTCTAAAGACTGGAAGGCATCGTGACATTCTTTCTCGGTTTGCGTCATCGCAAAACCTTCTTCATCGGCTACTTGCCACTTTTTCGCCACTGCAAGGTGTTTTTGATAACTTTTTTGCACAAACTCAGCTAACACTTCATCGATGCGATTAATGGTTGTGCCACCATAAATATGGCTCGCCACCTGGGCAATAATTTGCGCCGTGACCGCTGTCGCAGTCGAAATGGATTTAGGCGTGTCAATTTCAGCATTACCCATTTTAAAGCCATGAGTTAACATGCCTGCTAAATCAATCAACATACAGTTAAACATCGGGAAAAATGGCGCGTAGTCTAAATCGTGATAATGGATTTCGCCTTTTTCATGGGCGGCGACCACATCTTTTGGGAGCAAATGCGTTTTGGCGTAATGCTTAGCCACAATTCCGGCTAACAAGTCACGTTGAGTGGGAATCACCTTGGCGTCTTTATTGGCATTTTCGTTTAAAATGGCACTGTCAGACTGTTCAACTAAGCCACGAATAGCGCAATTTAATTTACTTTGTGCTTCACGGTGTTTATCGCGATCATGGCGATATTCAATGTAATGGCGCGCAACAGATTTGAATGGACCCGACATTAACAAGACTTCAACGGCATCTTGTAAGTCATGAATATCTACCTGGGCTTTATCAGCCATTTGCGCTTGTACCGTTTCAGCCAATTCAAGTGCATATTTGTGATCTGCTTGCCCCGCAGAATCCATTGCAGCCACTACCGCATCTTTAATACGACTTGCGTCAAACGCAGTACGGCATCCGTCCCTTTTCACCACAACAAGCATACAATCCACCTTTTCAGAATGCCGCAACAAACACCATATATCGGCGCAGCAGTATCAATAAACACTATATGCTGTGTATTAGGCGCTATATTGGGCGAAGCTTCTTTGATCCAGATCATAAGAAAGCAGACTGATGGGTATAACATTAAGCGAGGTAGTCAAACACTAAATTGGCGAGAGGCAGGCCACCTCACTACCTGTGGCCTGCTGTAAGAAATTAATGTCCTGCTAACGTTGCTTTAAGTAAATGGGCAATATCGTGTACCGCGGCCTCACCCGCTTTAATGGCTTCTTTAGCACGATGAAACTCCATTGTGCCAATATCAAACACTTCAGGCACGATGCAAATATCTGGTGGCTCACCCATTAAACGAGACCGTTTATGGCGCTGCTCTAAAATGTCCATCGACTGTGACATCACCGCGATCATTCCTGGATGAGACTTGCCTCCTCCGAGCGAAAATTTATCGGTCAAGCCGCTCATATAATCTTTGCCTTTGCCCCACAAATCCATAAAGCCTGATTCTAACTGCTTTTTCTCTTCTATCGGTTCAGAAGGTTTAGGCACGCGGCTTTTGACTTGTTCAGGCAACATGTGCATATGGCCGCGGCGATGACCATTTAAGTCAACTGCAATAACAATATCGACGCCCATGGCACGGCACAAAGACACCGGCACAGGATTAACCACCGCACCGTCGACTAACCAGCGGTGGTCTTGTTGTACTGGTGGTAAAAAACCCGGCATCGAGCACGATGCTCGCACGGCATGGCGTAAATCTCCTTCTCTAAACCAAATTTCCTGACCAGAATATAAATCAGTCGCCACTGCGGCAAAGGGCCGCTTGAGCTGTTCAATGTTAAGATCGCCAATACGGCCCGCTAAAACATCAAACACTTTTTCACCACTGATTAAGCCGCCTTTACGCCAACCTAAATCCATTAATCCGAGCACATCCCAACTAGAGAAACCGCTCACCCAGGTTTCAAGTTCGGCTAAATGATCATTTGCGTATGCCGCGCCCACTAATGCGCCCACAGAGCAACCGGCTATTTTATCTGGATAAATATCTAATGCGGCTAAGCCTTTTAAGACCCCAATATGCGCCCACCCTTTTGCGGCGCCGCTGCCTAATGCTAATCCTACAGTCAGCTTTGTCATCGTTAATCCTTTCAAGCGAGGAATTTATTCACACGTCATTACTCATTGAATCACTTGTTGATGTTCAAAATCAAAATTTCAACCTAAATGAGTGATGTCAAAAAATAGCATAACCAAAGCGACTCTTGTTGGCTATAGCACAGTGAAACCGCTATAATCCGTGGCTATCATTTTTTAGGGGATTTACCTTTGCAATTTACCGATTTTCAATTGGACAAGCGTCTGCTTGACAGTTTAAAGCACCTTGGCATTACCACGCCTACCGATGTTCAAGCGCAAGCACTGCCCATTGCCTTATCTGGTAAAGATTTAATGGCCTCGTCTAAAACGGGTTCAGGTAAAACCTTAGCGTTTTTATTACCCGCTATGCAACGCGTTATCTCGACTCGCGCCTTGTCTAAAAAAGACCCACGCGTATTGGTATTGTTACCCACTCGCGAATTAGCTCAACAAGTATATGGTCAACTGCGTTTATTGGTGGCCAACACCCAATACAAAGCAATCAGTGTATTAGGCGGCGAAAACTTTAACGACCAGGCTAAAGCATTGGCTCGCGATCCGCATTTTATTGTCGCTACGCCAGGTCGTATTGCCGATCACTTACAGCAACGTCACCTCTTTTTAAATGGGCTTGAGCTGCTGGTACTTGATGAAGCAGACCGTATGCTCGACTTAGGTTTTGCGCCGCAGTTAAAAGCCATTAACGATGCTGCCGATCATAAGCGTCGACAAACGTTGATGTTCTCTGCCACGCTAGATCACGACAGCATTAACGAAATTGCTGCTACGTTGCTTAAATCACCGAGCCATGTGGCCATTGGTGAGTCTTATTCTGAGCATAAAGACATTGAACAGCGCATTATTTTGGTAGACCATTTAGACCATAAACAAGCATTGCTGCAGCATATTCTGAAGCAAGAACAACACAAGCAAGTGATTGTGTTTACTGCAACACGCTCTGATACCGACCGTTTAGCAACATTATTAGCTGCAGAAGGTTTTGCCACCTCTGCATTGAGCGGTGACTTAAAGCAATCTGCACGTAATCAGATTATGGACAAGTTTGCTCGGGGACAGTCACAAATATTGGTTACTACTGACGTCGCGTCTCGCGGTCTTGATTTAGTCAACGTGTCATTAGTGATTAACTTTGACATGCCAAAATTTGCTGAAGAATACGTACACCGTATCGGTCGTACTGGCCGTGCTGGTGCTAAAGGTGATGCGATATCATTTGTTGGCCCTAAAGATTGGGACAGCTTTAAAAAAGTGCAGCTATTTTTACGTAAAAACTTTGATCTGACTGTCATTGAAGGCATGAAAGCTAAGTTCAGTGGCCTAAAAGACAAACCTACCACAGGCAAAGCGGACAGCGTACAACCTCGTGATGCGGTGAGCGGTAAAGCAAAAGTGGCGAAAAAGGCCAAAGCAGCACCTAAGCGTGATAAACGCTTTATTACCGGTGTTGACGTAGGTGATGCGCCAATGCGCCGTAAAGCCAAACCCATTCAAATTATTGAAGAAGACAACAGCTCAGAAGACTAACTATCTTAAACTTGGGATAATAAACGTCTTTTAAGTAAACAACATTAAGGGTTGCGCATCACCATTTGTGCAACTCAATGCATAACGACACGTTCGCTATACGCCTACGTGCAGTACAAAACAGTAAGGATTAACATGAAAATTTGTGGTGTAGAATTAAAAGGCGGCGAAGCCATTATCAGTATGCTGACCTATGAAGGTGAAACCTATAACGTGCCAGCATGCCGTAAAATCTCATTTAGCGTATCAAACTCTAGCGAAACAGAATCTATCCGTGAATTTCACTTTGCTTTTCATAAGTTGATGGAAGATTACCGAGTCGATCAAATTGTGATTATTGAGCGTGAACAAAAAGGAAAGTTTGCTGGCAGTGCGACCAGCTTTAAACTTGAAGCGTCAATTCAAATCACTGACCTTCCAGTACACCTTATTTCACCTGTTGCCATTAAAGAACAGTTAAAGCGTAATCCACCGCAGGTTGATTTTGAATCGTTAGACTTAAAGCGTGTACAACAAAACGCATTCGATGTGGCTTATGTACAACATAACCGCATTATTTTTGGTAAAGCGTAAGCCTGTCACATTATGGCGTTACTGCAAATTGATCAGTAACGCCACTATCATGCCTTTATCATTCGCTGCTCATTTCATTTAATGACTCGCACCATTTAATTAGCACCCAAGTTGCCCTCATGTCAGACAGCAAACCCAAAAGCCGCCAAGCTCCGCCAAAAATGCCACTTAACGCTGCTAGTCAAGCATTAAAGCCCAAAACAGATATGAGCAAGCTCATCACCAGCGCCGACATTAAACAGCGTCAAAGTGAACTTAGTGCATTACGCTTTTTGAGTGGTTATCGCGCTGACATCGTCGAGCAAATACGACAATTGGTTGATACCAATGCATTAGGCGCACACTTTTTAAGTCGCTACCCGCGCGTGCACGATATCCGTACTGACAAAGCCTTGTATGATATGACCATCGAGTTGAAAAACACTTATATGCGTCAATCAGATCCATTAGCAAAAGTAATTTTTGATGAAAAAATTAATGTCAGCCATCACGCACTTGGGTTGCATTCTTATGTCAATCGCCGCCAGGGCAACAAAGTTAAAGCTAAAAATGAAATCCGCATATCTTCACGTTTAAAGCACATCCCTTTTGAACTGCTGCAAATGGTGGTGGTGCATGAACTCGCTCACCTGCGTGAAAAAGACCACAATAAGGCCTTCTATCAATTATGTACTTTTATGCTGCCAGACTATCACCAGTATGAGTTTGATATGCGGGTATGGCTGGTCGCCGAAGAAGCGGGGCAATCTCCTTACGCGTAAGCCTCGCGTATTAAGCACCCCTTCACACCTTGTAAGGCCAACTGCCTGCTAACAATAATCCTCTCACTAACACCTATCTCTTATTTGCACACTTAACTCTAATGAGTGACATCTTCGCTTAACATTTGGTTATAAATACCCTTGTTGCTGTGTCGTTAGACAGCTTATTGTGGAGCTATTTATCCATAATGATTGGACGATATGAATATGTCTATTCGGCGTGATGACCTTTATTATCCACACAACTTAGAAAGCAACAGGCTTTAGTTCGCTATCACTATTCGTTTATAAAACATCAAAGTGTGTGCTTAAATATTAATGTGGAGAAAAACATGTCTCATCAAATCATTCAAGATCTTAACAACCGCTATACTGCAAAAAAATATGACCCAAGCAAACGTATATCTGTTGAAGATATGGACGTGCTAAAAGAAGCAATGCGTTTATCTGCCTCTTCAATTAATGCACAACCATGGAAATTTATCATTATTGAAAGTGATGAAGCCAAACAGCGTTTTCATGACACATATGCCAACATGTATCAATTTAACCAACACCATGCAAAAGCGGCATCACATATTATTTTATTTGCTTACAATCCTCGTTTTACTAAAGAACAGTACAAAAAAGTAGTGGATATCGAAGTCAGCTCAGGCCATTTACCGGCAGAGATGTTTGATAATATGCTCAATGGTGGGTTTACCTTTGCAGAGGTAAATACTGATGAAAGTGGTTATAACGGCTACTGGACTAAAGCACAAACCTACATAGCCTTAGGTAATACTTTGCATGTACTGGCACGTTTAGGGATTGATTCAACCCCGATGGAAGGTGTCGATGCCACCTTAATTGGTAAAGAGTTTGAACAGGAATTAGAGGGTTATGTATGTGACGTGGCCTTAGCAATGGGTTACCACATGGATGGCGAAGACTATAATCACGGTCTACCTAAAGCACGTTTAGCACTTGAAGATATCTTCATCGAGTTATAACTGATTATGATGGGGTTAATGCGACAACACATCGCTTAGCCCCTTATTAACATCACGATAACGTCATTACACCTAACCACAACGCATTATAGTAAACTCTGGTAGTGGCTCGCTCCGGTTTATGAATTAACTCGCCAAGGCGGATTTAAACGATTTTCACCCGCCCAATAAAGCTTTAGCTTATTGCCACTCGGGTCAAACAATATCGCCTCACGCCATAAATAGGCTTCATCTTTGGGTAACTGAGCAAACTCAATGCCTTTTGCTAGCAAGTCATCTACCCAGCTATCTAACTCAGCATGTTCGAAGTAAATCACCGCGCCATTCATCGTCGATTCAGGCGCTAATGATAACGAAAACGAACTCTGCCCCATCGGGCATTCAAAGCGCGCATAATGTGGCGTATCAACGATTAAGGTAAACCCCAATAATTGATAAAACGCCACCGCCTTATCCATATTTGACACAGGTAATGTCACTTGATTGAGATTCATAGCTTCCTCAAATTAATTGTTTTTTGTAAGATGAAGGTTAGGTAGACATCTGTAAACCAACAACTTCATAATGGTTACTTCATGACTATCGCACCTTAATAAGCAGTAGTTCTAAATGCCATTATGGTTTGATAATCGCATTCATAACCGGAACAAAATGCAGTTGTCCACCAATGAAAATCACTCTCTCTTTATTCGCAAGTGCCGTTTTAAGCTTTGTCACAGCGTTAAGATCTCTAAACTCATTTATACGGTCTTTAATTGCTTGGAACTTCGAGAACTCAATAGTGTTAAGTTGAGCATCGAAAATATCAGCCGTAGTAAACTCATTCCATGAAATCGTTTTACCAACCATTGACGATAACATACTGTTTAGCTGTTCAATTGAATGTGGCTTCGAAAGGATTTGATACTCTTGAGCAGGAAAACCAGACTCTCCCAATAATGACGTCATTTTCTCAGTCGCCTCAGCAAGGTTAGCATGGTTAAATAATTGAGGAGCCTGTCTTAACAGATAAAAAATCTTCACGCTTTCACTATCAAATTTATCCAAGATAAACCGAGCTTCACTTAGACTATCACCTTCCCAAGTTGATACTTTGACATTATTATTTTTCGCTAAAAACTGTATAAAACCCATTTCACCACAGCACTCAACTGCGGCTGACTGGCTCGCTTTATCTGGCCAAAATCCGCCCTCTAAAAGGATTAACGAAGGATTAAGTTCATAAAATAAGTTTTCGATATCAACTAATTGAAGATCATTGATATTGTTTGTATGCGTTGTACCAATAATCATATACCCAGCATCTAATGACCTTAACAACGAAATATTTGATTGTGGTTTATAGTTATCTCCCGCTAAAGCCGGTCCAGTCAATATCCAAAATACCCATAAAATTAATGATTTTCTCACTTTCACTTCCCTGTACATAAAACGACTCATAAAAGGTTTTTGATAAACCATCCTACTGGTTAATATCGCCGCTATAAGCTTCAATTTCAATAACCAATGTTCATATTCCCTGGCTTAAATGATTCATTATGCGTGTGACTATATTGCTCAATATAAGTGCAATATAAATAAAATCCCTACCGAGTTGGTGCTATGAAGTTAATCTCATCGTGATAGTCAAAAACTAATCGTCTGATAATATTAAATAAAAAGCAATCCCAATAGTTGGCATAAATCTTCCAACCTTAATGAAGCTGATAAGCTCATCTAACAGTAGCAGTCGCTTATTAGCTCGCTAGTCATAGTCGAGTTGCACAACAATAGCATCAACATAGCAACACACAGGATTAAAATCCGCTTAGAAAAACCTGAATTTAATACTACAAATATTGGCTCACCGTATACCAGTGTATATGCCATAGCAGCCTTTGGAGTAACATGTTAAACGCGTTAATCCCAATTTCAGCGTTACTGATATCGAATGCCTTCCTATTACTGGGCCATGGTTTATTACTTACTTTACTGCCCATTGCAGCGAGTGAATTAGGATTCAGCGATACGCAAGTGGCATTAACCGGTTCTGCTTACTTTCTAGGTTTTGTCTCAGGTTGCTTAGCAACACCGTACATGCTGAAGCGAGTGGGCCATATACGTAGCTTTGCAGTGCTCGCAACATGCTACTCCGTGGTCATATTAGTATTCCCTTTATTACCAGAGTTTTATAGTTGGATGTTGTTACGATTCCTGATTGGAGTGGTGATTTCTGGCTTGTATATGATTATCGAAAGTTGGTTAAACGGTACATCTACAGCAAGTAATCGAGGTTCAATACTGTCTATTTACACCACATTAAATTTAGTCATGGTGATGTGTGGTCAGCAGTTGTTTAACTTGGGCAGTGCAAGGGAATCCATGCTGTTCGGTTTAGCGGCTATATTCATATCCATTGCGATAATCCCAGTATCATTGACTCGTTCATCTGCGCCCGCGGTCGTAAAACAAGTGACCTTAAATATGGCCAAAGTGTGGAAACACTCTCATGTCGCGCTGATTGGCGCCGTAGTAGCGGGGTTTGTTACTGGTGCATTTTGGGCTTTGGCCCCTATTTACGCTAAAGATAATGGTTTTGACAGTATTCAATTAGGCGCATTTTTATCCGCTACCGTGCTTGGTGGGGCCTGCTTTCAAGTGCCATTAGGTAAATTATCTGACCGTTTTGATCGACGAAGTGTATTGATGTTTACCGCGCTAGCCGGTGCTTTTGTGTCATTATTATTTATCGGTCTTCCCTATGTTGTCAGTACCTTTGGCGGCTGGCCGGCAGCTATTTCGGCCTTTTTTTGGGGAGGAACCTGTATGACGTTGTACGCGATATGCTTAGCTCACGCTAACGACAACGCGACCTCAGAAGACTTTGTTGAAATAAGCAGTGCCATGCTCATCACACTTGGCTTATCGTCTGCCATCGGGGCACCAATCGCATCACTTGCTATGGGGCTAATAGGTGCTCAAGGGTTATACGCCTTTACCAGCATATGCCTCGCCACCTTTTTTATCATCGTGTTATTGAGACGCCGTAGCCACACACTCTCTTCAACGCTCGAAACCAAAGAAAGCTTTCGCGCTGTGACAGATATGGCCAGCCCAACGGCTTATGAAATGGATCCAAGAACAGAAGCAGATGCAGAGAATGTTAGGCCATAAATGCAGCGGATAAACCCGTAATCTGAAATGACAATGTATGAATAATATTGTAGCAAGAACAATGGATAAATAGCATTACAGGTTACAGGCAGCAATCAGTTGATACCTACCTTTTTGCCATTGGATGATCAGGATTTAGCTGAAGTAAATCCCATAAATTGCCGTATAAATCTTCAAACACCGCAACGGTACCGTAGTCTTGTTCTTGCGGCTCACGCACAAAGTGAATACCAATCGATTTCATCCGCTTGTAATCGCGCCAAAAGTCATCGGTATTCAAAAAGATGAACACACGGCCGCCAGTTTGATTACCAATAAAATCCTGTTGTTCAGGCTTTGAAGCCTTAGCCAATAATATCGCAGTGCCATGTGAGTTTGGCGGCGCGACAACAACCCAGCGTTTATCTTGTTCCGGCTGATAAGTATCTTCGATAAGCTCAAAGTTTAATTTGTTTACATAAAAATCGATTGCGTCATCGTAATCTTTTACCACGAGGGCAATATGAACAATATTCTGTTTCATTGTGTTACCTAACGTTGCCCTTTAGGGACGAGTATTGAAATATTCACACTAGAACCGTTCTGCTATTGCGACAATGTTAGCCCACAAGAGTTACCGCTATATTTGGGGTCTGCTTTGTTCTTTGTTCTTTGTTCTTTGTTCTTTGTTCTTTGTTCTTTGTTCTTTGTGCACTAACATAAATCGCACTCTGGCTTTTGTCGATACTAATACCGAGCCGATGGCGGCAGTGTGAAAAACCGACATAAAAAATGCAGCACTTAGGCTAATGCCGTTCACTTAAGGTGAGCGGCATTTTTTCTTTTTGCCACCGGGTAGCCATTTTTACTGACTTTTAGGCACCTCGGATAACTTCTTTCTCGTCTACCTTCTAGCTTAAACTGTTTAGCATTTCTCTCTATGTCTAAAATAAATCTCGGGACATTTCCTGGGGCATATAACGGCATATTGGTGAGCTGATTGATAATATGAGATGAGGCATCTCGAAAGCTCAGTTGATTTGGAAATACGCTTTTAAGCGACTTGGCCATTAAAATCATTTTATAACGTATTAAATTATAAGCTAATAATAACCCCCATAACTCCTGGTGTATCAGCTCTGGAAGGTTGCTTCTCAGCGTAAATCGACTTTCAAGCATATACTGCTTCATCTCTCGATATCCTAGCTCTATTTCCCAGCGGTGAGCATATAAATCAACAATTTCAGCACTAGGATAAGCCATCGGGTCAAGCATTGAACTCAGGATACTGACCTGTTTACCTTTTATCTGACGAGTCGTTAATCTGGCTTCGATTGTGAATGGTAAATCAGGACGCTTCTTTCTCGATTGGGGTGTTGTACTTAGCCTGACAAGCTTATCGTGTTTACCTAGACTGCGGATTTCTTCGTATTGAGTGCCTTTTTTTAACGGTAATAACCAATGGCAGTTGACGCCTTTAGCGCGCCAATCGTGTAATAAACCCAGCGAGTAAAAGCCTTTATCAAACAAGGTTAAGCTGTTGTCGGGCACGCTTTTGATAAGCTTAGCGGCTAAATTCATTTCATTTTCAGCCACACTGTCAAATACACTATCAACAAGCAAGTGACTACTCAGTTCCATCATACAAACCATGCGAACTTGAGGGTAACCTGATTCACTCGCTTTGTTTGCCGTACGTGCAAAAGCCGCACTATTCTCTTTCGTTTCAGGAGTCCTCCAGACTACACCGTCAACGCCATATAGGTTCAAACCACACCAATGAGGATGTTCAGCACGTTGATGCCAAGTGGCGGCAGAACGATGGAATATATCGCGAACGACATCACTTCCCAGTTTTTTTCTGGCCTGTGTGACTGCACTTCTTGCGACATAATCAACCTCTTGTGGCAGGACAATATCAAGCTTATTAATCAATTGACGAACGGATTCATTGCGAAATAAAGACATACCAATAACAGCCCAAACCATAGCGTCCATAGGGAGTTTTCGTCGTCTTAATGTGGCAACACCGTTAGAGTCTAGGCAAGATTGAATAATATCGGGCTCAAGGACATCAGCAAGGCATGAGAACTCTGTTAGGCGGTTAATTGAAGTGCGGGCTAATGCTTCTGAAAGTTCCATAAAAAAATCCGATAATGAAGATTATCGGATTTTGGCAGACTAAAAAGATCGGTCAATAGATCGGTATATTTTTTATAACTTCAGTTCTTAACTGATCGGCATTAAGCACTTAGGCTGCATTTTTATATTGTTTTCATCATGATAATAAACAGCAGAGTTATTGAGGATTCATTAACCCAGGTCCATCATCATAGTGCGGCTACGCACTAGCGCCTGAAACTCTTGTAATTGCTTTTTCGGCAACACTTTTGCTTCTGCAATATTGGCTTTCATAGCATCAACTGGGCGACCATTTACAATGAACTCATAATGTAAATGTGGGCCAGTAGATGCGCCGGTATTACCCGATAATGCAATAACCTGTCCGCGAGTGACTCGTTGACCTTTTTTGACTAAAAACTTCGACAAATGCAGGTAGCGAGTACGCACCTTGTTGTCATGCTCAATCACAATGTAGTTACCGGCGAACGCATGTTTGGTGACCATAGTGACAACTCCCTCACCAGGAGCCACAACTTTAGTTCCGATAGGTGTCGCGAAGTCAGTACCATTATGAGGACGAATACGACCGGTAATGGGATGCTTACGTGTTGGATTAAAGCGCGAACTTAAGCGTACTTTGCGATCTAAAGGAATACGTTGGAATGCAGGGGCTAAGCTTTGACCATTAATATCGTAAAAATTACCATCAACATTTTGAAACGCAGTAATGTCTCGACGGCCCGTATTGATGCGAATGCCTTCAATAGAGGTCATGCCTGTTGGCTCGCCTTCTACAAATTGATCATTAACCAATACAGAAAACGTATCGCCAGCACGAAGCTCACGAGAAAAGTTTAACTTGGCTTTTAAGAGTGATTCAACTTTTTGAATTTCGCCGGCACTTAAGCCTGCATTTTTTGCAGAAACATAAAAAGAGCCGTTGATTTCACCACCGACAATACGATTTTGCCAAATACCATCAATGTTGATGTCTTTTACTTCAAAGCTACCGTCTTCAAAACGGGTGAACACCACTTGATGTGCTGGATTAAAATATAATTCTAATTTTTCTAACTCGCCGTTAGCGTTATCCCAAAACTGGATGCGGTTACCTGGCAATAATGTATCTAACGCTAACACTTCTAAGTCGGCTTCTAGCACTTTATACATGGTGCGCTGGTCGATACCGGCAAGCTGAAACAAATGACTTAAGGTGTCACCCGTTTCGATAACACGGTCTAGAATAGGGGTAACTTGATGAACAGCAACTGGGGATTGATCCTGTAGAGCGATGTGTGGCAATAACGAATCGATATCAATTGCCACTGGAATACGTTGTGATGAAAACTCTTGTTGGGTGGGCCATAACAATGCGGCTCCAACAACAAACACACTTGCAAGCAATAGCTTCTTGTGCAAGTTAGGTAAGTTCAACGAACTTACGTCGGGCCTTTGAAAGCCCATAATTTTACTCGTTAGCAATGTCTAATCCACCCTAAAAGATGACGCTTTATATTTTTTGTTTTTCTTTTACTGCAAATTGTTATTGCGAGGCAGAGATTAAACGGATTAATACTGTGCCTACACGTCGTTTTTGTTATCAATATGACCCAATATTTGATACTACGGCGTCCGGTAAAACTGTTTAAAACACGGACTTTTGCACTCAAATTGCATATCAACGCTCTTTTATATCAAAAAAAAATCATATTACAAATATAAAATGATATTTATTTAATAATTTGTTTGAACTCGATTGCAGTTATCACGGGAGCTTGAAGCAGATCAAACTCAATTAACGGCATATTCATTCGGTAATTTGCTAATTCCAAGCCCGTTCATTTTATTCACTTTTATCTGTACGCTGATCCGCTCTTTCATCGCTTCGATATGGCTAATTACACCAATCATTTTGCCTGATGCATTTAAGTTATCGAGTGCATCTAATGCGGTATCTAAGGTTTGGCTGTCCAACGTACCAAAGCCTTCATCTAAAAACAGTGAGTCAATGCTCGTTTTATGACTAACAAGGTCAGAAAGTGCTAACGCAAGGGCTAAGCTGACTAAAAAGCTTTCGCCGCCAGACAAGGTTCTGGTGTCACGCACAGCGTCGCCCTGCCAGGTGTCGAGCACTTGTAGCTCCAATGCATCGGATTCTTTACGCTCTAATAAATATCGACCTTGCAGCCTATCTAGTTGACGATTGGCTAAAGCAACCAAATGATCCAAAGTGAGGCCTTGAGCAAATTTGCGGAACTTATCGCCTTTTTGTGATCCAATTAACGAATGTAAGTAGGCTAAGTCATCGTAATCTTGTTGCATTTGAGCTTGTTCAATCAGCAGTTGCTGCTGCCCTGCTCGTTTACTTGCATCTTGTTCGAGCTCGTGAGTTAAGCGCCACAGCGTTTGTTTATCTTGTTGCTGCTGTGCGGTTAATGTTTGATGTTGTTGCTCTGTGTCACTATAACGTTGGGCATTATATTGTTGCTGCTCACCAAGTTCCATGAGCTCGGTTTGACGCAGACTGGCTTGCTCAACAATTGTGCTTGCTTTAACAATGTCATTGTCGAGTTGTTGCTTAAGTTGTTGTAACCTTTGGCGCTCTTGTGGAGTGAGTCGTGCTTGTTTAAACGCCGCTTCATCGGCAAAAGGACTGTCTTGCAGTGCTGACTGCCACTGTTGCAGCAGGTGTTGGTAATCTGCAGTGGCTTCATTGGCCTGCGCCGTAATGCTTTGCTGCTGTGCTTGTAAACTGGCAAGTTGTTTATCGGCAAGTTGTAATTGCTGTTCCACCGCCAATAAAGCCTGTTGGCGCTGTGCTAACTGATGCTGGCTGCGTGACTTTTCATCTTCTATCACTTTGTCAGCAAAAACGGATTGGCGCTGTGTTTTAACATTATCCAGCTGAGTTTGCGCGTGAGACACCTGCTCTGTTATCGACGCCAACTGCGTTGTAACTTCTGTCATATGCTGTTGGCTTGCGGTGAGTTTTTCACCGGTGATGGTTAACTGCTGTTGATTATCAACCGCTTGCTGTTGCGCTTGTGTCCATGCATCAAGTTGTTGTTGTAATTGCGTTAACCACTTAGTGGCATCCGTAATATCCGGCGCTGTCAGCCCGCTGGCGTTAATTTGCAAGGCAACGGATTCAAGCGTGTCTGCTTGTTGCTGGTTAAGCGTATCAAGTTGTAGCTCCTGCTCTTGCAATGTTTGCTGCACATTATTGCGTTGTTGCTGCAACAAACCTTGTTGGTTAACCCATTTGCTTAACGCTTGCTCTGCTTGCACACAAACTTGTTGATGTTGATGTAAGGTTTTTTGGCTTTGATTTAGCTGACTCAAGGTTAACGCGAGTTGCTGTTGCTTATGTTCAATCTCAGCGATATAAGTGGTTAATGCGTCTTTGTATTGTAAATCTAATTGCAGCGAGATGGATAACACTTGTGTTTGTTGCAGCCATTGCTCATGGGTTGCTTGTAATTGGGTTTGAGTCTGGCTTAGTTGTTGCTGCGCATGCTCAAGTCTAACGTGTAAAGCCGTTTGCTGGTTTTTAAGCTGCTCACCCTGCTGTTTAATTGCCTCTAATTCCGTTTGCAATTGCAGCGCTCGCTGCTCGGTTGCTGATACATTAAGCGTTTCATAACGCTCAACTAACGGATGCTCCGTTGAGCCACACAAAGCACAAGGCTCGCCGGCGATTAACTTGGCTCGCTCCAAGGTCAAATTGGCAATTTGTTGTTCTTGCTGCAACAGCATTTGCACGTCTTTGACCTGCTGACTTTTCTCACTCCACTGCGCCCTTACCCTTGTTAGCGCTTGTGCTAATGCCTGTAATTCTGTCTCACATTGCGTGGATTGTTGGGTTAGCGCTAGGCATTGCTGTTGTTGCTGCTCAAACTGGTTAAACAACTGACTTAATTGATAGCGGCCAGTTTGCTGCTCCAGTAATAGCTGATACTCAGCATTAATCTGCGCCTCATCTTGACCCGCTAGCAAGGTGGTTAACGCATCTTGACTGGTTGCTTGTTGCGCAGTTGCTTGGGTTAGCGATGCCTGAGCCTGACTTATTTGCGGAGTAAGCTCGCCTAAGGTTGCGTCTGTTTGGTTTATCGTGAGCCGTTGTTTGGCAACATGTTGATTAATGTGTTCACGTTGCTGGTTTAATTGCAGTACCTGCTCATATTGACTCTGCCAAGCAGCGAACTTTTTAGCCACTTCCCCACCTTGTGGCAGGCTATCGAGCTGTTGTTGAATCTGTTGTTTAGTTAAGGTCAGAGACTCTTGCTGCACCTGTAATTGTTGCTGCTGTTGAACCGCGTTTTGTTGCTGTTGCTCAGTATGTTGATGGGTAGAAACCACCTGCGACAATTGATAACTCAACTGTGCGATTTGTTGGTCTAACGGCTGCACTTGTTGATCAATTAACGTGAGTAAGGCTTGGTGCGCCTGAGTCACCTCGTCAAGCTGTTGCTGACTCGCACTTTGCTGTTGTTTGTGGCGGGTTAACACCGTCTCAGCTTGTTGCGTTTGTTGTGTCAGCGAAGTCATTTGCGCGGTTAAACTCACCACTTTGGCTTGGGCCGTTTGTTGTTGTTCAAACAAAGGTGATATCTGCTGGGCAGGTTCGCTGTGCTCTAATTGAATAAGCTCAGCAAGATGACGTTGTTGTAGCAACAGTGCTTGCTGATGTTGCTCACTCGCCTGTGTGAACGCGTTTTTTGCTTGCGCACTGTTATCAGCCCAGCTTAAAAATGCACTTAATTGCGCTAGCTGCTGTTGCTGCGCGTCTAATGCCTGGTTAAGTTGTTGTATTTGCAGTTCCTGAGTGGCGCGCTGAGAGTCATCTAATAGCTCAACGCTGCCTAATTTGGCCTCTAACACTTTTAAGTTGGTTTTAGCCTCACTAAAGTGTTGGTGCACTCGCGCCGAAATTAAGCCATAAATTTCGGTGCCAGTCAGCTCTTCTAATAGTTCGGCTCGATCATTGGCATCGGCATTTAAAAACGCCGCAAATTGCCCTTGAGACAACATCATCGATTTAGTAAAACGCGCAAAATCAAGGCCAGTGATTTCTTCGACTAATTCGGTTTTACGTTTAATTTGGCTGGCGAGGATTTTACCATCGCTTAATAATGCCAACTCAACTTGTGCATCTTGCAAATTACCGTCGGCTTTATCACGCGAGCGACGTTGGCTCCAAAAAGCGCGATATGCCACGCCTTTGACTTCAAACTCGACTTCAGCTAAACATTCTGCTGTGCCGCGTGTCATCAACTCATTAGTGGTTTTAGAGATATTATTTAATCTTGGTGTACGATGATAAAGCGCTAAACAAATGGCATCTAAAATGGTGGTTTTACCCGAGCCAGTTGGGCCAGTAATCGCAAACAAGCCATTTTCGGCAAAAGGTGATTGAGTAAAATCAATTTTCCACTCATTTTTCAGTGAATTAATGTTTTTAAAGCGAAGGCTTAAAATCTTCATGCTTGCTCACCTTCTTGCGCATCATCTATTGTGTTCGCGGTCATGTGTAGTTTGTGAGTAGATTCTTGCATTACATGGCTTGCTGAGGTTTCAGGACGATTACGCTCTGACTCAATCTCGGCGACCACTTGATTAAAGCAATTGTGAATCCGGCTAAGCTGCACTTGTTGAGCTTCACTATCAAATTGCTCTTGAGCTAATCTGCGAGCAAACACCTGGCTGACACTAAGCTCTGATAAGGTTTCATTATCAAGTTGTTTAATATGCTGCTGACGTTGACTGCGGGCACGTTTTAACTGCAATACCTCAACGGCTTTATCTTGAGTGAGTTCGGCAATGCGCGATTGCAGATCAGATAAGTAGTCTTGCTGCGATATCTCAATACTTAACCATATCGTTTGCTCGCCTGTAAGCTTGTCATCAAACGCAGATAACTGCTGTTCAATACTGGCCAAATCACCTTTTAGCACTTGCATAGCTTGAAACATTGGCACCATTAATGGCGTAACGGTGCTGAGTTTTGCATCAGTAAACTCAACGAGAAAAACAGATTTATTGCCTTGATGTTGACTCGATAATTCATCAAAACTTAATGGAATAGGTGAACCGCTATAACGAATATGTTCAGACTTAGCCACCACTTGAGGGCGATGAATATGGCCCAGGGCAATATAATCAGCTGGCGGAAAATGCGAGGCGTTAAAAGCATCTAAACTGCCGATATAGATATCACGTACCGACTCAGATGTGCTGGCACCGACTGTGGTTAAGTGGCCAGTTGCCACTATTGCCACCGGTGTTGCTAACGTTGCATTTAATGCACAGGCTTGCTCAAAACACTGCTGATATAAATCACTAATGGCGTCACCCAGTTTGCGCTGCTTGTCTAAAGACGATTCTCCTGACTCACTGAGCACCATGTCGCGCGGTCGCAAAAACGGCAGTCCACACAAGATAGCACCCACTTCACCTTGACGGTTTTTAAGCGGAATAACATGCTCACTTATACTGTCAAATGCCCCGGGGATAACGGTGGTGTTAAGGCAGGCTAACAGGTGTCTTGACTCATTGAGGGTCGACACTGAATCATGATTTCCGCCCAAAATAATCAGTTGGCAACCGGTTTGTTGAATTTGCACAATAAATTGATTGTAGAGCGCACGGGCATAGCTAGGCGGTGTGCCAGTATCGAAAATATCACCTGCAATAATCAGCGCATCGACTTGATGCTGCTCAATTTGGCTCAGTAGCCAATGCATAAATGCTTGATGCTCTGCAGCGCGGCTTTTGCCGTAAAAATATTGGCCTAGGTGCCAATCTGATGTGTGAATAATGCGCATAACATCCCTTTAATTTGAAGTATTGCTTAATGCTAAATAGATTGACGTTTTACCGCTTACAACAGTGCATTTACATATATTGTGACCACAACAATTTGATGCTCATGCCCAATGACATAATCACCACCAGCGGCTTAATAATTTTAACACCTTTGGTGACCACTAAACGTGAGCCCAGTGTTGCGCCAATAGATTGCCCTACCAGCATAATTAGCCCTAAAACGATAACGACTTGACCACCAATTAAAAAAAAAATTAATGAAGCAATGTTGGTAGCAAAGTTTAGTAATTTGGCGTGAGCCGTTGCTTTAGCAAGTCCAAAACCGGCAAGTGATACAAAGGCTAAGGCAAAAAAGCTACCGGTACCTGGGCCAAAAAAACCATCATAAAGGCCAACACCTAGCGCAGCAGTAAAAGCAAACATAGTAGGCGTAAACACTTGCTGGCGATCATCTTCACTGATCTTTTTAGAAAACAAAAAGTAACAGCCAATCGCTAAAATTAAAAATGGCAGCACTAACTCAAGAAGCTTTGCATCAATCATTTGCACAAAGATAGTACCAATGGCCGCACCAACAAAAGCACATACTAACGATAACTTAATGCTGCTTAAATCAACCATGCCTTTGCGGACAAAATACAAGCTGGCAAAAAAGCTGCCACCACAGGCTTGGAGTTTATTGGTGCCTAACGCAGCGGCAGGAGGTAACCCGGCCCACATTAAGGCAGGTATAGTGAGTAACCCACCGCCACCAGCTATTGAATCAATAAAACCCGCAATTAAAGCAACAGCAAATAAAATAAGCGCAAGTTGGAGCGTGAGTTCAAACATGGAAATTCTCGTTATTAGCGACAAATGTACTGTCTGTATGACAATAAGCAAGGCAGTATTAGACAATCTTTAACGTCAAAATACAAAGCGTTCCGGTAATTTATTCTCGTTGGCTTAACTCACGCCATGATTGCGGTTTAGCACTGCATTGGTATAGTGACCAGCTTAGTGAATATTTGCCATAAGGTTTATTATGATTGTTATTACTGGCGCCAGCAGTGGCCTAGGTGCAGCCCTGACTCAACAATATGCAGCAGATGAATGCTCACTGCTCATTAGCGGTCGCAGCGAACAAAAACTGGCAGCGGTAACCGCTAAGCTTACCCCTACTCAGCAAGCTAATGTGGTAACCCAAGTCGCAGACTTATGCATAGCAGAAGATGTGCATCATTTATTTTCGAAATTGTCAGCACCACCAACAACGGTAATTCATTGCGCGGGTAGTGGTTACTTTGGCCCTATTGAACAACAAAGCCCGCAAGCGATTAATCAACTCATTAACAACAACCTGACATCAAGCATTTTGGTATTACGCGAGCTCGTCAGTCGTTATCGTGAACATAAGGTTAATGTGGTAGTGGTAATGTCAACGGCAGCACAAGCGGGCAAAGCCAATGAGTCAACGTACTGCGCTGTAAAATGGGCAGTAAAAGGTTTAGTTGAATCATTGAGATTAGAGTTAAAATCAAGCCCAATGAAGTTGATTGCGGTTTATCCTGGCGGAATGGCAACCGACTTTTGGTCAACAAGCGGTAAGGACATCGACACATCAAGTTTTATGACGGCCGATGAAGCAGCACAAATGCTAAAAAATGCTTTAGTCGCAACTCAGCACGGCTATGTATCTGATTTAACCATTAACCGTGGTTAACTTGCGTCAATATTAGCGCAACATCCTTACGGATTTGCCACTCACGAGTGCGCGAGGTTTATTCTTTAGGCAACATTGGCTTTGTTGACCAATACCAGCAATATATCCAACCAGCTGGCGCAAAAATAACATTGAGCAAAATGGCATAAAAGCCAATTAACGGTAAGTTTGTCGTTTTGCCCTTGGCAAATCTCAAGGTAAAAAATACCATGATAACGGTGATAACAAATATAATTTGGCCAATTTTTGTGGCATTAACATCCATGGTATTCCCTTAATTTTTCCCTGTATCATCAAGATTATTATCGTTAAAGTAAGCAAATGATACGTTTAGCACTCATTTATAACAGGCTACTACAATGTATAAAAAAGTCATCTTAATATTAGTCCCATTGAGTATTATGCTGTGCTTATCAGCATGCGCAGAATTAAAACAAACGGGCAAAGAAATAGGTCACACGACAAAAAAAGTCACCACCGCCATTGGGCACGGCACACGCGACACAGTGAAAGCCATTGGCCGAGAAACCAAAGAAGTCGTTGAAGAAATCAAAGAATAGCTTGTTATACTATTTCCATTAATCCATCAGTTGGTTAGTCGATTGATGAGCTGACAAGTTAAAAATAAAAAAGCCGTTAATGCTGGGCATTAACGGCTTTTTTATTCAATGAGGGATGACTCAATGAATAGGTAAAACGCGGCTGTACTAGTGGTGGCAATGCTCACTGCATTCGTGATCATCTTCATCATCAGCAAACTCGTCGTCGCCATGTTGATGCTGCATAACACCCCAACCGTCTGAAACACCATCAAACTCTTGTGCAAACGTATTCAATTCGGTTTCTTTGGCAACAAGTGCTTTATATTCTGGCACCATGTGAAGGCATACAATCACTTCCCACTTGGTACTTTCTTCGTCGAAATTAAGCTCTAGCTCACCGTTCATGTCGGTTTTACTTAACGCTTCGATAGCGGATTCAGCATCACGTTGATCGTCAAATACCAAAAAGAAATCAACTTCGAGTGATTGAGTTAAATCAATACCGGCTTCAGCCATAGCCGCCAGCATTTGGCCGTTGTCATCATCTGGGAATTGCATGTATTTGTCCTTTATTGAGCAGCAACAATTTCAATGTTTGCACCGTTAAACGAAATAATATCGCCAACAACGCATTTTTTACGTTTACGCGTATCAACGTCACCGTTAACGGTCACTTGTCCTTCAGTAATGACGTGCTTGGCATCGCCGCCGCCATTGACTAGGCCTTGTACTTTTAATACTTTGTACAGTTCTACGAATTCATCACCTGGAAGTAATGCAAACGCTTGAGTTTGAGTCGTCACAATAATTGCCTTTTATTCAAAATATGCCGGCTATTATAGCCTATGCTTGTTTAGCAAGCATCAAGCATTTTGAGTGGATTGGGTTGACGATACACATAACCTAAATCACGACAAATTAACTGGCCATCAATCACTTTACTCGGTTGTGATTGTTGATTAAATTCTGGCGCAGTTAACCCAAGATGCTTTGCCGCTGCAACATAAAACTCACCACGAGTAGGATGAATTGGCGCCGCTAGATTATAAATGGGTAATGTATCCTGTGTTGATAAAATTAAACTAACGGCAGCGATACAATCCTCAAGATGCACTAAATTAACCGCGACATTCGCACCACTGACATCAGATTTACCAGCAAAGAAACGTCCTGGGTGACGCTTAGGACCAATCAAGCCAGAGAATCGAACAATACAACTGTTAGCCATTGAAGCAAACATCGACTCGGCTTGTAATAACGTCTCACTCATGCCATTAAATGCACTGGCATCATCTTCGTTCGCTGTTTGGTCAAGCGAGGGATAGACACCCGTAGTGCTAATAAATATCACCTTTTGATACTGCCTCGTACCCATTAGCGATTTAAGCTCGGTTAAATAAGCAATGTAGTCAGATTCTCCACGGCGTAACCCAGGAGGAATATTTATCACAATGGCGTCGGCATCAAACAATGATGAAGCTTTAGCATCAAGGGTGACATTGGCTAAATCTAGCTGATAACCTTCAATACCCATTTGCGGTAATGAAACTAAATCATCAACATGACGTTTTGAGGCTTTAACCTGAAAACCTTGGTTTATGAGGTGCTTTGCCAAAGGAAGCCCAAACCATCCACATCCAATAAGGGTTATTGTATTCATTGAGCCTCGAGCCGTTTTAGTGATTAAAATGATTAAAATAAAAGCTAATTGAATTATTGGCCTGGAGTGTTTTAATTGCACCTTCCGATAACTCTTCTAACTTAATGACTTCTTTAACCTGCACATCTTCGTTAATTAAAAACCGAAAACTGGCCTCGCCGCCAGTGATATCACAAGACCATACATGCGGTTGTTTAACGTCAGCGGTGGTCATCATGACTTTAGCGATGCTGTCATCGGTTAAGCGCACTATGGTACCTGGCGGATAAATACCTAATATTTTGACCAATACCGAAATGAGTTTATCACTGTGCTTACTACTGTGATTTTTAAATAAAATCCCCAGTGCTATTTGTGGCGTGTGGTATTTGGACAATAACGTTTCGTAATCGTTGGCCAATGACACGACTTGGGTAGTGATTAACAATTTGACTTCATTTAAACCATCGGGATAGCCGCTGCCATCAATAAACTCATGATGATGCAAAACAATATCGAGCATCGCATCTGGAAACAACCCGCTTCGTTTTAACATTTCAAAACCAAAGTTCGGGTGTTTTTTGAGAAAGTTAGCTTCAACATCCGTTAATTCACCGCGCTTACGCCTAATGTCTTCTGGCACTTTAAGCTTACCGATGTCGTGAAATAAACTGCCTAATGCAATGTCGCGCACTTCGGCTTTTGACAGCTCCAGAGCATGGGCAATCATCATGGCCAATACTGCCACTGAAATGCCATGATGTGTGACACTCTTATCGGCTTCGCCACTGCCTACAAGAGTTAAGTGCGGGGTTTCACTCTCGTATAAATGTTCAACTAAGTCTTCAACTAAGGTTGCCGCTTCACGATAAGTGCCTTCAGGATCGCTCACCACTTTTCCAAACACGGTACGACTGTCATTGACCGATTTAACAAAACGTTGTTGGCTAATTCGCATACTTTTTTTAACCAGCGGGCGGTAATCCACTTCTTGAACGGGTTCTTCTTGCGGTTGTTCTATTTCGATAGGGGTTTCAATGACAGGCAATAAATCATGGCCAGCAATCACATAAACAAAATCAACATCGAGACCTTTAATCATCTCAATTTGTACTTGTTGTTCTAATTTCACTTTACTGCGGAAAAATGGATGGCTGGTCCACGACAAAGGCAGCTTCACGGTTAAACCAATAACCATTTGAGAAACAGGTATTTGTGTTAATTCTGCTTTAGCCAAAGTCGTGTTCCTTTCACATTCGCCAAGTCGGGCCTGAGTGATAATGTCATTATTACACTAACATTGTCGTTATCTATGTCGTTTATATCTCATAATTTGGGTGCTGACATTGCATATAACTCCGTCATTTCACTGCTAAATCGCTTACAACGACGTGTTTGTATCAGTGTCGGTTTTCGATGCATGAGCCACATCGCTATCTTCTAAGCTCCAATCTGCAAAGTAATAATGCAACCGCTTTGATTTTAGTACATAAATCACAGACCAAAATAAAAAAAGTGCATCAAGCGAGTAACCCACTTTAAATAAGTAATCGTCATGTACTATCCGTTGCATTAAAAACACCGCATCTAAAATGAGTAAAGCCCATAACAACCAAATACTTCGGCTAAATAAGGGCCTTAACATTACCCAGCTGCGTTTTCGCTCTGCTATCACTAATCCATAGAGTAATACTGCACCCACTCCAGCAATTAATGCCAGAATAAAATCGCTTTTTTCTGGGTAAAACAAACGCACTAAACCTGAACGGTCATTAAATTGAGTCAGTGAAGCAATAAAGATACACCAACCACGCGCTAAAAAGACCAAAATCAAATATAAAAATAATGGCGGTTTAATGTGGCCGCGCTCATCGAGCCAGGTAATATGACTAAAATTCACAATAAGCTCTTATCGGCAGCCAAAGACATCAATACAGTGATCATCTTGAGTAAATTAATTGCTTGCATTGAGTAAGTCTAATAACCCTTGCTCATCGATCACTTTAACACCTAACTCTTGCGCTTTAGCCAATTTTGACCCCGCGGCTTCACCTGCAACTACGCAATCGGTATTTTTAGACACACTGCCAGCCACTTTGGCTCCCAAAGCTTGTAGCTGTGCTTTAGCATCATTGCGGTTAAGTTGCGTCAAAGTGCCCGTTAACACCCACGTTTGGCCTTTAAGGCTTAATTGTGATTCATCTGCTTTCTCTATCGCTGGCCAGGTAATGCCCGCGGCAAGTAATTGTTCAATGACTTCAATATTGTGTGGTTGTGCAAAAAACTGGCTAATGTGTTTTGCCACAATATCACCGACATCGCTCACTTCCAGTAGCTGTTCAACATTGGCGCTGCGGATACGTTCAAAATCGGCAAAATGTTGAGCTAAGTTCGCAGCGGTGGCTTCACCAACCTCACGAATGCCCAAACTGTATAAAAATCTCGCCAGCGTAGTGGCTTTGGCTTCTTTAATGGCGGCAACTATGTTAGTGGCCGACTTCATGGCCATGCGGTCAAGCATAGTGATAGCCGATGCAGTGAGTGAAAATAAGTCCGCGGGGGTTTTAACGAGCTCTTTATCAATCAGTTGTTCAACAATCTTATCGCCCATACCATCAATATTAAGCGCTTTACGCGAAGCAAAATGTTTAATCGCTTCTTTGCGCTGCGCTTCACAGAATAAGCCGCCACTGCAACGCGCAACCGCTTCACCTTCTAATCGTTCAACAATACTTTGGCACACCGGGCAATGCAGCGGAAATACAATCTCTTTGGCATCTTCAGGACGTTGTTCTAACACAATCGCGACAATTTGTGGGATAACGTCGCCTGCACGGCGAATGATGACTGTGTCGCCAATTTTGACCCCAAGACGGGCAATTTCATCTGCGTTATGTAATGTTGCGTTTGACACGGTTACGCCACCAACAAACACCGGTTTTAACCGTGCAACCGGTGTCACTGCGCCCGTTCTGCCAACTTGAAAATCAACGGATTCAAGTAAGGTCATTTCTTCTTGTGCAGGGAATTTATAGGCAATGGCCCAACGCGGTGCTTTAGCAACAAAACCTAAAGACAACTGCTTAGTAATGTCATTAACTTTGATGACGACGCCGTCGATTTCATAATCAAGCTGACTGCGACGAGTCATAATATCTTGATAATAAGCAAAGACTTTTTCAACACTGTCACAAACTTTCACTTCTGAGCTCATCGGTAACCCCCACTGCTTGAGTTGGGTTAACTGGCCAAAATGGGTCATTTGCATTGGTTGCGATTCACCTTCAACAACCCCAAGCGCATAGGCGTAAAACCCCAAGGCGCGTGACGCGGTGATTTTGCTGTCTAATTGGCGCAAACTGCCTGCTGCGGCATTACGCGGATTAACAAAGACTTTATCACCTTTGCTCATTTGGCGTTGGTTGAGTGCCTCAAATGCGGCTTTAGGCATAAACACTTCGCCGCGCACCTCGACTAATTCAGGAAAACCTTCGCCGCGTAGTTTTAATGGGATAGAACGAATAGTACGCAAGTTTTCGGTAATATCTTCGCCAACTGAACCATCGCCACGTGTCGCGGCCCGTTCAAGCATGCCGTTTCGGTAGGTAATCGATACCGCTAAGCCATCTAGTTTAGGTTCGCAAACATAGTCAACCTGGTCGACTTTATCGGTAATGCGTTTATTGAAAGCGTCAAAATCGCTTTGCTCAAAGGCATTATCTAAACTCAGCATGGGCTTTAAATGGGTGATTTGAGCAAATTTTTGCAATGCTACACCGCCCACTCGTTGGCTAGGCGAGTCTGGCAAAGTCAATTGCGGATATTCACGTTCAAGCGCGATCAAACGTTGCATTAATCTGTCGTATTCAGCGTCAGGGATCGAGGGGGCATCATCAACATAATAGCGAATATTGTGCTGATTGATGGTCTGAGTCAGTTGATCCATTTCGGTTTGAATTGCGTGCATTTGGGTATCCGTCGTCATACAAGTTGAACGTAAAGTCGTTTTATCACATAGCGTGAGATGTTATGCCAATAAAGGGGTAAAACAATTAAGGCCGCTGCTGCGGCCTTAAAGCGGTGTTAACACAACAAATTCCGCCTTATTTACGCGGCGTTAACACGTCTTATATAGTCTTTTTTAATGGCATCTGACCAGGGTTGACGTTGGCCATCGAGTAACTCAGCGCCTAGGTCATCAGCAATTTGATAGGCCGAGTTAAGCATAATGGTAAAGTTCATCATTGGGTCGCCAAAAGCGGGTAATGTCATAAATAATACCACCCCCTGGGTGACAAATTGCTCCATGTTGTCTGGGTCAAATATGCCAGGTTTTAACATGTTGGCTAATGAAAATAACACCTTGCCAGTCCCTGCATTATCAATATGACGATGGAAGATATCCATATCGCCAAACTTAAAGTTAAGTGACAACAAACTAGGTAATAATTCTGCGCCATGAATTTGCTCACCCGGCTTTGCCACAATGTGCAGCACTAATACATCGGTAGGTTCAATAGGCTCATCGGTTACCGTGGCTTTGGGCTCAGCGTTTACCTGTACAGCTTCAGTAGGCTTAGCCTCAACGCGAGGTGACTGCGTTACGGGTTCAGCTGTTGCGTTAACGGCTGGTTGGCTTGGCGTTTGTACTCGTGGCTTAGCAGGCTCTGCGTGAACAGGTGCAGATTTCACTGGTTCTGTTTTTGCTGGCAAGGGTTTACCGGTATAACTTTCTAATTTTGCCGTGCTGGTTGAGGTATTAAAAATCTTTTTCGGTAAACTCATGGCTGAGCTCACGCTTTGGGCCACGCTAGGCGGTGTAGGTGTTGGTGCATCATTTTCAACATTTAGCGTTGGCTGAACAGGTTGTGTCACTGTGACGGGTTCTGGTTGGCGTAAAGAATCCTGTAACGGTGTGTTACTTTGAGTCATCTGGGGTGAGTTAAGCGGTTTTTGGCTTAAATTAGTTTTCAGAATAGGCTTATTCACCGTTGCTTCAACTTCGTCAGCATTGCGTACGCGAACTTTGCCAATACCATCCGCATCGAAACCTTCAGTGTCACGACGTTGAGCTTGGTTTTTATAAAATCCGGCCATCGGACTTTGCTTCATTGATTTAGGTTGTTGTTTTCTAATTGACCAAAAACCATGCACTAACACCGCAATAATTGCGATCGCGCCTAATACAAACAACACCAGTTGTAGATCTTTCATTAGTATCCCTGTCTTTCTAATTTATACCGCATCGGCTAAGGCAACTGCGGCTTCAATGTCCACTGCGACTATCCTTGAAACGCCCGGTTCATGCATAGTAACGCCAATGAGTTGATCAGCCATTTCCATCGTTATTTTATTGTGACTGATATAAATAAATTGCACGCTTTGTGACATTTCTTGCAATAAACGACAAAAACGTTCGACGTTAGCGTCATCCAAAGGTGCATCAACTTCATCTAACATACAAAAAGGTGCTGGATTTAGTCTAAAAATAGCAAAGACTAATGATAAAGCGGTTAACGCTTTTTCTCCACCACTAAGTAAATGTATGGTGCTATTCTTTTTACCCGGTGGTTGGGCCATGATAGTGACCCCCGTTTCGAGTAAGTCATCATCGGTGAGCGCCAAATACGCTTTCCCCCCACCAAACACTTTAGGAAATAATTGCCCTAAATCGTGATTTACCGCTTCAAATGTTGCTTTAAAGCGGGTTTTCGTTTCTTTGTCGATTTTTCTGATTGCATCTTCCAGCGTAGACAATCCTTTATTTAAATCATCATCTTGACTGTCTAAATAGTCTTTACGTTCACGCTGGGTTTCAAATTCTTCAATTGCTGCAAGGTTAATAGCGCCTAAGCGAACAACTTTTTGTTTAACCTTTTCTAGCTGTTCTGCCCACACGTTTGCACTCGCATGTTCTGGCATATCGGCAACCACCTGCTGCAACTGAATTTGTTGCTCTTGCAGCAATTGTAGCTGTGCATTGGCCTGCCCTTTTAAACCCTCACGACGTAACTTTAACGCGCTTATCTTTTGAGTCAAGTCCTGTAACACTACAAGCTGTTGTTTTTGCATCAATACTGAGCTATCTACACTGGTTTGCAACTCGGATTGCTGAGCACGATTTTGTTGCAATTGTCGCTGCAGGGCTTGCTGTTGCTCAAGTGCGTCAGTCAGTTGAGCGGATAATTGTGCTAATTGATGCTCACCACGCTGATGTTGATTGTCTTGCAACATTTGTTGTAACTGAGCGTACTGATTTGATAATTCAGTCTGTTTTTCAGTTTGTTGTTGTAATTGTTGCAAGCTAAGCGCTTGTTGAGTGGCATGTTGTTGTCGCTGAGCTTGTTGCTGTGTTAATTGACTTAGGGCTTCTGCACGCTTACTTTTGGTTTCTCTCAGCTTTGCCTGGCTGTTTTGCCATGCATATTGCGCGACTTCATGTTGATTAATGGCAGTCGACAACGCATCTTCTTGAGTGAAAACTTGCGCTTCGTAAGCTTCTATTTGCATTTGTTTATCACGATAGACTTGTTCAAGCTTGGTAAGCGTATCCTGGCACTTTTGTTGTTTTTGTTGTTTATCGCTGAGTTGCTGTTGAACACTGGCCACTGTCGATTGCAGCTTTGTTTGGCTAATTTGCAATTGATGACAGTGTTGTTGTATCTGGCTTAATTGTATTTGCTGCTCAGCGGCTTGTTGGGTCTGTTCACTTAACGCTTGCTGCGCTGATGCCAACTGTGAGTCTAACGTTAACAATTGTTCGCTTAACACTGCACGCTCTTGGCTAAGTACGATGGCAGATTGCCCTGCTTGGGTGTGATTTAATACAAAACCGTGGCCCACGAGGTAACCTTCTTGAGTGGCAATGTACTGATTATCATTAATTTGTGGCAGTAGTTGTGTTGCTTCATCAAGATTTTGTGCCCAAATGACCGACGACAACCACGGCGCTAAATTAGCCTTTGTCGTAAAGGCATCATTGTTCAGGTTGGTTTGTTGAGCAAAGCCAATCAATGCTTGGCTAGGCGCTTCATCTGCGGATAAAACCGGTAATTGGCTTAATCCGTGCAATACCATATCAACGGCTTTTTCCCAGCCTGGTTTTACTTGTATTACTTGCCACAATTGTTGGCCTGACGATTGTGTGTGTCCGGCAAGCAATTCATCAATAAGCTGTAAACGAGCTTGGCGATGAGCCATGGTTTGCTTAAGCGTTTGGTAAGTATCTCTTTGTAGCTCTAGTGCATGTTGCGCGGTGCTAAGTTGCTGCTCACCTTGTTGTTGCTGGGCAAATGTTTCAGCTAACTGCGTATCAACAAGACTTAGTTGTGTTTGGGTATCACTTAATTGCGAGTGACTTTCTTGTTGCTCTAGCGCAGCTAACTCTTGAGTTAGTTGCACCTTTTGGCTTTCGTCTTGCTGCAAGCTTTGTTGCTGGTGTGCTAAGCTTGATTGCGATAAGGCCAGTTGCATTTTATTAGCCGCAAGAGTTTCAGCATATTGTGTGAGCTGTAATTGCTGATCATCACAAGCCTCTTCTACCACAGATAATTGTTCATCAATTAATTCAAGCGCAACTTGAGCTTGCTCGCAATGCGGAGTTAAGGCATCTGCTTGTGCAACTAACTGTTGGTAGTTGTCGTTCAAACTCGCAATAGCCAACTCACCTGCGGCTAATTGTTGTTGCAAAGCCGTGATTTGCTGTTGCAGCTGCGAGTCTTGCTGTTGCTGATGCTTAAGCTGTTGCTCGAGCTTAGTAATGTTATTGCCGGTTAAATAGTATTGCTCAACTAATTTATGCTCAGCATCGCTTAACTCAGCCAATTGCTGTTTAAGCTGCGTAACACTGGTGTCACTCTGTTGGGCGGTGCTTTGCTGCTGTTCAGATTGACTCTCTAACCCGCTTAATTCCGCTTCAAGTTTATCGGTTTGAGCAAGTTGCTCTTGATAACGAATAACCAGTAATTGGCTGTGCAGTTGACGTTCGCTATTTTTAAGTTCGCGGTATTGTAATGCGGCTTTGGCTTGTTGTGATAACTTGTCGAGTTGTGCGCCTAATTCAACCCTAATGTCATTTAAACGCGCTAAGTTTTCACGCGTATGACGAATGCGATTTTCGGTTTCTCGGCGGCGTTCTTTATAACGTGAGATACCGGCTGCTTCTTCGATAAACACCCGCAGCTCTTGCGGTTTAGATTCAATTAAACGGGAAATCGTTCCCTGTTCAATAATCGCATAGCTTCGCGGCCCAAGCCCGGTGCCCATAAATAAATCAGTAATGTCTTTACGGCGGCACTTTTGACCGTTTAAAAAGTAAGTTGATTCGCTGTCGCGATTGACTTGACGTTTAATTGATATTTCTTGATAACTCGCATATTGCCCAGCTAAACGCCCTTGAGTGTTTTCAAAAACTAATTCAACTCCGGCTACAGAAATAGGCTTGCGTGAAGATGAGCCGTTAAAAATAACATCGGTCATCGAATCGCCACGAAGATTTTTAGCGCTACTTTCTCCCAGCACCCAACGCACAGCATCAATCACGTTGGATTTGCCGCAGCCATTTGGGCCAATAATTGCTGATAACGCGTTATCAAAAGGGATTTTAGTTGGGTCTACAAACGACTTAAATCCAGCAAGTTTTATTTGTTTTAATCTCATGTTGCCAGTTCAGGTACGCATTAAAAGGAAAAAGCAGCTCACTTTAGCAATTGAGCCGCATTTTGTAACGATTTTTATCCTTTTGAAACAGTTTATCGCTTGTTTTATTGTCTTTGCCTAGTCAAAATCAATGTCATGAGTCACAAAATAGGCGAGTTACATGGTAAACAACACTCAGACCGTTAAAAAGAGCGGTGTAAATTATTTTATGCAAGGCTTTCAATTAATTAAACAGCCAGGGTTACGCTCATTTGTGTTTATCCCGCTGATGATCAATTTAGTGCTTTTTGCTGGAGCGATGTATCTTGCTGTTGGCCAACTGACACAACTTTTTGACTGGATGGATGGCCAATTACCCGATTACCTGAGTTGGTTGCATTTCTTTTTATGGCCCTTGGCAGTGCTGACTATGTTAGTGGTGATGTCGTTTATATTCAGTTCGGTAATGAACTGGTTAGCCGCCCCTTTTAATGGCTTACTCGCTGAAAAAGTGGAACAACATCTTACCGGCAAAAACTTAAACACTGGCACGTCTATCGACATGGTTAAAGATTTACCGCGTGTGCTCGGACGGGAATGGACAAAGCTTAAGTACTATCTACCCAGAGCATTGCTATTTTTGGTGTTATTTTGGGTTCCCGTCATCGGCCAAACTGCAGCGCCGATTTTATGGTTTTTATTTACCGCCTGGATGATGGCGATTCAATATTGTGATTACCCATTTGATAACCATAAAGTCAGCTTTGATGACATGAAGTTTGCCCTTAAAAACACCAAAGGTTCGAGCTACAGTTTTGGCGCATCGGTCACTTTGTTTTCAATGATCCCGATTGTGAACTTTATTGTGATGCCTGTGGCAATTTGTGGTGCAACCTCAATGTGGGTCGACAAATATCGCGAAGCCTATAAAAACCCAATGATTGCACCTGACTAGTGTGTTAATCGCTGCGTTTTAGCCGGTATGATGCAATGTTCCACAATGAGCCCGTTCTGTTGAACGGGCTTTTTTATGCCTGCCCAACATTCTGTAACAATTCATTGATATTTTTATTACATGTCAGACCTACCCTGAACCCACTTTTTTGCGACAATGGCCAAAATAACAATAAAGAGAAACTGTGGTTGTGATTAACTTTTTTCGTGGTGTATTCATTGCAAGTATTGTGTCTGGGGTTATGTCCGGTGCTATATCGCAAGACTGCTTTGCCGGTTCTAGCCAACAATTTCATTTAGATATTCCAACTATCAATCAAGAAGTTGAAATCGATGGTGACTTCAATGAGCCTGTTTGGCAGCAAGCAGCACAGGTAATGTTAAAATACGAAACCTCTCCAGGGGAAAATATTGCCGCCCCAGTCAATACCTATGCCAAAGTATTTGCCTCTGAAACTAGCTTGTATTTTGCCTTTATCGCTCACGATCCATCGCCAGAGAATATCAGGGTAAACCTGAGAGACCGAGATAAATCCTGGGGCGACGATATGGTCGGTATTAAGCTCGACACGTTTAACAATGCCCGTCTAGCCTACCAATTTTTTATCAATGCTTATGGGGTACAAAGTGATTCAATTGAAAACGAACTCACTGGCCAGGAAAGTGATGCCTGGGACGGTATTTGGTACAGTAAAGGTAAATTGACCGAGCAAGGCTATCAAGTTGAAATACAACTGCCACTGCGCTTGTTTAACTTTGATGACAGCCACCCTTTGCAAACGTGGGGGATAGAATTAGTCCGTTTTTATCCTCGTAATGAAACCCATCGATTATCGACTCATCAAATTGATCGTAATGTAGCATGCCAGCTTTGCCAATTAGGTACAGCCTCTGGCCTTGCTGGAGCGACACAAGGTAAAGACCTCCAAATAACGCCATCTTTTGTGGCTGACCAAAATCATCAGCGAGACATTGCATCAACAGGCCCGTGGCAAGATAATACCAACGTGGAAGCGGGTGTTGACCTACGTTGGGGGATCACCCCAACGACGTTACTTAATGCCACCATTAACCCCGATTTCTCACAAGTTGAAGCCGACGCAGGGCAATTAGATGTTAACAATACCTTTGCGCTATTTTTCCCAGAGAAACGCGCGTTCTTTTTAGACAATAAAGACTATTTTGATACTCAATTAGATTTACTGCATACCCGTAATATTGGCTCGCCAGACTATGGTTTAAAGCTCACCAGCAAAACTGACGATCATACCTTTGCAATGTTGGCGGCTAATGACATTCAAAGCCAATTTTTAGTGCCTGGTAACCTAAGCTCCGATATTGCTGTCATTAATGAGCAAAGCCATAACGTTGCAACGCGATACCGATTTGACCCGAGTAAGCAATTTTCGATTGGTGGTTTAGTCACCTTAAAGCAAGCGGATGATTACCATAACTATTTAGCAAGCGTTGACGTTAAATATCAACCCACGAAGCAAGACACGTTTACCGCGCAATATGCCCACTCGCAAACACAATACCCAGATGAATTTTTCAATCAATTTTGCGGTAGTGACGATTGTAGTGATGCTTTAGATGGCTGTGAAATAGGTGATTGTGCCATTAACGAACGAGTATTGCGCACCAATAAAGACGATAAATTTGATGATAGAATGTACAACATTGCCTATCAACACGAGCGTCGGAGCTGGTATGTCTCTACTAATTATGAATCAATAGGCAGCGATTTTAGAGCCGATTTAGGCTTTATCGATAAAGTTGATTTAGCTAAATTTGTGTTTGGTGGCGGTTATATTTGGTATCCGGACAACAGCTTTTTTAACCGCATAGAATTGGGCGGAGACTGGGATATTACCCATAGCCAAAATAATGAACGCCTCGAACAAGAAACCGAAATGTTTATTGAGTTTGAAGGTGGCTTACAAAGTTATATTGCGACAGGAATTATTCAGCGCGAACGAGTGGGCAGACGTCATAACCCGAGCATCATTGATATTAACGATAACACCACCCTGTTTGAAGAAACCTTAGGCTGGTTATATACCAATTTTACCCCAGTAGGCTCACTCAAGCTCGAATTGGATATGTACTTGGGTGATGATATCGATTTTGCCAACAACCGCCCTGCTACAGTACACATGTATAATCCGGGTATTGAATGGAAGATAACAGAGTCGTTAGTGCTCGATTTTTCACACCGTTACCAAACCTTAGATGTTGCCGATGGCCGTTTATTTACCGCCAACCTCAGTGATGTACGCTTAAATTGGCAATTAACCCTCAATAGCTTTATCCGCTTAAGCAGTGTATATACCCGCATTGAACGCGACCCTAATTTATATCTGTACCAAAATCCAGATAAGCTCTATCAAGACTTAGGCAACGAATTGCTATACGGCTATAAGTTAAATCCGCAAAGTGTATTTTATGTGGGGTATTCTGACGCATTTGTGGCAAACGATGATATAGATTCGTTAACGCAACATGAGAAAACCTACTTCATGAAGCTGAGTTATGCCTGGTTGTTATAAAGCATGCCAATAAATTAGCCACACAAAAACGCCGTTGATAAATATGATCAACGGCGTTTGTGTGTGTATCTTAGGGTTAAACAATAAGTATTACTGACTCATCACCTGGTTACGCCCTGCCGCTTTGGCTTGATAGAGTAACTCATCGGCGCGCTGTAATGCATGATCGAGCGTTTCGTTATCTCGGGTCGATACGCCGCAACTGAATGACACCTGTAAATCCCCCGCCGTGGTAGATATAGGGCTTATGGTACATTGCTCTCTAAACTTATTCACTAACGTACTGGCTTTAGTGCTGTCCAAGCCTTTAAAGGCAATCACAAACTCTTCACCACCAAAACGTGCAACAGTAAAGTTTGCTGCAAAAGCATTTTCTAATCGCTGAGCAAATTCAATTAACACTTGATCGCCAACATCATGACCATGGGTATCGTTAATTTTTTTGAAAAAATCTAAATCTAACAATGCCACCGACAATAATCCGTTATCAGAGTCTTTGCTATTATGCTGACTGAAAAAATACCGACGAGTGTAAGATTGAGTTAAATAATCACGATTAGCCTTAGCCCATAAATTGCGCATCATATCGAGCGCATCTAAAGTATTAAGTACCCGGCAATGAAACTCTTCATGGACAAACGGTTTTTGCAAGAAATCATCGGCACCGTTTTTAATAAACTTGGCCGATAAGCTTTCGTCGTTGTCATTCGATAAGCCAATAATCGCGATATCTTCGCGATTATATTTCTCGCGTACCCGCAATATTAATTCTACACCATCAATTTTTGGCATGTTGTAGTCAGTAATCAACAACTGAATATCAGGCTCTTGCTCAAGTACCGTTAATGCTTCTTCACCGTCCTTTGCTTCAATCACTTGAAACAAATGATGTTCAAGCAACATACGCACAAATTTACGGCTAACCACTGAGTCATCGACCACCAACACTTTAACCTGTTGATTGCGATACAACCTGTCGATAAGTTTAACCACGTATTGATAGCTGTATCGATTATCTTTAGGAATATAATCAACAATACCAAGCTTGAGAATTTCCCGACGCTGGTGAGCATCTAAATTACTGGTGAGCACAATACAAGGCGTTTTATAAGACGTTAATACCAGACGCACAATGTCACCATTGGAGGCGTCTGGCAGGTTTAAGTCTGCGACGACGACAAAGTATTGATGTTGCTCTAATAACGCCAATGCACTAGACATATCTGGCGCAACGTCCACATGATAACCAAGATCTTGTACAATTAAATGCTTCAAGATTTTAGATATGGTAGTGCTGTCTTCAACAATCAATACTCGCAATACTTTCACCTTGTTAATTATTATCGGTGCACTAATGAGTTAGCACTTTTCGAGCACTATACTACCTATCGAATAGCCAGCGCCAAATGAGCACAATAAACCTAAATCGCCCGTTTTAAAATCTTGATTGAATTTATGAAATGCAATCACTGACCCTGCCGATGCTGTATTAGCATATTCATCAAGTACGATAGGTGCTTGTGATGGCTCAACATTATCACCAAGAAGCTTCTTCACTACAAATAAATTCATGTTTATGTTGGCTTGATGGAGCCATAAACGCTTAAATTCTTCAGGCTTTATTTGTTCATCAGAAAATTGTGCGTCAAGGTGCTGATAAATCATCGGCAGCAACTCTTTAAACACTTTGCGCCCTTGTTGGTGAAATAGTTTATCTGCGCTGTTGGCCTGCGCAGGATCGCAGCGGTTAACAAAACCGAAGTTGCTGCGAATATTACTTGAGTAGTCAGTGACACATCGCGTCGATAACACACTAAAGGCATGCTCTGAGGTTGAAAGCTCAGCACGCTCAACCACCACGGCCGTCGCCACATCACCAAAGATAAAGTGGCTATCGCGATCGCGGAAGTTAATTTGTGGTGAAGTCAGCTCAGGATTAATCACTAACACACGATTAGCCGTACCACCGCGGATGGCATTAACCGCATTCACAATAGCAAACGTCGCAGACGAACACGCCACTAACATGTCATACGCAAAGCCTTTAGTGCCCATAGCTTGTTGTATTTCAATCGCAATGGCCGGGTACGCTCGCTGGGTATAAGCACAGGCGACAATGACTAAATCAATATCGTCTGCGGTTAAATTGGCTTGCGCTAAGGCTTGCGTTGCCGCTGCAATCCCCATTTCAGCTTGCATTGATAAAGCATCAGAAGGTTTGTCGGCAATCAAGGGCATCATGATGTCTGTATCTAAAATACCGTCTTTTACCATCACATAACGACTTTTAATACCTGATGCTTTTTCAATAAACTCACTCGAAGAGTAAGCCAATGCAGCAGTAGTGCCTGCTTCAATGTCTGCAGCATGCTGTTGGTTAAATTGATCAACATAACTGTTGTAACAGGTCACCAATTCATCGTTAGACACGCTATAAGGAGGGGTATATAAACCACTGCCAGAAATCACAACTTTATTCATTTTGCTCTACCATTATTAGTGAGTAAGTGAGTTAATGCTCATCAGCAACCAGACATTCCCATGATGCGAGTGAAGTATGATAATGCTATCGCAATAATCACGCTCGTCATCTGCCTCGTTACATTTCAACCGAGCTGAATTAACTTATTGCAGCTATTCTAGTATTTTATATTTTGTTTTCGTCATACTAAATTAAATTTGCATGATGGTCGGACCATCGAATGGTGTTTATTTGGCCGAAAAGCCCGAAAACCCGCCAAAAACTGTCGTTTTAGTATAACAGCATTAACGCTAATAACTAAAAGGAATAAAGAAGAACAAACTTTCACTTCTAAATCCTGCCAAGCAGATTATGATTGAGCAATGCAACCATAGGAGCAAATAATCCATGAGCAAAATTTTCGAAGATAATTCATACACTTTAGGTAATACCCCGTTAGTTCGTTTAAACCGTGTCAGCAATGGCAAAGTGTTAGCAAAAGTAGAAGCCCGTAACCCAAGCTTCAGTGTTAAGTGTCGTATTGGCGCGAACATGATTTGGGATGCTGAAAAGAAAGGTCTGCTAACCAAAGATATCGAGTTAATTGAACCGACTTCGGGTAACACAGGTATTGCACTTGCTTATGTTGCTGCTGCACGTGGTTACAAGTTAACCCTAACCATGCCAAACACCATGAGCCTTGAGCGTCGCAAACTGCTTAAAGCATTAGGTGCAAACCTAGTGTTAACAGAAGGCGCCAAAGGCATGAAAGGTGCCATCGATAAGGCTGAAGAAATTCGCCAATCAGCGCCAGAAAAATATTTAGTGCTGGGTCAATTTAGTAACCCTGCTAACCCAGAAATTCATGAAAAAACCACCGGCCCAGAAATCTGGAACGATACCGATGGTGAAGTTGATGTGTTTGTTGCCGGTGTAGGTACTGGCGGTACGTTAACAGGTGTGAGCCGCTACTTGAAAGCGCAAGGTAAAACCATTACTTCTGTTGCCGTAGAGCCCGTTGATTCACCGGTTATTGCCCAAGCGTTAGCAGGACAACCGATTCAACCAGGTCCACACAAAATTCAAGGTATCGGTGCTGGCTTTATTCCTGGTAACTTAGATTTGTCGATTATTGACCGTGTTGAAGCTGTAAGTAATGAAGATTCAATTGAAATGGCGCGCCGTTTAATGAAAGAAGAAGGTATCCTAGTGGGTATTTCTTCTGGTGCAGCTGTAGTGGCTGCCAACCGTATCGCCGCATTACCTGAATTTGCAGATAAGACTATTGTGGTTATTTTACCTTCTGCAGCAGAGCGTTATTTATCATCAGTATTATTTGCTGGCGAATTTAGCGACAGCGAGAACGTACAGTAATACAAAACTTGGGCCTGAAATAAGGCTAAAGCAATCCTAAAATGCCAACAATGAACTTGTTGGCATTTTTTATTGCTTCTATTTTGACTAACCTTCTATTGTTTCTACTTTTTAAATCAACAAGAGCAAAACAATAAAATACAAAGTTTATTGCATGTCCAAGATTCAACTTAATGTGATATTCTTGTCTACACGCAAAACTCACTAGATAAGCAATAAATAGTGATATTTTCTGCATAAATACCGCATAAATGAATCTATTAGTGATTATGACTCACTGATTTGAGCAAATTAATCGAAGTGAAAATATATTGAATCCAATATTCAATCTGACTGTTTAACGTCATTTTTATATTAAAAGATCACATCGTTAAATAAATTCATCTAAATTGTGAAATAATTCACTTTACATATAATCAACAAGATTAGATTGGTCATTCACCTATAACCCATCAAAAACGCCTCAATCGATACAATTCCGTAACAAATTCAGCTTTTGTAAATTATCGTCCTGACAAATTTGTATTTTAGTCACTCACTTGTTGATTATTTGTTTATTAAAATGACGACATGAGTTAACGCTTATTTTTAAATACCTAATCTTTATAGTGTTGTTTTTTATTGAATTTATCGTTATACCCATGCTCGTGTAATGTTATGTCAGCCTACTCTGCGAAGTGCTGCAATTAATTACATCATAATAAAAAACATTTCTGGGAGTGATAAAATGCAAGTTAATTCAAAATTAGCCAATGCGGTTCGCATTGCGTTAATGAGTGGTGTCGTGTTGTCTGCCACCACATCAATCAATGCCATCGCTGAAGACACCGCGGCGTCAAATGTAGAACGTATTTCAGTCACTGGTTCACGTATTATTCGTGAAGGTGCAATTGCGCCAACGCCTGTGACAGTGATTACCGGTGATGAATTATTATCAACAGGTGTAACCAATATTGGTGAAGCGCTAAACCAATTACCTGCACTTGGTAATACTTTCTCATTAGCGAATTCAGGTAATTCAATTGGCACATCAGGGCTTAACATACTTGATTTAAGAAGCATGGGTACCGCCAGAACATTGGTGCTTGTTAATGGTAAACGCCATGTATCAAGCTCTGCGGGTTCATCGTCTGTAGACGTTAACACCATCCCAAGTGTGTGGATTGATAAAGTAGAAGTGATCACAGGTGGCGCATCGGCAATTTATGGTGCAGATGCGGTAACCGGTGTTGTTAACTTTATTTTAAAGAAAAATGTTAACGGTTTAGATGTATCAGCCACCAAAGGCTGGGCCGATGATAGCGACTTTAAAAAAGATCGCTTTTCGTTATCTTACGGTAAAGACTTTGCACAAGGTGATGGTAACGTTGCTTTTGCGGTGGAATATAGCTCTCAGGAGCAATTACGTGCATTTGACCGTGATCAAACCTCAACTGCTTTTGCCAGTTTAGCCAATACAAGTCGCACAGAAGACAATAACGACCCGGCTAACCCAGACAAAATCCTGACACCTAATGCTGGCCATTACAGCATTAGTAACGCCGGTACGATTTATTTAGATGGTTGGAAAACCTTTAATGCCGACGGTTCAATGAAAGATGTGTATTTAGGTAAAAATGTTGATGGTATCCGTTGTGCTGAGTGTGATTTCACTAACTTAAATCAGTTTGTTACATTGCAACCAGAATTTGAGCGTTACAACGTTAACTTTAAAACCAACTATCAACTGAACGATGACCATAATGTGTATTTTGAAGCTAAATACGCTAATAGTCAGTCAACCGGTGAAAGTCAGCCTGCATTCTTCTTTAGCAACCCAGTGAACAACGTTAGCATTGATAACGCCTTTGTCAGCCCTGAACTGGCAAGCCTAATGCGAGACAATAATACAGACACCATCAATGTTCGTCGCTTTATGACTGACTTAGGTGCGCGCATTGAAGATGATACCCGTGAAACTCAACGTTATGTTTTAGGCTTAGACGGTATTGTTTTTGAAGATTGGGACTACGATCTTTATGCCGTTTATGGTCAGACTGATCTTGAACGTATTAATAAAAACAACCTTGTATATAGTAACTATAGCAACGCACTTGATTCGATTTTAGTGGATGGTGAAGCTGTGTGTCGTGACGAAACGGCAAGAGCGGCAGGTTGTGTTGCGGTTGATATTTTTGGTTATGGCGCACCAAGCCAGGAAGCCATCGATTATATTAATACCACGTCTACAGGCACATCTGTTATTAAGCAAACGGTGTTAGGCGGCAGCATGACAAACTCTGGTTTGTTTGAATTGCCAGCCGGTTATGTTGGTTTCTCTACGGGTGTTGAATACCGCAAAGAAGAAAGTGAAGTATTTGAACCTAATAATGCTGAAGGTACATTCTTTAACGTACTAGGCGAAGATAAAGGTGAGTTTAACGTTCGCGAAATATTTGCTGAAATGACCTTACCGTTACTTGCTGATTTACCCATGGTTCGTCAGTTAGATCTCGACCTTGCTATCCGTTTTGCTGATTACAGCACCATTGGCAATGCAACAACGTGGAAAACAGGCTTAAGCTGGGAAGTAGACGACGAAATTCGTGTCCGTACCACTTACTCTGAAGCCATTCGTGCACCTAACATCAGTGAGCTTTACGGCGCAGAAAGCCAAACCTTCTTCAGTGTAGAAGATCCTTGTCGTGCAACCAGTTTAGGCGAGCAAAATGATTCAACAATCCGCCAAGCAAACTGCACAGCTTTAGGTGTGGCAACGGGTTTTGATTCTGATTATGACGATGAAACCCTTGACGGTGTCAGCAGTGGCAATGAAGAATTAGAAGCAGAAGAGTCTAAGAGTTACACCTTAGGCGTGGTTTATCAGCCAGGCTTTATCGATGGTTTATCGATTACAACTGACTATTGGAACATTGAAATAGAAAATGCCATTAGTGTTGTAGATTCACAAAATATTCTTAACCGCTGCGTCGACTCAAAAAATGGTATTGATAATGAGTATTGTAAGTTAATTACTCGCGATTCAAGCACCAGTGAAATTACCGAAATTAGACAGCAATCATTAAACATCTCTGCACTTGAAGCCGCGGGTATCGACTTTGATATCAGTTATACCTTTGAAGCATTTAATGGTGATGTTCGCACAAATATTGTTGCAACTCGTCTATTAAAACGTAAAGACTTCTTGTTCCAAGATGAGCCAGATGCCTTCGAAGAATTTGCCGGTACTGCAGGTTATGCTAAATGGCAAGCTAACTGGAGCATTAACTATGCTATCGATAATTGGGACTACTCGTGGAGAACCCGTTACATTCAGGCGGTAGATTTATACACTAACTACACCCTGGACAACAACGCGAATCCTAGCAGCGCGATGGCATATGGTGATTACTACATCAGCGATGCCTCTGTGTCTTACAGCTTCGATTCTGGTATTTCATTAAAATTTGGTATTGATAATCTATTTAATCGTGACTTACCTTACGGCACAACAGGGACTAGTGCAGAAAGTTCTGCTTATGACAACGTAGGCCGTTACTTCCACACAACAGCTACATACAAGTTCTAAATATGGATAGCTAATCCGTATCATTGATCGATATTCGAACGGCATCTTAGGATGCCGTTTCTTTATTTATAATCTATTTACGCCAGTCCTTATCCTGAGTGAACGTAAATTACTGCTAACCTCGCCACAAAACCAACATTAAGCACTGTACCAAACCACAAAAATAAACGACGATTAACCAACATAAAAATTTAAAGCTCGAATAATCAATAGGTAACTTATGCACTATACACTGAAACAAATCGCTGTTTTTGATGCTGTCGCCAGTTTCGAAAGTGTTAGTGCTGCGGCCAAAAAATTATCGATGAGTCAATCTGCGGTCAGCATGTCGTTAAGCCAACTAGAGCATTTATTAGGACGGCCGCTATTTATTCGCCAGGGAAATCGGCTAATAATGAGCCACTGGGGGCAATGGCTGCGCCCAAGAGCACAAAAGTTATTGCAAGATGCGCAACAAATTGCCTTAGGCCTGCATGACCAACATATTATTAGCGGCACGGTTAAACTGTGTTCAAGCCAGACAGCAGCAGAACATTTATTGCCTAAGCTTATCAGTAAAATTGATAATGATTTTCCTGAGCTGAGGATTGAAATAGCCGTTGAAAATAGTGACCACGTCGCCAAAGAAGTACTTGATTACCAATTTGATTTAGGGATTATTGAAGGTCGTATCGATGACAGCCGATTACACCAAGAGCCCTGGATTGACGATCACCTTGTGGTCGTAGCCTCACCGCATCATCCATTTGCCAAACACAAACAAACCAGTGTGTCGCAATTAGAACAAGCAAAATGGGTATTAAGAGAGCCTGGAGCTGGCACAAGACGCATTTTTGATGCCGCTATTCACGGATTAATCGTTCAATTAAATGTTTGGAAAGAATACGAACATGTCGGCTTATTAAAAGCATTAGTCAAAAATGGCGTATATTTAAGTTGCCTGCCCTATTTAGATGTTGAAAAAGACGTCGCCAAAGGGGAATTAGTGGTATTAACCACGCCGGAACTAAACTTAAAGCGCCATTTATCGTTTATTTGGCGTCAAGACACGGGTGATAACCCATTACGCAATTGCCTCATTGCTGAAGCGAAAAGATTAACTCGAGAATAATGCGCCACGGGTTAATCTGCCCTCCTCTGACATACTGATTGCAGACTTAAGTATTACCCCTGTTAAACCCAATAGTTTCAGCATGTTGAATCAAGTAGATTGCGGCGATTAAATTGCTGTCGCAACCTACGCTATCCAGCCCTTGTATGAATCACGTTGCACTTGAGCCGACTCGGTTAATCACATTGCAATATCGTGAAGTCATTACTTAATATTAATGGCTTTGTCCGTAAAAAATCAGCAACACCACTCTCCCCCTTTTGCGCCCTTTATTAGGTAAAACCTTCGCTTATTAATGCGGATTGCGATAAACCCAATCAAATGAATAAACCCAATCAAAGTTAAACGTATCGTTATCTGACCAAGCGAGCCCTCTACGCTGAGTTTCTAAGTCAAAAGCATGTTGCATTATTTAATGATGCTTTACTGGCTCTGCAAACGAAATATAAGCTGCGTGAACATCTAAATTTGGGCCCCAACTACGCTAAATAAAAGTGTCACACTCGATCAGTAAAATTGATACTGAGTATCAAGCTGTACATTTTTTGACTTTTTGACTCGATTTAAGCTGTATTTATTGATCTAATTTTGCCATCAACTTGTTAACCAGCTCCCACTTAGCGTAAACAAAACATCAACTTTATTGATAGCAAGTGATGACTACGCAAGCCTATGCTAAAATCAACAGGTAAATTGGTCTTACCAAGAAAGTGAAAGCACAAAATAAGCATTAACTAAGCCGTAAATATGGACATCACTGTGATGCAATTTAATTACAATGCATCACAGTCGAGTAAAGTGATTAGAGCTGATTAAGCTCACTGGCAAGCTGACCTAATGGACACCCGCCATCACTTCAATGGAACACACTCAACTTCATCAATTGATGAAATAACCTGTTCTTTTCGGAGAATGAGAAATTATGTCAGATAAAGCCAGTCATTCAGCCACACCCGATACAGAAGCGAGTTACAGCGAACTTCACCGCCCAGCCAGTGAATTTGCTACTCGTGATGCCTACTTAGAAAACGAATTAAAAATAATGAAACCAAGGCGTTGGGGACTTAACCTTCCTGGACGTGATTTTCGCTTTGAATGGGAAGATTTAGTCCCTGCCATCGCGGGTACCATTGGCATTACTGTTATGTACTCGGCAGTAATGGCAGCATGGGCTTCTGGCTTAAGTGAAAAGTGGGATCATGTGAGTCTAGGTGCCGAATTTGCTATTCAAATTGTGCGCGTAGAAATGCTCATTCCTGCCTTACTCTTTTGCATTATTAGTTCGGGATTAATTAATCCACGCGCCAATCTGGGTGGTAACCACGGCCCCATGATCCCCCTCATTGGTACTATCGCCCTTGCCGGTGCGCATCCTCTAGCACTTGCCATATTAATCGGTATATTTGGATTAATACTCAGTTACTTTAAAGGCGGCTCAAAACTGGTCAATCTTACCAGTAGCGGGGTTGCTGGAGGGTTGTTAGTCTTCCTCGGTTTTATGGGGGCAAAAAGCCAAATTGGCTCCTTGTTCGACTGGGCTGGCGGCTTGCAAGCTAAACACAGTTTAGATTATTCATTGGGTTATGTTGCCTTTATTATTTTGGTCATCAACGTGATTATCTACGCCTCGTTAGCCAAATTTGGCAAGCGTTGGTTAGCCATTCCATTATGTTCAATTGCCGCCATTGCATTAGCATTTGGTCTTGGCGCCGGGCTTGACCTGCAATTTACCACCGCCCCTGGTATTCCTAATCTAAACCCTGTGTATTGGTGGGGCTCTACCGAACACGGTTGGATGTTAGGCTTACCGAATATGGCGCACTTTATTGCCTCGTTACCGTTTGCTATTTTAGCGGTTGCCATGTGGTCACCAGACTTTCTCGGTCACCGTATTTTCCAAGAACTGAACTACCCTAAAGGCGCTGAAAAAGTCTTGATGGATGTGGATGACACTATGACCACATGTTCAATCAGGCAGATGGTCGGGACCGCTGTGGGTGGGGGTAATATCACCTCATCTTGGGGGACATACATGATCCCAGCCGCTATCGCTAAACGTCCAATTCCAGCGGGTGCAATTTTACTTGGCAGTTTATGTATTATTGTGGCGATTGTGGGTTATCCGATGGATATCACCGTGTGGCGTCCTGTGATGTCAATTGCGTTACTGGTAGGGGTATTTTTACCGTTACTTGAAGCCGGATTACAAATGGTAAAAGATACCACTAGCAGCCAAGCTGCAGGTATTTGTATTTTTGCCGCATTTGTTGCCAATCCAGTATTAGCCTGGGCATTAACCATGTTATTAGATAACAATGGCTTAATTGGTGATAAAGAGCGTCCTAAAACATTATCATTTGCTGACCGTATCGTGATCCCTGGGCTTGCATTTGTGATTTGTTTAGCCGCCATGCTTGCTGTGGGTATGATTGAAGGCATCCCTGCGTTGTTGTAATTTTAACCAGCGCATAGCACTATCAAAAAGGCGAAACGGATCTGGTTTCGCTTTTTTATGCCCGGCTGACACCAAATAATAAACGGGATTGTTAACCAGTTAACACTTTTACCAATCCATTAACGAATTCTGCCGAAAATAGTGAAGTCTTGTGCTATTATTAATGCATGGATAAATGGTCTTACCAATTTAAACCATTAGCCGGTTACTACATCTGAAGCGTCATTAAGTGAGTTAGGCACACAAGTTGCCAAGAATGTCGCAGAAGCGGTAAACGACTCAGTCTAGCGAATGTTCCTAGACATTGAATGTACATACTCAACGGATAACAACGCCAGTTTCACTTGCAATCGAATCCGTAGTTAAACAACCAGAGGGTTAAGTAAATGACAGATAAAACCGAACTATTTGCCAACGCGTGGGAAGGTTTCGTAGCAGGCGATTGGAAAACTGAAGTTAACGTACGTGACTTTATCCAGAAAAACTACACTCCTTATGAGGGTGACGAGTCATTCTTAGAAGGTGCTACTGATGCTACTTTATCGCTATGGGATAAAGTAATGGAAGGCATCAAATTAGAAAACCAAACTCACGCCCCTGTCGATTTCGATACAGACATGGTGTCGACGATTACGTCGCACGATGCTGGTTACATCAACAAAGATCTTGAAACTATCGTCGGTTTACAAACAGAAGCGCCGTTAAAACGCGCAATGTTACCTAACGGCGGTATTCGCATGGTTGAAGGTTCTTGCCAGGCTTATGGCCGCGAGCTCAACGCTGACGTGCAATATACTTATTCAGAATTACGCAAAACCCACAACCAGGGTGTGTTTGATGTATACACACCTGAAATCATGGCATGTCGTAAATCAGGTATCTTAACCGGTTTACCTGACGCATATGGCCGCGGTCGTATTATTGGTGATTACCGTCGTATCGCGTTATACGGTATCGACTATTTAATGCAAGATAAGTTTAACCAATTTGCGTCATTACAAGCTCAAATGGAAGCGGGTGATGATTTACAAAGTGTTATCCAGCTTCGTGAAGAAATTTCAGAGCAACATCGTGCACTAGGCCAAATGAAAACCATGGCCGCTAAGTACGGTTGTGATATTTCTGTACCCGCTAAAAATGCCAAAGAAGCCATTCAATGGACTTATTTTGGCTACCTTGCTGCAGTAAAAAGCCAAAACGGTGCGGCAATGTCATTAGGTCGTACATCGACTTTCCTCGATGTGTTTATTGAACGTGACCTCAAAAGTGGTTTATTAACAGAACAACAAGCACAAGAAATGGTTGACCATTTCGTGATGAAACTCCGTATGGTGCGTTTCTTACGTACTCCTGAATACGATGAATTGTTCTCAGGCGACCCTATTTGGGCAACAGAATCAATTGCTGGTATGGGCATTGATGGTCGTACATTAGTGACTAAGTCTAGCTTCCGTTTCTTGCACACCTTATACAATATGGGGGCAAGTCCAGAGCCAAACATCACCGTATTATGGTCAACAAAATTACCACAAGGTTTTAAAAGCTACTGTGCCAAAGTGTCTATTGACACCAGCTCTATTCAATATGAAAACGATGACCTAATGCGCCCTGACTTTGAGTCTGACGATTACGCTATCGCTTGTTGTGTGAGCCCTATGATTGTCGGTAAACACATGCAGTTCTTCGGTGCTCGTGCCAACTTAGCTAAAACGATGCTTTATGCCATCAACGGTGGCGTTGACGAAAAACTGAAAAAACAAATTGCACCAAAAGCAGAACCTATTACCTCTGAAATACTTGAGTTTGATGATGTCATGTCTCGCTTAGACGGCTTAATGGATTGGTTAGCGACTCACTATGTGACAGCGCTAAACGCCATTCACTTTATGCACGATAAATACTCTTATGAATCTGCATTAATGGCCCTGCATGACCGCGATGTTCGCCGTACTATGGCCTGTGGTATTGCCGGTTTATCGATTGCAGCTGACTCATTGTCTGCGATTAAATACGCAAAAGTTAAACCAATTCGTGACGAAGACGGTATTGCAGTTGACTTTGATATCGAAGGTGATTATCCAAAATTTGGTAATAATGACCCACGAGTTGATGACATTGCCTGTGACTTAGTTGAACGCTTTATGGCTAAAATTCGCGATAAGAAAATGTATCGCAATGCAATTCCAACACAGTCAATCTTAACCATCACCTCTAACGTGGTTTATGGTAAGAAAACCGGTAACACCCCTGATGGTCGTCGCGCTGGTGCACCATTTGCTCCAGGTGCTAACCCAATGCATGGCCGTGATGAAAATGGCGCAATTGCTTCACTAACATCGGTTGCTAAACTGCCTTTTGCCCACGCTCAAGACGGTATCTCTTATACCTTCTCTATCGTGCCAAATGCACTAGGTAAAGATGACATGGGTCGCCGTACAAACTTAGCATCATTAATGGATGGCTATTTTGTTAGCAAACCAAATCGTGAAGGTGGCCAACACTTAAACGTTAACGTGATGAACCGTGAAATGCTTGAAGATGCCATTGTGAACCCAGATAAATACCCACAATTGACCATCCGTGTGTCAGGTTACGCAGTGCGCTTTAATGCACTGACGCCTGAACAGCAGCAAGATGTTATCACGCGTACTTTCACTAAAGGTCTGTAGTCTCTGCTAAAATTGGCTGTATCGAAGAATCAACACTCTCGATACAGCCTTTTTTTTATCGACATTTAAGGAACAACCATGACGTTAGGTCGCATACATTCAGTGGAATCTTTCGGTACAGTTGATGGACCGGGTATCCGCTATATCGCTTTTATGCAAGGTTGCCTAATGCGCTGCCAGTATTGTCATAATCGTGATACATGGGATCTAGATGGCGGCAAACTCATTTCAGTTGACGACATAATGAGCCAGCTGGTTGATTATCAACCTTTCTTAGACGCCAGTGGCGGCGGTATTACAGCCAGTGGTGGTGAAGCCATACTCCAGGCGCAATTTGTAAGCGAGCTGTTCCAAGCCTGCAAAGCTCAGGGCATTCATACTTGTTTAGACACTAATGGGTTTGTGCGTAAATACGAACCTGTCATAGACGAACTGCTCGACAATACCGATTTAGTCCTGCTCGATATTAAACAAATGAATGATGCCAAGCACATCGATTTAACCAAAGTCAGTAATCATCGCACCTTACAATTTGCTCAATACCTTGCCAAACGCAACATTAAAACCTGGATACGTTACGTGGTGGTAGCTGGATTTACTGAAGATGTTGAGTCTGCAATTGAATTAGCCGAATTTATTAAGCCAATGCAAAACGTTGAAAAAGTAGAATTACTGCCTTATCACGCATTAGGTGAACACAAGTGGCAGTCATATGGTGACGATTACACGTTAGCCAATGTGAGTGCGCCAAGCGCACAAACAATGCAACAAATACAGCAAGTGTTTTTAGACCGTGGCATAAAAGCGACATATTAAACAAGATTGTGGTCAACAGCACTAAATTAGCGACCGCTTAAGCAAAAGATGACTTATAATTCATCCCAATATTGTCGGTCTAAACGTTCAAAAGCGAGTTTTAAAATGGTGGCCATGTCTAGGTAACAGGCCTTGGCACCAAGAGGTTGGCAAGCAACCCCCATCTCAGTCAATGCTGAACTGAGTTGATTGCCCCAATCGAATAAAGACAATGGTAATGGGTGGCGAGCTCGCCATCCAAGCCACAGCAAACCTTGTATAGGCAAACTAATAAAAAAAAGTAATACAGTGATGGCTTGCGGTAAAAAGCTCCAACCTAAAACATACAGCTGGCTCGAAGCAGCAATAATGCCAAGCACTGGCATCGATATCATGGCTAATTGGGTAGCCTTGACGACTCGATATTCAGGGAAATACAGCCCCAGTTGTCGCACCATTGGCCAGGTCTTCATATAACGACGACCATCAGCAAATAACGTAATCAAATTCATGTTCAATATGGGTACCTAAACAGCCTAGTACATGGAATTAACAGTAACATAATACAGTGTATTGACAAAAATACACTGTTGGATTGGTCGCGCTTTGCAGCAGCAATCAATTCGGTAAGAACACTCAGTGTGAAGTTTATGAATGATCATAAACCTTAGCCAAAATGGATTTTATTATTTCATTTAGTTTCATTGACTTATAAGGCGTTAACATGTCAGACAAATTAGTACTCGTGCTCAACTGCGGTAGCTCTTCATTAAAATTTGCCATCATTGATGCCCAATCAGGCGATGAACAAATTTCTGGTCTTGCGGAATGTTTTGGTTTAGAAGATTCACGCATTAAATGGAAATTTAATGGCGGCAAAAACGAAGCGAAACTCGGTGCATTTACCGCTCACCGTGAAGCAGTTGAATTTATCGTTGATAAAATTTTAGCCGAACAGCCACAATTGGCCGCACAAATTAAAGCCATTGGTCACCGCATCGTTCACGGCGGCGAAAAATTCACTCGCTCTGTCATCATTACCCCAGAAGTCATTCAAGGCATTGAAGATTGTGCTTCACTTGCTCCTTTGCACAACCCTGCTCACTTAATTGGTATTCGTGCTGCTATTGCCTCGTTCCCAGCGCTACCGCAAGTCGCAGTGTTCGATACCGCATTCCACCAATCAATGCCAGAAAAAGCCTACGTGTATGCCCTTCCATACAAGCTCTATCGCGAGCACGGTATCCGCCGTTATGGCATGCATGGTACCAGCCACTTATTTGTGAGCCGCGAAGCTGCAAAAGTATTAGGTAAAGACATTAAAGACACCAATGTCATTTGTGCTCATTTGGGCAATGGTGCTTCAGTGACGGCGATTAAAGGCGGAAAAAGCGTTGACACATCAATGGGCTTAACCCCATTAGAAGGCTTAGTCATGGGCACTCGTTGTGGTGATCTAGACCCGTCAATCATTTTCCACTTAGTGAAGCAACTGGGTTACACCCTGGATGAAGTGAATAACTTACTTAACAAACAAAGTGGTTTATTGGGCATTTCAGAGCTAACTAATGATTGTCGTGGCATCGAAGAAGGTTATGAGGACGGCCATAAAGGCGCTACGTTAGCCTTAGATATTTTCTGTTACCGTTTAGCCAAGTACATTGCATCATACACAGTGCCATTAGGCCGCCTAGACGCCGTTATCTTTACAGGCGGCATCGGTGAAAACTCCAATCTTATTCGCGAAAAAGTGCTTAACTTACTTGAGATCTTCAACTTTAACGTTGACGACACACTCAACAAAGCTGCCCGTTTTGGTCAGCAAGGTGTAATTACTAAAGCAGGTAGTACAATTGCAATGGTGATCCCAACGAATGAAGAATGGGTTATCGCTGAAGATGCTATGAAGTTAATAGCCGTAAAATAACCAAGATATTGTTTTTTGATTAACCCATATTTAAGAGGTCTTCATGTCTCGTAATATTATGCTTATTCCCATTGGTGTTGGCGTTGGTTTAACCTCGCTGAGTTTAGGGATGGTTCGCGCCTTAGAACGTAAAGGCGTTAAAGTGCAGTTCTTTAAACCTATTGCACAAATTCGCTCTGGTGACAAAGGGCCTGAACGTTCAACCACTATTTTAAGTACATCGCCTTCAGTAAATCCTTTAGAGCCGTACAGCATGGAACATGCTGAAGCGTTAATCCGCTCTGAGCAGCAAGATGTATTAATGGAGCAAATTATTGCTCGCGCGGCGGAATGTGCAAGCAATACTGAAACCCTCATCATTGAAGGTTTAGTGCCAACACGTAGCCACCCTTTTGCTGACGACATCAATTATGAAATCGCTAAAGCACTTGATGCCGACGTGATTTTTATCGCCACGCCAGGTGTTGACACCCCAAATGGTTTAATGAACCGTCTAGAAATTGCTTACAACTCTTGGGGTGGGCAAAAAAATAAACGTCTTATCGGTGCCGTCATCAACAAAATTGGTGCGCCAGTAGATGATGAAGGTCGTACACGCCCAGATTTATCTGAAGTATTTGATGATAAACAAATTCATGCGACTGACAGCTCAGGCATGTTCCAATTGCCGGGTAAAAGTCCGCTGCGTATTTTAGGCAGTGTGCCATACAATTTAGAACTGATTGCGCCTCGCGCTTCTGATTTAGCTAAACACTTAAATGCTAAAATCATTAATGCAGGTGAAATGCACACTCGCCGTATGCGCCGCGTGACATTTTGTGCCCGCAGCATTCCAAACATGTTGATGCATTTTAAAGCCAACTCATTACTGGTGACTTCTGGCGACCGTTCGGATGTCATCGTATCGGCCTGTCTTGCTGCAATGAATGGCGTAAAAATTGGTGCCCTTTTACTTACCGGAGGATACCAGCCAGAGCCAGAAGTGATGAAGCTCTGTGAACAAGCCTTTGAAACCGGCTTGCCTGTATTTTTAATTGAGTCTAACACCTGGCAAACATCGCTTAATATTCAACGCTTTGATCATGAAGTGCCTGTTGATGATGCTGTGCGTATTGAGCGTGTGCAAGAATACGTGGCTAGCCATATTGATCAAACCTGGATTGAGAGTGTGACTCAAGACTCTCCACGTGAGCATCGTTTGTCGCCACCTGCCTTCCGTTATAAGCTTACTGAGCTTGCGCGTGCAGCACGTAAAACCATTGTGCTACCTGAAGGTGAAGAGCCGAGAACCATTAAAGCTGCCTCTATTTGTGCAGAACGCGGTATTGCTCGTTGTGTATTAATCGGTAACCGTGAAGAAATTTTACGTGTAGCGTCACAACAAGATGTTGTTTTAGGTGACGGCATTGAGATTATAGAACCAGAAAGCATTCGTGAAAAATACGTAGCACCGATGCTTGAGTTGCGTCGCAGTAAAGGGTTAACTGAAGTGGTAGCCCGTGAGCAACTAGAAGATAACATGGTACTGGGTACCATGATGTTAGCTGAAAATGAAGTAGACGGTATTGTGTCTGGGGCTATACATACAACGGCTCACACAATCCGCCCACCATTGCAGTTAATTAAAACCGCTCCAGGCTCAAGCTTAGTGTCATCAATTTTCTTCATGTTGATGCCAGATCAAGTGTTGGTTTATGGTGACTGTGCGATTAACCCTGATCCAGATGCTGAACAACTTGCTGATATCGCTATTCAGTCAGCAGAATCTGCAAAAGCATTTGGGATTGAGCCTCGTGTAGCGATGATTAGCTACTCTACAGGTACCTCAGGTACTGGTTCAGATGTGGATAAAGTGCGTGAAGCGACTCGAATCGCGAAAGAAAAGCGCCCTGACTTGATCATCGACGGCCCATTACAATACGACGCAGCGGTAATGCCAAATGTGGCAATGTCTAAAGCGCCAAACAGCCCTGTGGCTGGTAAAGCAACCGTGTTTGTATTCCCAGACTTAAATACCGGTAATACAACGTATAAAGCGGTACAGCGAAGTGCTGACTTGATCAGTATTGGCCCAATGCTACAAGGCATGGCCAAGCCTGTAAATGACTTGTCTCGTGGCGCATTAGTTGACGATATCGTTTACACCATCGCATTAACGGCTATTCAAGCTGCGCAAAACAGCAAAAAGTAGCGGTAACTGAAAATGTAGCAAAAAAAAGCACTGATCATTATCAGTGCTTTTTTATTACAATTTTTTATTGTCATTTTCTTTGCGACAGTAAACTAAAACTAAGATTGAAATTGACGCATAACTACAGAAGCGGCACTTTTTAACCGCAAAAAAAACAATATACTTTACAGTGAGTTAAAATAACAACTCACAGTCATCAACAAACTTGTCCACAGATTCTGTGGATAACATTAACTTTTTTGACGCCTGTATTCGTTATAAAACTACAACGACAAGCATCACGGTCAATAGGCCACGTTTACTGCATTAACGTAGCGATCAAATATGATCTAATTAACTAATATATTCATATATGACACGCGCTGTTTGAATCGTCAAGTAAATGTACCGCTAAGCCACAGAAATAGTGACTAACTGCGCAAAATATAACTGCCCAGCGTTTAATTTAAGTGATACTAATATTTTTTTGCACCCAAAATCACGACTCACCTCATGTCACCTATTGATGCGGATGGGTATAAATGCAAATCGATTAAAGTGCAGCGAGTAAAACCATCATCTTATGAATGGGTATGCGAGTGGGGTAGTAAGTGAATAACTCGGATTGCCCAGCCACTCACTATTGGCAGCATTTATATAAGGAGGAGATATCACAATGAGCTGCACTTACCCATTAACTCAGTGCCTAGCTTTTACACACTTAAACAATTAAATAACCACTAAGCTTGTCACTCCAGCCATAAACCGAGATACTAAGTTAATATAATAAATCTAAATATTGAGTAGTCATTCGCCGATGTTAAACATAAAACCGATTTCTTTCCTTACCCTACTATTACTCTTCTTTGTCAGTGCATGTGAACAATCACCAGAAGATGCGCCGCAACTCAAAATGAGTCCAGAGCAAGTGTCACTCGGCTTTTTTCAAGCGATTTATATTGATAACGATGTAGAAAGCGCCAAACAGTTTGTCGCACCCGACATAAAAGAAGTGATGGAGCATTACCATATTGCTTCAGCAGTGCAACGTCATGTACTGGGTTTATCAATGAAAGATGTCACTATGTCGATCGATGAAATTGATATCGACTTTTTCCGAAAATTTACTGACGACGTTACCGTTGTCGTTAAGATGGAAGGATTAAAAGGCGGTAGACAATGGATAGATGACCGCACAATACGTTTGCACAAAAAAGGCAGCACTTGGGTGATTGTCGAAATTCTACCGGAAAAAGGCAGAATCGAACGTTAATACAGAGCCGGATAGTTCCTTTACAATCAACACTATAATTGATGTTGCAATAGACATTGTCATCGACAGTCAAATTAACCCGGTCTTGGTGGAGTCGTCTTTTACAACTAAGTCCGGCTTAAATTTTATCGCTATGCTGATAGCTAATAGCCAATAAAAATAGCAGCCTAGGCTGCTATTTTTATATTCGGTGTCGGAGTATTTAATGCGATGACGCACAGGTCAGTACATTAATATGCTCGTTCAAATGTCTTATTCTTCGTCAGAAGGTAAAGACTCTAACACGTCATCTTTTACTTGATAGTAAGCATTTTCGTATTCATGAACTTCCATAATAACTCCAATCTTCTTTAGGTCGTTTTGTAGGGGGAAGACCTGTCTTATTTTTCAACAATTTAATCTTAATGACATCGTGCTAGTAGCATAGTGTCGATAACATTACTTTGTCTCTGGGGGGTGACATTTACCTAACAGAGAGAAAAGCACAATCACTTTCTTCTTGCCGGAGAGTATATCAATACTCATGCGACTTTCAAACCTTAACCACCGACAAATTACGAAAAACTTTCAGTTTTGAATGAGAAAACAGCTTAAAAACACAGAAAACAGTGTTTTATAGAGGAAAAACTGAAAGTCTTTCATCGATAAACAAAAAAGCCGATGCAGTGCATCGGCTTTTTTTGAGCATAATAACGGTTTAAACTTGACTGATATGATTAAGAATACGTTTTTCTGAAATAGGATATGCAGTGCCCAATACTTGAGCAAAACATGATACTCGATACTCTTCTATCATCCACCTTGCTTCAATTAACAACTCAGGCACTGGTTGCGAACGTGGCACTTTGGCGAGTTGTGCCGTCAGTGTCTCTTGTACCTTACTGATACTATGCATATGCAAACGGTCTCGCGTAGGATCTACGGGTAACTTTTCAAGCCGGTTTTCAATCGCTTTAAGGTATCTGGCTACATCAGCTAGGCGTTGCCAACCACAATCTTCGACAAACCCTTTATACACTAAGCTATCTAGTTGCGTTTGAATGTCACTCATTGCAAAGGCAATATCTAAACTAATTTTGCCCTTTAAGCGTTTTTTAATCCGCTGGTAAATGGTTAACACCTGTTCAACGTTTAAGGCTATTTGTTCAGCCGTTGGATTAAGTTCTTGGCGCACCCACTCTTTGGCTTGTTCAAATTGCGCCTCATTACGAATATCTAACTGCTTTTGATCGAGTAACTGTTGCACAGCCGCATTAATGATATCTTCAATCAATATTTGCACTTGGCCAAATGGATTAAAGTACATTGCGAGTTTAGCTTTATTGGGTAACGCTTGTTGCAAGTGTTTAACGGGCGACGGAATATTGATTAGCAATAACCGACGTAACCCTACTCGATGATGACGTTTCGCTTCATGCTCATCATCAAATAGCTTAATTGACACATCGGTTTTATTGTCGATAAGGGCCGGATACGCTTTAACCTCGTAGTTGCCTTTACGTTGCTGATATTGCACTGGCAAATCACCAAATGTCCAACTGGTGATAGCTTGCTGTTCAATGCCCTTATCAGCCACTTTACGTATCGCTTTGGCAACCACGCCTTGCAACTGCCCTTTCAACGTTTCTAAATCTCGCCCTTGAGCCACTAAGCGACCTTGATCATCTTCAATCTTAAAATTCATTTTAAGATGTTCAGTGATTTGGGTTAAATCAAAATCGTCAGCTGAAATCCGCACACCACTCATGCGCAGCAATTGCTTGCACATCGAGTCGAGCATCGGCAGTTCAAATGGTTTCATTGCTTGATAACAGGCGCGAGCATAATCAGGCGCTGGCACAAAATTACGGCGTAAGTTTTTGGGCAAAGACTTAATCAATGCCACCAGCTTTTCTTCACGCAGCCCAGGGACTAACCAATCAAAATCGCTGTCGTCGATTTGATTGATCAACGCAACAGGAATATGCACCGACACCCCGTCGTCGACATTGCCAGGTTCAAAGTGATAACTCACTGTTAAAGCTAAATTGGCTTTATGCCATACTTCTGGAAAGTCCAACGCTGAAATATGATCGGCGCTGCGCTGCATTAATAATGCTTTGCTGTAATCTAATAAATCTGGGGTGTGTTGACGGGCTTTTTTCCACCAAGCAAAAAACAATGGCGCGTTATAAATACCTGCTGGAATAAGGGGTTCATAAAAATCCACCAGCACTTGCTCGTCGACCAAAATATCTCGGCGGCGCGATTTATGCTCGAGTGATTCGATGTCGTTAAGCAGTTTTTGGTTATTAACAAAAAACGCTTCTTTGGTTTGCAACTGTCCTTCTGCTAAAGCGCTGCGCACAAAAATATCGCGAGCTTCAACGCCATCAATTGGGCCATATTGCACACGGCGGCGATTCACAATAATTAAGCCGTATAGCACTTGATTTTCAAGTGCGACAACGCTGCCCGCTTTGGCTTCAAAATGAGGTTCGAGGTAGTTCTTCTTCACTAAATGTGCGGCGAGAGACTCTGCCCATTCAGGTTCTATTTTAGCGCAGCAACGGGCAAATAAACGTGATGTTTCTGTGAGCTCGGCAGCCATTATCCATTTAGGGCCCTTTTTAGCTAAAGGTGAGCCAGGGAACACAAAGAACTTACGGTTACGGGCACCTAAATACTCGTTGTTTTCGCCTTTAAAGCCAATCTGGCTTAATAAGCCAGACAATATGGCTTTATGTAATTGCTCATAACTGGCGACATTGTCACTCACACGCCATTTAAGTTCGTGGACAGCTTGTTTCACCTGTGTGTATAAGTCTTGCCATTCACGTACGCGTAAATACGCTAAGTATTCATCTCGACATTGTTTTCTAAACTGACTGGCCGACAACTCATGCTTTTGATCTTTAACGTGATCCCACAGTTTAACCCAACTGACAAAGTCTGAATCTTTATCGGCATAGCGACGATGACACTCATCTGCAGCTTGCTTTTTATCGATGGGACGCTCGCGCGGATCTTGAATGGATAAGCCCGAGGTAATCACTAACGCCTCATGCAAACAACCTAATTTATTGGCTTCGATGACCATTCTGGCTAAGCGTGGATCAAGCGGTATTTTGGCTAAATCTTTACCCAGTGGGGTAAGCACTAAATCGTTGCGCTGCTTTGTAACGGCTTGTAATTCTTCGAGCAGTAAAAAACCATCGCGAATGTGTTTTTGATCTGGCGGCTGAATAAACGGAAAACCGGCAATATCACCCAATCCAATCGCCAGCATTTGTAAAATAACCGAAGCTAAGTTAGTGCGCAAAATTTCAGGATCGGTAAACTCAGGACGTTGAATAAAGTCCATTTCATCATAAAGACGAATACAAATACCAGGCCCTACACGGCCACAACGGCCTTGGCGCTGATTAGCACTGGCTTGAGAAATCGGCTCAATCGGCAAACGCTGCACTTTAGTGCGGTAACTATAACGACTAATTCGTGCAGTACCAGGATCAATCACATAGCGAATACCGGGTACCGTTAATGACGTTTCAGCCACGTTAGTGGCTAACACAATCCGCCTGCCAATATGGCTTTTAAACACTTTTGACTGCTCGCCGTAAGACAAACGCGCATATAACGGTAAAATCTCTGTGTCGCGGTATTGTTGTTTACGCAGTAAATCGGCAGTGTCACGAATTTCGCGCTCACCGTTCATGAAAATCAAAATATCGCCGGGGCCTTCAGCAATCAGCTCATCAACTGCGGAAAATATACCGTCACTGATATCTAAATCGGCATCATTATCACGCACCAGCGGTCGGTATCGAGTTTCAACCTCATAGGTACGCCCTGACACTTCAATCACGGGAGCATTGTCAAAATGCTTTGAGAAACGGTCTACATCGATGGTCGCCGAGGTGATAATGACTTTTAAATCAGGGCGTTTTTTGAGGACTTGTTTTAAGTAGCCTAAGATAAAGTCAATGTTAAGACTGCGCTCATGAGCTTCATCGATAATGATGGCATCGTACTGATTTAAAAATCGATCTGAGGTGAGTTCAGCTAATAAAATACCATCAGTCATTAACTTGATATAAGTGTTATCACTAATGGCATCGGCAAAGCGCACTTTAAAACCAACGACGTCCCCAAGTGGGCTGTTGAGCTCATCAGCAACGCGATTTGCAACACTTCGGGCCGCTAAACGGCGCGGTTGAGTGTGGCCTATAAGCCCGCGAGTGCCTAAGCCTAATTCTAAGCAAATTTTAGGTAACTGAGTGGTTTTACCCGAGCCTGTTTCACCTGCAACAATCACCACCTGGTTATTGGCAATAGCAGAGGCAATGTCTTCTCGCTTTTGCGAAACAGGCAGCTCGTCTGGGTAATTAATGACAGGTCTTGATTGCAAACGTTGCTGCGCTTTAGCGTAAGCTTGTTTTGCAGCCTCTGTAAGCTGGGCTAAGGTTTGAGATTTTTTTTCAGACTCAGCCTCTTTATTAATACGAAATAAGCGACGACGGATTTTAGCCGCATCGGTTTGATAACAAAGATTGAGATACGCCTTAGAGAGCGGGTGAAGGTCCGAATTCAAATCTGATTCCCTTGCTTACATCGAAAAAAAGCGATCCTAGCAAGGAAAACAGCATAATGATAATGATTTTGACGATTGTTATGCCGGAGATAAGTAGCATTGCTGCATATAGGTATTCATTGCGTTCAGTACATTGGTACGGTTAATGGTGCCAATCACTTTACCACTGCTCACTACAGGATAAATTTTAGGTTTAGCACCAAGCATTTGTTCAGCTAACGCTAAAATGCTGTCATCTGGTGCAACCGTCAATGCAGGGCTTTTCATGCAATCGGCCACGGTACTGGTCATATCGCAGTGGTAACTGCTTTTAAGCATCACAGCTAAGCAATCTTGCTGTGATAGAAAACCCATTAACTCCCCTTTTGCATCCACAACAGGAGCACCACTTTTATTGCTCGCCAGTAACTGCTCTACAGCAATGGCTAATGACATATTTGCGGTTAATAAAACTGGACGTCTATCCATGTGGTCTTTAATTTTTATCGAATCCATATTACCCCCAAGTGCACAAATGACTCACGTGCGAAATAAACTTAATTTGTACGATTGTTATCAATACCCATTAAGTTTAGTCAAGATTGGTTAACTGGACAGTAAAATTACACGATTATGTTAGTCGGCTATGTTGCTCACATTTGTCATGTTATTGCTGACTATTATTTATCTCGCCAAATCATCACGTTTGCGGCTTGACCATGAACTCGACTGGCCCGGTACATACCACTGGTGTTAAATGGTGTAGCAATATTACCTTGCTTGTCGATAGCAATTACACCACCGGTACCACCTGCATTCACCAAGGTTTGATTAATCACCTCGTCAGCGGCTTGAATAATCCCTTTTTGCTGGTATTTCACTTTGGCACAGATATCACCGGCAACATGGTAACGAATAAAATATTCACCATGACCTGTCGCCGATACTGCACAAACACCATTTTCAGCATAGGTTCCTGCGCCGATAACCGGTGAATCACCAATACGGCCAAAACGCTTCGCGGTCATGCCGCCGGTTGAAGTGCCTGCGGCTAAATTGCCTTGTTTATCCAGAGCAACAGCACCTACAGTTCCGTATTTATAATTGTCGCGTAATTGGTTTACTGACGCTTGATAATCGCCGCCATTAGTTTGCTCGGCATTAATAATACTGGCTTTAGCATCAAGTAGTTGGGCATAACGATGCGGTGTATCAAAATGACTGTTTGCCACTAAATTGAACTGCTGAGTCAGGGCGAACTCTTCCGCGCCCTCACCGTATAGCATGACATGAGGTGACTTTTGCATGACGGTAATGGCCAAATCAATCGGGTTTTTAATGTGTTTTACCCCTGCAACGGCACCTGCATTTAATGTTTTACCGTCCATGATAGAAGCATCAAGTTCATGGCCGCCATCAAAGGTATATACCGCACCAACACCAGCATTAAATAACGGGCTGTTTTCTAAAATGTTAATCGCCGCTTTAACGGCCTCGATACTGTCGCCACCGTTTTGCAGCACATCATAGCCACTATCAATGGCTTGAGTTAACTTATCTCTGATGGCTTTTTCTTGTTCAGCCGTTAAATCAGCAGCATTAATGGTGCCCGCACCACCGTGTATCGCAATCGAAAAAGGGCTGTTGTCTTGTGCTATGACCTGTGCTGAAGTCATCCCTAAACACAGCGCTATTGTTAAATATAATTTATTCATGATCGGCAAGTCCTTGAAAGGCGTATATCTTTGTAACCATTTATCCATGTTATTACAATCATATTGTTGCGACTTTTCATCTTTATAGCGACAATAGTCATATTGATATGGTGACAAGCATCATTAGCCCTATTTTTGGAAAATTTGCCTAATTTGTCCTCTAAACGACTTAAACTTAGCCAGTTATTGTTATTCTCGTTGACCCTATTGATGTCAGGCTTTGTGCTTGCCGAGAATAGTTGGCTTAACGTTCGTATTGATGGTGTCAGTAAAAAGCTTGAAAAAAATATTACCGCCCATTTAGGTACCCTGCCTGAATCTGGCGTGCAGCGCAGAGCCTTTTTGTTTACCGTTGATGACAATACTCAAGACGCTTTAGAATCCATGGGTTATTACCATGGCATTATTGATATTGACGTACAAGAAACCGAATCAGGCCCTTGGAAGCTTAACCTCAATATCACCACAGGGGATCCCGTTATCATTCAGTGGGTCGACATCAATTTTAGCGGCGATATGCTGCAAGATGACAGGTTTGCATTGTGGTTAAACAGTCTCAAAATTAAACCCGGCGATATCCTAAATCACGGTGTTTACGATGCTTTAAAATCTCAATTAGTCACGTTAGCGTTAGCGCGTGGTTATTTTGATGGTCGCTACACTAAATCTGAAATTAGCATTAACCGCGACTTTAATACCGCGCAAATCAATATTCAATTTGACTCAGGCAAGCGTTACTTATTTGGTGACGTTGATTTTGCAGGCAGCACGCTGAATGATGATGTTATTGAAGCATTAATCCCGTTTGATGCTGACGCGCCTTATGCCACACAACAACTTACCGAATTTAACCGTAACCTGCTCGATACAGGCTACTTTAGTAACATAAAAGTATTGCCTCAAATAGATAAAATCAGCGATGGCGTGGTGCCGATAAAAGTGGAGCTAAGCCCAAGGCCAAGCCACTTAATTGAGGTCGGCTTAGGTGCTGATATCGGCAATAGCACCGAAGACACCTTTGAGCCTCGAGTGCGAGTCACGTGGCGCACGCCACAAATAAACCGTTATGGCCATTATCAAGAAACCAGCGCTGAGTGGTCACCAGATAGGCCTAAAATATTAACAACCTATACCATTCCACTGAGTCACCCATTAGATGACCAACTGAAAATTAAATTGGGCATATTACGTGACACTTACGGCGTGACCCAAGACTATGATGAAGAAAGCCGCTCGTTCGACAATACGGGCGAATTAGAGTCTAAAAAATATTTAATTGGGCTTTCTCGTCAACAACGCTCTGAAAGTAATTGGTTATACGGTTACTCAATTGAGTCGATTCGGGAGTTTTATGAGCAACTTGATACCGAGTACGATCCACGATTTTTATTAATGGGCTATAACCTCACTAAAACGGTTCGCGGTGACAACACCTTGGATCCAAAATCGGGTTTTCGACAAACATACAGCATGGAATATGCAGACCCATCACTGGGTTCAACCATTCGCTTAGCACGTTTTCAAGCACGGTTTAAATGGATTGAAACCTTTTTTGATAAACACCGTTTTGTCGCACGCCTCGATTTAGGCGCAAACATTGCCAGTAGAGATGACATTAGTTTTATTCCGCCGTCACTGCGCTACTTTGCCGGTGGAGATCAAAGTATTCGCGGTTACAGCTACCAAGAACTTGGCCCCTATATTGACTACACAAACAGCGATGGTGGCATATCGCGCCAAGTTGTTGGTGGACGATATTTAGCTATTGGCAGCCTAGAATATCAGTATTACTTAACCCCAACGTGGCGCGTCGCCAGCTTTGTTGATGCGGGTAATGCCTTTGACACCGGACAACTCGAGCCAGTGGTTGCGGTGGGCGGTGGTGTCCATTGGATATCGCCAATCGGGCCAATTAAACTTGATTTAGGTTTTGGGTTAAAAGAAACCGAAACCGTAGCGCGCTCATTCCGTTTCCATCTCACCATGGGGACAGAGTTATGATAGACAACAATACACCAAACGCACAAAACCCAGACGAAACGCCTAAAGCACAAGCTAATTCGACCAAAATACCACCTGCCCCCTTGAGTATTCAAGCTAAACTGTGGCGCAATTTTAAGCTCTATACCCGTATTTTAATCTATGTGCCTTTAATCATCTTAATGCTCGTAGCAGTGTCGATAGGCACACCGTTTGGCAGTAAAATCACGGTGATGTTGGTCGATAAATTAGTCAGCGATATCGGCTTAGAATATCAATCTGGTACCCTTAACAATGACCTCAAATTACATCGCCTATCATGGGCAATGAAAGGCATTCAAGTCGAAGCTAAGGATGTTGAGCTTGATTGGGTACCCACCTGCCTTATCAACCAGCAAATTTGTGTGACGAATCTATCGGCAAGCAAACTCAAAGTAGATATTGTCACGGACAATATTCCAGCCAGTGAGCCAAGCGCACCAGAAATCGCGGATGATACCCCGCAAGAACTGACGCTGCCGATAAGTATTAGCCTTAATAAAGCCCAGTTTAGCCGAGTTGATGTCACCGTTAACCACATGAGTTATCACGCAGACCAACTTGCCACAGAAGCCATTTGGAATGACAGTGGTTTGCAAATAGAAACCTTAACCAGCCAGGGGTTGGTGGTTAATATTCCCTCCACAAAGAACGACAGTCCCGATACACATACAGCTGAAAAAAATAATGATTGGCCTTTAGCAAAGTTACCGGCCATCTTTATGCCTTTTCCGATAAAAGTGAAACAATTTGAAGCCGTTGACACGCAACTGAATATTGCTGAGCGTCAAGATAATTTTAGCCACATAGTGTTAGCGGCAAGTTTTCGTCAATATCAATTAGGTATCACCCAACTTGATATTCAACATGACTATGGTGATGTGAATGTGATTGGCGATATTGCCTTTTTAGACCATTACCCGCTGACGTTAAAGCTGCAAGCCAATATTGACCATGTGACCGAGGTCCCTGGGCTGGCCAAGCAAACATTAAGACTCGATTTAACTCAAGACTTAAGCCAACTCAATATCAATGCAATAGCAAAAGGCAGCAACGCTTTTACATTAGCGTCAACCATCGACTTAACGTCTAAGCAACTCGCTTATCAAGTCAGCTTAAATGATGCTTATTTGCAATGGCCCTTACAAAAACCTGAATACATTGCGCAAATCAAGCAATTTACCAGTAACGGCAACCTAAGCGATCAAGTGGCTAAACTTGAGGGCCAACTGACAACACCTTTTAACCCTAACCTTATTGTTCGTGCCGACATTGATAACCGCCAACAACAATTAACAATTAAGACGCTTAATATTCAATCTATTGCGGGCAATATCGACTTAGATGGACAACTTTCTTATAAAGATAATGTTGTGTGGCAAGCCAATGTGCGCACTGATAATATTCAATTGCAGCATATTGACTATCTGACTCAATTTAACCCGCTCAAAAGTCAATTCAGTGGTACCTTTTCCAGCCAGGGCAATATTGGCGCTAAAGACTGGAAAGTCGCCATTGAACAGGCAAACTTAACCGGCAGGCTCAATGGCTACCCGTTAAATTTACAAGGTAATATTGCCATTAACCAGGCATTTGCCATTAATGCAGACAATCTTCAAGCCAACGCACTTGGTGCTAACTTACTGATTAACGGTACTGCCGATACCCTTTGGGATATTGACGCTGAACTGAGTGTGCCTGATTTAAGCCAATGGCTGCCGGGCGGTCGAGGTAATATTTTTGCTAAGGTTGATGTCAGTGGCAATAGCGCCAATCCGATTGTCGATGTTGATGCTCAAGTTAATAAATTCAGCTATAACGGCAGTAAAATAGACAATACCACGCTAGTAGCAAACTACCGTCCATTTGAGCAGCACCGCTATCGAGTAGCACTCAAAAACAGCTTATTATTTTGGAACAATAATAAGTTGAGTCAATTAACCCTCGTGAGCGAAGGTGACCAACAGCAACAACAAACCACCTTAACCACCCAAGGTGACGTGGTAATCAACACGCAATTAGCGACTAACAGCAATCTCGACAAGCAACAATTTAATGGTAAGTTTACCCAACTCAACCTGTCAAATGTGCTCGGAGCATGGCAACAAGACACACCGATTACCTTTGATTGGGACCAAGTAAAACAACGCGGTAATATTAGCCGTTTTTGTTTAGTGCACCCACACAATAAACTCTGTCTGGTAAACGACATTAGCTTAGGCAGCACAGGCCAAGCCAACATTAACTTCAGTGGCAATCCTGGGCAATTACTGGCACCTGTTCTGTCTAAAAAAATCACCTGGGATGGGCAAGCAGCGTTAACCAGTCAAATCAATTGGGCTAAAGGTAAAAAACCAACCGCCGATTTACAATTTACTTTAATGCCTGGCAACATTACCTTAACTCGAGCAAAAACCAAGCCCGTGAGTATCGATTATCAACAACTATTACTGCGAGCCACACTGGATGAAAAACAGGTCACGAGTACGTTGAGCTTTGATTCCTCTGGTATTGCAAACTGGCAAAGCCAGCTGAGTGTGAACATTACACCAGACAGAACCTTGCAAGGGGATATTAATATTAATGAGTTAAATCTTGCCCCCTTTGGTGAGTTTTTCCCGCGGCTTGCTACGTTAGAGGGGTTATTATCGAGCCGACTAACACTTGCCGGTTCGTTAATGGACCCAAGTGTTTCGGGTAATATTAAATTAAGTGACGGTGCTTTTGCATTGTCGAGCAATCCCACACTCATCGATAAGTTGTACTTATCTTTAGCCCTTGAGGGCCAGCAAGGCCAACTAAATGGCCAATGGCATATGGGCGATGGCGAAGTGGCAACACAAGGCACCCTCGCCTGGCCGCAAGGAAACTTTAGCGGCGACATCAACATTAAAGGCAGTAATTTAGCGGTTATTCAGCCACCGATGGCCATTTTAAATGTCTCTCCGGACATTAATATGACATTTGATCAACAATTGTTTGCCGTTAAAGGTCAAGTCAATGTGCCTTCTGGGCAAATCAAGATTGTGCCACTCGCAGAAGGTGGCGTTGCGGTATCAAATGATGTGGTCTTTAATGATTCGATTTCTGAACAAATCGTTAAAACAAGTCCTTATGCTATTACCGCAGACATCAATGTTAATGTGGGTAAAAACCTCACTATCGATGGCATGGGCTTAAAGGGTAAGCTGCAAGGTAACTTAGCGCTAAAGCAGCAGGCTTTTAAACCGCCTATGTTATTTGGTGATATTAAGGTGACTAAAGGGACCTATAAATTTATGGGGCAAACTCTCACCATTGATACCGGTGAAGTGCAGTTTGTTGGCCCAACAAGTGTGCCTAATCTTAATATTGAAGCCACTCGAGACATTAAAGATGAAGACATCACCGCGGGTGTTAGGGTAACGGGTACCCCAATGCGTCCTGTCGTCACGCTGTTCTCTAATCCCGCCAAAGAACAAGCCGAGGTGTTATCTTACATTCTCACAGGTAAAGGTTTCACCTCTACCTCAAGCGAGCAAAGTAACTCACTAATGATGGGAGCGGCACTTAGCTTAGGAGCCCAATTTGACGGTGGCGCCATGAATAGCATAGGCAGCACTGCGACAGGGTTGATTGAAAAGTTTGGTTTTTCTAATGTACAGCTCGATACTAACGATGACGGTAAAGTGGCTGTTAGTGGTTATATTGGCGAAGATCTCATGATCAAATACGGTGTGGGCGTCTTTAACCCAGGTTATGAAATGACGGTGCGTTACTACTTGTTATCGCAGCTGTATTTAGAGAGTGTATCGAGCACCTTAAGCCAGTCGTTAGACATCTATTACAGCTTCGAAATCGACTAGAGGTGCTAGGCTCCGTCCCCAAATGCTTATATTGGGGATCCAGGTGTTGCTTTAAGTGCTAGGTGCCAGGTGCCAGGTGCCAGGTGCCAGGTGCCAGCATAAAATTAAGACACAAAAAAAGCGCCCTTAGGCGCTTTTTTTCAAATTAGCGATTAAGCAAATTTGAAGTCAATGTGTTCAATCATTGGCTTGAAAGCGTGACGCTGTACAGCTTGTACACGTACTTTGATTTCTTTACCTTCTACAGCGATAGTTAAATCAGTAGTGTAGAAGTCATCGTTTAACTGGATGTTAATGATGTCTTTGTGTTCAAACTTGATTGATACAGGCTCATTGCTTGGGCCATAGATTACAGCAGGCACTTGACCAGCATGACGTAGGCGGCGGCTCGAACCTTTCCCGATTTCAGTGCGGGTTTGTGCGTTGATTGTGTAAGACATTAGTCACTCACTTAATAAATAATAAAGTATAAAGGCGTCATCATTTTCGACCAACGATGACTCAAATAAAGCGCGCGAATAATACCATAGCTACCTACATCTCACAAGAAGATATAAAGACTATTAACCCCAACGCCTTACGGGACCACAATCAACATGAATAAAACCATCTCGAGGATAAAAACCCACTCCACCTAATTTTAATGAAGCTGCTGCATCACGAAGGTTTTTAGTGCTCACACCCGGAATAGCAATGTCCATTGCCATGCCTTTCATGTGATAACTTTTTTTAGCGACACCGTTACTTTTCGATGCCAGCATTTGATTCGTTTTAGGTGAACGATAAGCAGAGATTACATGGATTTCGTCTTGATTATCTAAGGTAAGCTGTAATTTATACAAATACTCAAATAATCGTTTATCAATCGGTGCCGCCACATTTTGGCGATGGTCGCGTAATACTTGATTAAAATCAGTCAACGTTTCAGCTTGATATTGGCCATCAATCCAAAAGCTACCTTGACTTCTTTCACCAGTATGGCGATTAAAAAAATGAAGGTCTTTAACACCATGAGTAGAACGGCTTGCTTGCGCGGTGTTAGGTAGCATTGTTGCTACAGCGACACCGCTTAAGCCTAATAAAATTTGTCGACGAGTTAGGCACTCAATTGTCATTTTTACACCACTTAATTTATAGATTTACATAATTTATCGGCTTAAAGCACGATTTCATCTTCACAATGGGCATAAGCACCATTGTTGGTTTTTTATCCAACTGACCAGTAAATTAAACATTAATGACTATAAATGCAAGTGGGGATATTTTTTACTGTGCAATAAACACACAGTAAAAATACAGGAGTGTGATGTGCCTCAAGTGCTTATGAGTAAAATAGACAATAATTAACTTTACTTCATCAGCTAGGGTTTTATGTGGTTTCACAATGATGATGCATTATTGAACTCGTGCTTGAGGTTGCGTTTTTTGACTTAATAAATTCACGGGAGTAACCGGAGCTAATTGGTAAATATCATCGCGGTATTGTGCAACATGTTCATCATCCACCCAAGCGCGCCAATACACCATGTGCACTGGTAATGTGTCCGATAAAGCAAACCATTGTGTTTTGGTGTAATTGTTCTGCAATCGGCTCCAGGTACGCTTATCAATAACTAAATGGTTAGCAAACCAATCGGCAAGTTGTTGTACTTTTTCAATCCGTACACAACCTGACGACAAATCTCTGTCGGATCTTGAAAACAATGATTTGCTTGGCGTGTCATGTAAATAAATACTTTGGTCATTATTAAAATGGAATTTATAACGGCCTAACGCATTATCACCACCAGGGCGTTGCACCACACGGTAAGGAAAACGCCCTACAGCCGCCTGTTGCCATTGTTGTGGGGTTTTATCGACTCTATTACCTTCAAAATCAAACACATCAAAATGTCTGTCATTAAAGTAATGACCATTTGATTGGATTTGCGGCAAAATATCCTGGCGTAACAGTTGCCTCGGCACAGTCCATGTTGGGTTAATAATGATATTAGAGATTTGCCCTGTCATAACCGGCGTTTGCCGATAAGATTTACCGACAATCACTTTTGACGCCAACACCACTTGATTGTTCTCGACTAATACCATTTGAAACGCCGGAATATTAATCAATAAATAGGGTTGCGGTAATTGGCTTAAATAGGTGGTTTTTTCGACAAAACTTTTAGCGAGTAATGTTGCTCTTTGTAGCGGGGTTTGATTGAGCCAAAATAAGGTTTTAGGCCCAATGACGGCGTCAGAGGTTAACCCATGCCTAGATTGAAAACGCTTCACGCTTTGCGCTAGCGCAGGTAAATACAACACTTCATCGGCAAGGTATTCATTGCCATCACCAAGTAACCATAAACGCTGGTTAATTTGCTTAATACTCGGATGGCCATCTCCAGGTCGCAACAATCCTCCGGGCTCAATCGCGTCCCAGTCTTGTGTTTGGGTTAGCCACATTAATTTTCGTAGATAATTAATCACGCCAAGGTAGTCTTCAACTGCAGGTTCGAGGGCAATATTTTTAGCAATAACAGACGCGCTATCGTCTAAAGTATCATAGGCCAATGGAACCTGTTTTTGATGCCAAAATGTGGCGACGCTTTGTTGAATACTGTCGATGTATTCTAGCTGTTCTGCATCTGATCCCGATTGTAATATCGCTAAGTATTGTGCTCGCTGCGCTGTAGGTTCAGCCAAATATTGTAATTGCAGATGCTGGATGAGATTGTCGTAATGATGTGGTTCACTCGCCAAAGAAGATGGCGATATACACAAGAGTAATACACCGATGATACTGATATGAATAGATCGCGCAGCTTGACTCAACATGCTGTTCCCCATAGCCTTCGACACCTCAATATTGTCACGTTTACCCTTGCAGTGAAACGAATATAATCATTATTGCAAATAATGGCCTACTTTGGATGACAGAAACATTTTAACAACAAAAGTTAATACCAAAGCGTTACTTCAACGTTCAATTTTCAATCATTTATATAAAAAATAGCCAGTTAACATTAAATTATCTACAGACAACTAGGAACACAGATCTCGAATTGTTATAAGGAGCGCTTGACGCATTCAAGCAGTAGAGATCCCTATGAATAAAAAGCAACTCATCCAATCCATGGCAAAAAAAATGGACACCTCTCAAGTTGAGACGAAACAGCATCTCGAACAGATATTACGTGTTATTCATCAAGGTTTAGCGGAAGGCGAGAAAATTTATATCCCACAATTTGGTACATTTGAATTACGCTTCTATTTACCTAAAACAGGCCGAAACCCTCAAACGGGTGAAGCGATGGAAATAGCAGGATTTAATCAGCCAAGCTTTAAAGCTTCACCAGCATTAAAAGCATTGATAAACGATTAGCCGAGACACTAAATGTAATAAACACTAGCGGCTAGAGCGCTTCGCTGCTAGTGACTATAACTGCGGCTATCCTGCCTTACTTCGAATAACTGAAATAACTCGCCCTTATAGCCGTGTAGCGAACTCGCAGGAAAACGTCCATCCTAGCATCTGGACTCATTATCTCTCATCGCTCGTTACCGTTCAAAACTCCAAATATCAGACATAAAAAAGACCAGCAGCATAAGCAACTGGCCTTTGATTAACAGCGTCAACGTATTTTAGCGCAAAACAATTCTCTATAAATAGAGATTATAATGGTACCCGAGGCCAGAATTGCGCTTGCACGCCTGATATTCAACCAGAGCTGCTTTGGGCTTTAAACCTTAACGATAAAACCCAAATTTCAGACATAAAAAAGCCCCAACTAATGTTGAGGCTTTTTTACACCACTCTCTATTGCTAGCCGCTCGAATATCAATAATGGTACCCGAGGCCAGACTTGCGCTTGCACGCCTGATGTTCAAGCAGAGCTGCTTTGGGCTTTAAATCTTAACGATAAAACCCAAATTTCAGACATAAAAATGTATGGTCCGCCTCGTTATTGCAAATGATATTTTCGATAACGAGGTTGGTTTGCGCTAATGTATTCGGAGTCTTCATTAGGTGCTTTACCACCCGCTCCACGATGAGTTCCGCGCTAGATT